>CALGMY010000231.1 GCA_937958785.1 uncultured Gammaproteobacteria bacterium | reverse complement strand
CGTCGGCAATGCAGTCGAGGGCCATGAACTGGGGCTGCATGTCGGTCGGGAAGGCGGGATAGGGGTCCGTGCTGATGTCCACCGCGGCGGGCCGGCGGCCGCTCATGTCGACCTCCACCCAGTCGGGCCCGGTCCCTATCTGCGCACCGGCTGCCCGTAGCTTGGCGAGGACGGCCTCGAGATGGGCCGGGTTCGCCCGCCGGGCCCGGACCCGGCCACCCGTGATGGCGGCCGCGACGAGGAACGTGCCGGTCTCGATGCGGTCAGGCTGGACCTCGTACGAGGCGCCATGCAGCCGGTCCACGCCCTGGATAACGATGCGGTTGGTGCCCGCGCCCTCGATCCGGGCCCCCATTGCCGTCAGGAACCCGGCCAGGTCCACCACCTCGGGCTCCAGCGCGGCGTTCTCCAGCACCGTCTCGCCCTCCGCCAGGCAGGCGGCCATCATGAGGTTCTCGGTGCCGGTGACCGTCACCTTGTCCATCACCAGCCGTGCGCCCTTGAGACGGCCGGCCCGGGCCCGGATGTAGCCATCGACGATTTCCACGTCCGCGCCCATGGCCCGCAACCCGGCCACGTGGAGGTCCACCGGGCGGGCGCCGATGGCGCAGCCACCCGGCAGGGACACGTCCGCCTGGCCGAAGCGCCCGACCAGTGGCCCAAGGACCAGTATCGAGGCGCGCATGGTCTTCACGAGGTCGTAGGGCGCCGAGCAGTCGGTGATGGAGCGGGCGTCGACCTCGAGCTTCATCCCGTCGTGGACGGTGACCTGCACGCCCATCCGGCCGAGCAGGCTGATCGTGGTGGTGATGTCGTTCAGGTGGGGGACGTTGCCGAGCACGACCCGGTCATCGGCCAGCAGGGTCGCGGCCAGGATCGGCAGGGCCGCGTTCTTGGACCCGGAGATCCGGACTTCCCCTTCCAGGGGCTTGCCCCCGGTGATCGCGAGCTTTTCCATGGACCGGCGACTCCGGGTCAGGCCTGGCGGTCCTGCCATTCCTCGGGCGTGAAGGCCTGGATGGACAGGGCGTGGATGTCGCCGCCGATGCGGCTGCCGAGTGCGCCGTAGACCAGCCGGTGACGTTGCAGCGTGCGCTTGCCGGCGAAGGCAGGGCTGACGACCACAGCATCGAAGTGCACGTTGTCGGCGCTCTGCACGGTGGCGGTGGTGTCCGGGAGGTGGGCCCGGATGAGGGCTTCGATGTCCTGGGGGGTCATGGCGGGGCGCGTGGGTCCGGGAAGGCGCGGCATTATAGATGACTTACAATCCCGGCCATGAACAACGACCAGCTGGACTTCCGGGCACGCGGCCGCCGGGTCCTGGAGATCGAGGCCGCGGCCATTGCCAGCCTGGCGCCGAAACTGGACGGGCGGTTCGAGCAGGCCTGCCGGACCTGCCTCCAGTGTCGTGGCCGGGTGGTCGTCACCGGCATGGGCAAGTCCGGGCACATCGGGGGCAAGATCGCAGCCACGCTGGCCAGTACCGGCACCCCGGCGTTCTTCGTGCACCCCGGGGAAGCCAGCCACGGGGACCTCGGCATGATCACGGCGGCTGATGTGGTGATCGCGATCTCCAATTCCGGCGAGACCCACGAGCTCATCACCCTGCTCCCCCTCCTGAAGCGGCTCGGCATCCCGCTGATCATGCTCACGGGCAACCTGCGCTCCACCCTGGCCATGGCCGCCACGGTCTGCCTCGACGTGGGGGTGCGGGAGGAGGCCTGTCCCCTGAACCTTGCCCCCACCGCCAGCACGACCGCAGCCCTCGCCATGGGGGATGCCCTCGCCGTGGCCCTCCTCGAGGGCCGGGGCTTCACCCGGGAGGACTTCGCCCTGGCACACCCCGGCGGTTCGCTGGGCCGGCGCCTGCTGCTCCGGGTCGACGACCTGATGCATGCGGGTGACGGCATCCCGCGGGTCGGCCCCGAGACGCCCCTGTCCCAAGGCTTGATGGAAATGACCCGGAAGGGACTCGGCATGACCGCCATCGTCGGGGCCGACGGGCGCCTCGCCGGGATCTTCACCGACGGAGACCTGCGGCGCGTGCTGGACCGGGGCATCGACGTCCACCGGACCCCGATGCGCGAGGTGATGACGCCAGGCTGCAAGACGATTGCCGCCGGCGTGCTGGCGGCGGAAGCGGTGCACCTCCTCGAACAGCACAAGATCAATGGCCTCCTGGTCGTCGATGACGGCGGCCGGCTGGTCGGCGCCCTGAACGTGCACGACCTGCTGCGCGCGGGCGTGATGTAGCCCGTGGCGGCGAACCGGATACCCGACGGAGTGCGGGCGAGCGCGGCCCGCGTCCGGCTGCTCGTGCTCGACGTGGACGGAGTGCTGACCGATGGGCGCCTCTGCTACGACGCCGAGGGCCGGGAGTCGAAATCCTTCCACGTCCGGGACGGATACGGCATGCAGCAGCTGATGGCTGGAGGCATACCGATCGCGGTGATCTCCGGGCGGCGCTCCGCCGCGGCGGCCGCGCGCCTCGCGGAACTCGGCGTGCGCCACGTCCACCTGGGTCGCAACGACAAGCGGGTGGTCCTCGACCAGCTGCTCGCAGAGCTTCGGATCAGCCCTGCCGAGGTCGCCTGCGTGGGTGACGACGTGCCTGACCTCCCCATCCTGCGCGGCGCCGGCCTCGCGATCACAGTGGCGGATGCTCACCCCGACGTCCTGGCGGCAGTGCACTGGGTGACTGCCGCGGCCGGCGGCTGCGGCGCCGTGCGGGAGGTCTGCGACCTGCTGCTCGCCAGCCGGCGGGAAGGCTGAGGCCGGCCCGTGCAGGTGCAGCACCCCGGCCGGCTGGTCCTGCTGGCGGTCGCCGCGGCCGCGAGCACCTGGCTCGCGCTGCGCGATCGCCCCGATGCCGCCGGGGAGCAGGCCGGCCCGCGGCTCGGCGCCGGCTACTACGTTCGCGACGCCAGGCTCACCGGGACCGGCCCCGACGGCGCGCTGCTCTACCGGGTGAGCGCCGCCTCCGGCGAACAGGCCCTCGCGGACGGCACCATCACGATGGCGAAGGTCACCGTGGACTACGAGCCCGGTGCCGAGGTGCCCTGGACACTGCGGGCCGAGCGCGGACAGATACCGCCGGATCGTAATATCATTCAGCTGTCCGGCGACGTGACCGCGGTGACCGCGGAACGGCCGGCCACCGCCGGAGACCGGAGCCGCGAAAGCGCGGCGCCACTCCTGATCCGGACCGACTACCTGGAGCTGGATCCTGAAGCCTACATCGCCCGGACCGAGCGCATGGTGGCGGTGGAACGCGACCGGGACACGCTCCGGGCCAGGGGGATGCGTGTCTATCTCAAGCAGGATCGCCTTCAGTTCAGTGCCGAGGTCGAGGGCCGGTTCCTCCCCTGACCGGACCGCGGCATTCCCCTGCCTCGTCCTGGCCGGAATGCTCGTGGCAGGGTCCGGTGCGGCTGCCGAGCCGCCCCTGGCGATCCCCGCACTGCAGCCGGCGGACCCCGCCCTGCCGATCGACCTCGATGCCGCCTTCTCCGAACTCGACCGGCGCAACAACCGGCTCATCTTCCGCCAGCTCAACATCCGGCAGGGTGGCCTGGCGATCAAGGCGGACGAGGCCGTGGCCGACCCGGCGGACTTCGAGGACAGCCGCTGGGTCTTCACCGGCAACGTAAGCATCATCAACGGCGCCACCCGTGCGAGCGGCGACCGCGCCGAACTCACTTTCCGGGACAACCGCCTGCGGGAGGCGGTGCTGACGGGCAGCCCGGCCAGGTTCAGCCAGGCCGCCACGGCCGAGGGGCGCCCGACCGAGGGCCGCGGCGGGGTCGTGGCCTACGACCTGGAGGGCGCCACGCTGGAAATCGCCGAGGATGCCTGGCTGAGCGACGGGCGCAGCGAGATCTCGGGCTCGCGGATCGCCTACGACCTCCGGCGCGAGGTGGTGACCGCCGGGGGCGGGACCGGGGGCGCGGTCCGGATGCGGATCACACCCGAGGAGAAGTCGGTGGCACCCCAGTGAGTACGCTCCGGGCAACGGACGTCCAGAAGCGGTACCGGCAGCGCCAGGTGGTCAAGGGTATCTCGCTGACGGTCGACAGCGGGGAGATCGTGGGCCTCCTCGGCCCCAATGGGGCGGGCAAGACCACGGCGTTCTACATGATCGTCGGGCTCGTGCCGTGCGACGCAGGCCGGATCCAGCTGGACGACCATGACCTCACCGACATGCCGATGCACCGCCGCGCCCGGCTCGGCCTCGGCTACCTGCCCCAGGAAGCCTCGGTGTTCCGCAAGCTCAGCGTGGAGGACAACATCCTCGCCATCCTGGAGACCAGGCCCGGCCTGAGCCGCTCGGACCAGGAGCGCGTGCTGGAAGAACTGCTGGAGGAGCTGCACATCACCCATGTGCGCACCGGCATGGGACTCAGCCTGTCCGGCGGAGAGCGACGACGCGTAGAGATCGCCAGGGCCCTCGCCGCGGAGCCCCGCTTCGTCCTGCTCGACGAGCCGTTTGCCGGGGTTGACCCGATCTCGGTGCTGGATATCCAGCGGATCATCCGGCACCTGGCCTCCCGGGGCATCGGCATCCTCATAACGGACCATAATGTGCGCGAAACCCTGGGAATCTGCGGCCGGGCCTATATTCTCAATGACGGGACGATGATTGCCGAGGGCGCGCCCGAGGACATCCTGGCGAACCAGCAGGTCCGGCAGGTCTACCTGGGCGAAGGCTTTAAGCTATAGGCCGCGCCAGGACGCGCGCTGCCTTCAGGGACGAGGATGAAGCCGGCTCTACAACTCAGGATCAGCCAGCAGCTGACCATGACGCCGCAGCTGCAACAGGCCATCCGCCTGCTGCAGCTGCCCGTGGCCGAGCTGAACACCCAGCTCGAACAGCTGCTGGCAGAGAACGTGATGCTCGACCTGGACGAGTCGGGTGGCGGCGGCGACGGCCCGGTCGAGCTCGATGCCCTGCCGCGCGACCCCGCCGAAGGTGGCACGCCCGACGACGAAACCCCCGCGGACCTCTGGGACGACGGGGCCAGCGATGCTGCCGGTGAGGGCCCCGCCGCATCGGCAGCCGAAGACGAGGGCGACTCGCTGCTCTGGAACGAGACCTCCGGGGGCAGCGGCAACTGGGACGACGAGGACGGGCGGCCGGAGCCCAGCGACCGCTCCAACGAGACGCTGCACGCCCACCTGCTCTGGCAGCTCGAGACCGAGCATTTCGAACCTCGCGAGGTGGTCATGGGGCAGGCCCTGGTCGACGCCATGAACGACGCCGGCTACCTGACCGAGCCGCTGCTGGCGATCCTCGAGACCCTGCAGCAGTCCGGCGAGTTCACGCTTCCCGAGCTGGAACTGACCCTCGCCAAGGTCCAGGCCCTCGATCCCGTCGGGGTCGGTGCGCGCGACCTCGGGGAGTGCATCCGCATCCAGCTCGGCCAGCTCGCGGCGAGCGTGCCGGGCCGGGACCTGGCGCTCGCCATCACGGTGGATGCCCTCGACCTGGTCGCCGAACAGCAGCTGGGGATCCTGCGGCGCCGGCTCGGCGTGTCGGAGGAAGACCTCGACGTGGCGCTCGCCCTGATCCGCAACTGCCACCCGAAGCCCGGGCTGGCAGTGCAGCCGGCATCGCCGGACTACATTGTGCCGGATGTATTCGTACGCAAGCGCAACGGGCGCTGGGCGGTGGAGGTGAACCGGTCGATCACCCCACGGCTCAAGGTCAACCAGGCCTATGCGGACATGGTCCGCGGCGAGAGCGAACACACGACGCTGCGCACCCAGCTCCAGGAGGCGCGCTGGCTCATCCGGAGCCTCGAGATCCGCAACGACACGCTGCTCAAGGTCGCGAGGTGCATCGTGGAGCGGCAGGCGGAGTTCCTGGACCACGGCGAGGAGGCCATGCGGCCCATGGTGCTGCGGGACGTCGCCGACAGTGTGCAGATGCACGAATCCACGATCTCCCGCGTGACGGCGAACAAGTACATGCACACCCCGCGGGGAGTATTCGAGTTCCGGCACTTCTTCTCGAGCCAGGTCACCGGGGACGATGGCAGCGAGCAGTCGTCGACGGCCATCCGGGCCCGGATCCGCAAGCTCATCAGCCAGGAGGACCCGGCCAAGCCGCTGTCCGACAGCCAGCTGGCCGCCATCCTGTCCAAGCAGGGCATCCAGGTGGCCCGGCGGACAGTGGCAAAATACCGGGAAGCCATGCACATCGAACCATCCAGCGAGCGTCGACGGCGCCCCGCCCGCTGACCGCACCCCGATTACGAGAACGACAAAGGAGGCCAACATGCAGCTGAACCTCACTGGACACCACGTGGAGATCACCGAACCGATGCGGGACTACGTGCAGTCGAAGCTCGGGCGCATCGAGCGCCACTTCGACCACGTGACCGTGGTGCATTGCATCCTGACCGTGGACAAGCTGCGGCACCGGGCGGAGGCCACGGTCAACCTGGCCGGTGGCCAGCTGTTTGCCGAATCCATCGAGGAAAACATGTACGCCGCGATCGACGGCATGGTGGACAAGCTGGACCGTCAGGTGCGCAAGCACAAGGAAAAGCTCACCGACCACCATGCCCGGGACAACGGCAAGCACGACCGTCCCGCCTGATCCTGCTGGAGCCCGTTCAGCCGTGCGCCTGATCATCGTCAGTGGCCTCTCGGGTTCCGGCAAGACCGTGGCCCTTCACCACTTCGAGGACCTCGGGTTCTACTGCATCGACAACATGCCTGCTGCCCTCCTCGCCACGCTCATCGGCGAGATCACCGCCACGCAGGACCCGCTCTACGCAAACCTTGCCGTCGGCATCGATGCACGGAACCGGGCTGCCGACCTGGCAGGGCTTCCCGGCATGGTCCGGGACCTCCGGACCCGTGGCGTGCGCTGCGAGGTCATCTTCCTCCACGCGGACGACAACGTGCTGCTGAAGCGCTACGCGGAGAGCCGCCGCAAGCACCCGCTGAGCGCCGCCGGGCTCAGCCTGCGGGAGGCCATCGACCGGGAACGGCAACTGCTGGGGCCGATCATTTCCTCGGCCGAACTGGTGCTCGACACCACGCGGACCAGCATCTACCAGCTGCGGGACATCATCCGGCGGCGCGTGGGGGCCCATGAGCAGCCGGGGCTGTCGATACTCATCGAGTCCTTCGGCTACAAGCACGGCATCCCGGCCGACGCAGACTTCGTGTTCGACCTCCGCTGCCTCCCGAATCCCTACTGGGACGTGACGTTGCGGCCCCTCACGGGCAAGGATGCACCGGTCGCGGGGTTCCTCGACGCCTCGCCCCAGGTGCAGCGCATGTACGACGATATCCTGGGATTCCTGGACCGCTGGATCCCCGAATACATCGACTTCAACCGCAACTACCTGACGGTGGCCCTGGGCTGCACAGGTGGCCAGCACCGGTCGGTATACATGGCGGAGAAGGTCGCCGCCGAACTCGCCCGCCGTTATTCGCCGGTGATGACCCGCCACAACGAGTTGCCCGAGGTGGACGGACGGATCCAGGCCCCGCAGTTCGGTGGGCCGCTGGAGACCTAGGCGGCCCCGGTCACCCTGAGAACCCGCAGGCGCTGGGAATATTCCTCGCTGAGGTCCCGCCAGCCGGTGATGCCCGCCGGCGCCTGGATGGGCTGCCCGTCGAGGAAGGCCAGCAGGTCTTCCCGCCTGGCCAGGGCGTCCTCGTAGCCCAGCGTGATCAGCTCACGGGTATAGCCGGACTCGAACAGCAGGTAGCTCAGCAGCTGGCTGCCGCCGTAGTTCAGGGCCCCGAGGCCGCGCATTAACAGGCGCATGGCTCGCGGCATCTCGCGGACGTGACGGGCGGCAACCGCCCGCACGTCCTGGGTCGGCAGCATGATGAACGCGTCGGTGTGGTGCAGGTGCCCGAACTCGCCCTGCAGCACCCGGCCAGGCATGTTCTCCAGGATCATGTTGATGCGGATCAGGTTCTCGAGGTCGGACGAGAGGCCATCCATGAAGAGCGCATCGAGGATGTAGCCCGCGATCCTGCCGAAGCTGGGGTAGGGAACGGCCTGGTCGGCCGCCGGCAGCGGTTCAGGGACCTCGTTGCGGACGCCGATCACCAGCAGGCGGTGGGCCCCGAGGTGCAGCGCCGGCGACAGGGGCGTCGCCTGGCGCATGGCCCCGTCACCGAAGTATTCCTGGCCAATGCGCACTGGCGGAAAGACCATGGGCACCGCGACGCTGGCCATGAGGTGCTCCAGCGCGATGCGGGTGGGCCGCCCCTTGCGCCGGACCCGCTCCCAGGGCTGCAGCTCCGACCGGCCCTGGAAGAACGTGATCGAACGGGCGGAGCCATACCCGGCCGCCGTGATCGCCAGCGCCCCCAGGTAACCCCGGTCGATGGAGTCCTGGATGGCGTCGAAATTGATGCGACCCCGGAGCAGGGCCCAGAGCGGGTCGTTGTCCAGCAGGGACCTCGGGTTGCGGGGGCCGAGCCCCCCGAGCACCATCGCTGCCAGCCAGTGGAGGCTGCTCTTCAGCATGGTGGCCGGGTCGCACCGGAAAACCTGGCTCGAGTGGAAGTTGGCCCACACCCGCTCGAGATCGCTGACCGCGACCCGGAAGCAGCGGGCGCGGGAGGCGAGCACCGCCGCGCTGATGGCACCGGCAGACGTGCCGCTCAGCACCGCGAAGGGGTTTGGTGATCGCCGGGGAAGCATTTCGGCAATGGCCTTCAGCACGCCCACCTGGTAGGCGCCCCGGGCACCACCGCCGGGGAGCACGAGCCCGATGTGCTTGCCCTGGCCGCCCGGCACGGCCCCACGCCTGCGCTCGGGGCTCACGGGCGCTGCCCTCCATTGCCACTGCCGGGTGCCATGCGGCGGATGTTAAGCACAGCCGGTTGGCGGTCACAAGCAACGGGGCCCCGGTGCTATGCTCGAAGGCAAACATCCCTGGAGATGGTCACCATGATGCGTGAAGTAGCTCTCATCGCCGTCGTCGCCCTGGTCCTCGGCACGGGTTACACC
>CALGMY010000230.1 GCA_937958785.1 uncultured Gammaproteobacteria bacterium | reverse complement strand
CAGTCTGGCCCACGAGCAGGAACTCTGGGCCAGGACCCGCCTTCGGCTCGAAGTGAGCGCCCAGGCCACCGATTCCCCGCTGATCAGCAACGAGCAGTTCGCCTTCGGCGGAGCCGACAGCGTCCGTGGGTACCTGGAGTCCCAGCAGTTCGTCGACGACGGGATGTATGCACAGCTGGAATTCCTGTCGCCGGACTGGGGGGAGGGGCTGCCGGGCTTCTCATCAGGCCGAGCATTCGCGTTCCTGGACGCGGGGGCCGGCCGACTCCAGGATCCGCTGCCGGAGCAGAGCTATCGCTTCCTGCTCTGGAGCACGGGCGTGGGGCTTCGGGCAGCGCTCTGGCGCCGCCTCACTGCCGAGATCGAGTGGGCGGTCCCCCTCAGGGACAGTGACGACGACAGCGTCCTCGCCGGGGATTCCCGGTGGCACTTCAACACGCGCTTCGCCTTCTGATCCTTCCGGCTGCCCGGCCGTCGGGCCGAGATGTGTTACGGAACGTTCACATTCCTATCACGGCGCAGTCACAGTGCCCCTTCAGACTCCCTTGCTACACGCGCCAAGAACGCGAGTCATAAACCAAACAAAGCCAGTCGCAAGTGGGAGATCGTGCATGAAAATCAATACCAAGGTGGCCCCGCTCGCCGCGGCCATCGCGGCCTTCGTGGTCGGTACCGGCATTGCCAATGCGGCACTCATCCCGGGCACCGATGCCTCCAGCAACAGCAGCGTGTTCATCTCGCTGGCTGAGCGCAATAACCTGAACCAGGTCGTGCGAAACCTGGTGATCGACACCGGGGCGCGCGCGCTCGACGTCTTCGCTGGCACGCCCTGGTCCACGACGCCGGGCCAGGAGGCCAATATCCTGGCCTTTGTCAGCTCGGCCGCGGCGACCAGCACCATCGTCTTCAACGTGGGTGGCGCCCTCACCGATGGCTCGTTTGCCACTGACCTGCAGGGCTTCCTGACGACCGGTAACGCAGAGGGTCCGGCGATCGATGGCTTCGCACAGCTGAACGCGGGTGTGATCAACACGATCACGAAGATCAGCAACGCCAACACGGGCGCCTTCAACGCCAACGGCGTGCTGACTGCCAATACCCCGTCCGACCCCGGGTTCCACGCCAATGGCTGGGGCGACAGCTACGGCGGCGCCATCCAGCCAAGCAACGAGGTGCTGCTCGGTGCTGCGAACCAGATCATCGGATGGAAGACGAATGCCAACTTCGAGATCATCCGGAGCCAGCTCGGCTTCATCAGCAGCAGCCGGCAGACTGGCGACATCAGCTTCACGTCCACCGTGGTGCCGTTGCCTGCCACGGTCTGGC
This sequence comes from uncultured Gammaproteobacteria bacterium, assembly GCA_937958785.1. GTDB lineage: Bacteria > Pseudomonadota > Gammaproteobacteria > Steroidobacterales > SHZI01. Next base: position 20,376 of record CALGMY010000230.1, on the reverse strand, counting down.
TGCTGGCCTCTGGCCTCGGCCTGATCGCAGCCCGCCGGGCGGCTCGCGGGACGCGGGCGGCCAGCTGATCTGGCCCCCACGAGCCAGGTACTCACTGCACGACCGGCACGCGCAAGGGCCGGGCAGGCGTTCCGACGGGAACACTGCCTGGCCCTTTTTCTTGCCACCCATGGACCACCGGACCACGCCCGGCCATTACAGGATCTTCATCCCGCTATCACCGACGGGTCATACCCGCTCTCCACACTCCTCCCCGTCGCGAGGCACCAACACGTCTCGTGCCAGCAAGAAGAAGCATCAGCAACCGCCAACCACAGTGGGAGATCGTGCATGAATCTCAGCCTCAAGGCAGCGCCGGTCGCCGCCGCCATCGCCGTACTTGCGATGGGCAGCGCCAACGCGGCCCTCATCCCGGGAACCGACCCGTCCAGCAACAGCAGCGTCTTCATCTCGCTCGCCGAGCGCAACAGCCTGAACCAGGTCGTGCGCAACCTGGTGATCGACACCGGCGCCCGCGCGCTGGACGTCTTCGCCGGCACGCCCTGGTCCACGACCGCCGCCCAGGAGGCCGACATCCTCGCCTTCGTGGGGTCGGCCGGCGCCACCAGCCGCATCATCTTCAACGTGGGCGGTGCGCTGACCGACGGGTCGTTCTCCACGGACCTGCAGGGCTTCCTGACGACCGGCAATGCCGCGGGGCCGGGCGTGGACAATTTCGCCCAGCTGAACGCCGGTGTGATCAATACCGTCACCAAGATCAGCAATGCCAACAACGGGACCTTCAATGCCAACGGCGTGTTGATCGCCAATACGCCCTCCGACCCGGGGTTCCACGGCAATGCCTGGGGTGACAGCTATGGCGGCGCGATCCAGCCGAGCAACGAGGTGCTGCTCGGTGCCGCGAACCAGATCATCAGCTGGAAGACCAACGCCAACTTCGAAATCATCCGCGCGGTGCTGGGACCCATCACCAGCAACCTGCAGACCGGCGACATCAGCTTCAACAGCACCGTGGTCCCGGTGCCGGCGGCCGTCTGGCTGCTGGCCTCGGCCTTCGGGACGCTGATCGGCCTTCGTCGCACGGGCGGCCGGTCCCGCGCTGCCTGACGACCCATCCAATACCTGCCTTCCAGAGAACCAGTTAGCGAAGTAACCAATGGAGCGAGCAATGACTATTACCAGCAAGTATTACGGCGTCCTGAGCGCTGCAGCACTCGTGTTTGCTGCGGGCCAGGCCTCCGCGGGGGCCATCGGCGCCCCCAACGAGATCTTCATCGGCGGCGCCACGGCCGTTCAGGAGACCTTCCACCTGGACATCATGCTGCGGTTCTGCAATTTCGACGGCAACACCAACGATGCCGACGGCGTGATCACGCCGCAGGTCTTCGTGGACCAGGTGCTGACCGTTCCCGGGGCCGGCAACGGCTCGGCCGCCCTGCCGGCTCTCCAGCACCGGAACCAGCAGGTGACCCACTGCAACTTCAAGCCGTCCCTCGGCGGCAACCTGGCGGGTGCCCGCACGGCCGTCTACAAGTACAACGGCGGTTCGGGCACCGGCGTGGCGCCGGTCGCCAACCCCACCGTAGCCCCTGCCGCCGACCAGACCTACATGAACGCCTCGACGGCCACCTGCACCCAGGTCATCCCGACCAGCAACCCGGGGCCCGACAATACCTTCCTGTCCGTCGACGGCGTCACCCGCTTCAAGCTCTATGACTGCCCCGACACCGCGCTGAACGTCACCCAGGCGCCGGACGGCGGCATTTCCGACGTGGAGCCGAAGGTCTTCGTGGGCCAGCTGGCCACCGGCTTCGGCACGAGCGTGCCGGGCCTGCCCGACAAGCCCCAGAACGACTTCGTGGACAGCGGCAACCTGATCGTCAAGACCGGCCCGGGCATCGTGTTTGGCGTGGCAGTGACGCTTGCCATGTACGACGAGCTGACCGATGACCAGCAGGCCGCAGGACTACTGCCGAACTGTCCGGCAAGTCCGACCCGGGCCCAGCGGGACTCGATTGCCTGCATGCCCAGCCTGCCGACGGCGCTGGTCCAGTCCGTGTTCTCCGGCGAAATCAGCAGCTGGCAGACCCGCAATCCCTACGGCCTGCAGCTGAACCCGCCGCCCTTCGTCAACGGCGGATCCCAGGGCACCAAGGTCAACCTGGTCCGGCGGACGGCGGGTTCCGGCACCCACGCGCAGTTCATGGTGAACTTCTTCCGCACCAACTGCATCAACAACTCGCCGGCCATCAAGACCTTCGCCAACAACGTGCCGAACGTGGTCGCGGCGCCCCAGGTCTACGAGAACGAGGGCTCCGGCAACATCGACCTGGCCATGACGGCGCTGGCGAACGGTACCGGCTACAACGGCGGCTTCACGGACGGCCTCACGGCCTTCCCGAACGCGCCGACGGCCGGCAACGGCAACTCGAGCGTGGTCCCCACGGGCCGCACCGCCTATGCCATGACGTATAACAGCCTTGAGCGGAATGCCAGCCTGGGCCGGCCCTACCGCTTCGTGAAGATCGACTTCGTGGCGCCGACGCTGGAGAACGCCTTTACGGGTGCCTACAGCGACATCTACTACCTGAGCTACCAGAACCGCGTCGACGCCCTCGGCAACCCGGAAGCCCGCACGGGCGGTATCCGCACGGTCGCCGCTGACGCCGGCGAAATCCAGGTGCTGAAGGAGTTCTTCGCCGACTGGAACAGCCCGGACGCGGCGGCGGTTGACGCCGTGAACGACGGCCTCATCGTCGCCACGGCCGCCACCCCGTGGCAGGGTGGCCTCCTGTCGGCCAGCAAGACGGCCCCGCAGGTCTTCTCGGGCGGTCCCATCGGCAACGACCCGCGGACCCCCTGGGCCCGCGAGACGCCCGGCGGCACGGCCGACAGCTGCCAGGAACTGTCCTACAAGAACTAGATCGGTCTGACGTGACGATTGGCCGGGCAGGCACCCTGACGGGAGCCTGCCCGGCCTCCTTGTTCCTGATGCCAGGCGAGGCTGATCGCCATGCCTGGACTGATCATGAAACCGTAATAACTGAGTCAATAGACTCCGCGTTGGTCCATGCCAGGAAGCACTGAGTCCATGACCCCCCGTTACCAGGCCACGCCTCTACGCCACGTGCTGCTGGTCCTGGCCGGCGCCTGCCTCGCGCTGATCCAGGGCCGCACGGCGCTGCAGGCGGCCGAACTGCCCCAGGTGCTGACCGGGGCCAACGCGCGCTTCGTCGGTGCGCAGCTGCCGGTGGTCACCGGGAACAGCATGGTCATCAACCAGGTGGCGGACAAGGCAACCCTGCACTGGCAGAGCTTCAACATCGGGGCCGGCGCGTCTGTGGAGTTCAAGCAGCCGACATCCTCGTCGGTGGCGCTGAACCGCATCTTCGATGCGGCGCCCAGCCAGGTGAACGGCAAGCTCACTGCCAACGGGCAGGTCTATCTGATCAACCAGAACGGCATCCTCTTTGGCACCGGCGCCCAGGTAAACACCCAGAGCCTCATCGCGTCGACACTCGAGATCGACGACCGGGTCTACCAGGAGATCGGCTTCGTCAACGCCATCAACGACGCAGGCGGTGCGCTGCCCGCCTTCGACAGCCTCGGGAGGCCGATGGGCGAGATCCGCATCGCGGAGGGCGCGACCCTCGAGTCCGGCAAGTCTGGCCGCATCCTTATTTTCGCGCCCACCATCGTCAACGAAGGCACGATCAAGACGCCGGAGGGCCAGCAGGTACTGGCCGCGGCGCAGGACCGCGTGCTGATCGCGGCCTCGGATGATCCGAACCTCCGCGGCCTCCTCGTCGAGGTCAGCACCGGCGGTGACGTCACCAACCTGGGATCGCTCATCGCCGAGCGGGGCAACATCACCATGCTGGGCATGGCGGTGAACCAGGATGGCCTGGTCCGCGCGACTACCAGCGTGTCCCTGAACGGCAGCATCCGGCTGGCGGCCCAGGACATGAGCGGCACGCTGTCGGTCAACAGCGAACGATTGCCGCGCCGGCCCCAGGCGGTCCGGGGCGGCGACCTGGAGCTCGGCAGCGGCAGCATCACGGAAGTGGTGCCGGACACCACCCCGGACGAGGACGGGGCGGAGATCCGGGCCGCGGACGCCCAGGCCCAGTCCCTGTCCCGGGTGGCGCTGGCCGGCACCCGCGTGCGCCTCGAGTCGGGCTCCCGGGTCACGAGCACGGGCGGCCTCATCAACCTGACGGCGGCGGCGGATCCCGGCGCTCCCCCGGATTTCCGGCAGCCTGGTGATCCGGCAACGGCTTCCGCCCGGCTCGTCGTGGAGTCCGGGGCCATCCTGGATGCCTCCGGCGATGACACCACGGTGACTTCCGTGGCCCGCAACGTCGTCAGCGTCGAGGCGCGGGGCAACGAGCTGGCCGACTCACCGGTGCAGCGGGATGGCCCGATTCGCAACGAGACGCTGCAGGTCGATGTCCGGACCGGTACCGACTTCCTGAACATCGAGGGCGCTGTCTCGTCCATCCAGCGTTCCGCGGCCGAGCGCCAGTCCGTGGGGGGCGCCATCACGATCCAGTCCGAAGGCGCGTTCACGCTGGAGGAGGGCGCGCTGGTCGACGTCAGCGGCGGCAAGGTGACTTATACGGAAGGCATCCTGAGCACCAGCCGCCTGCGCCAGGCCAACGGCCGGGTGGTGGACATCTCCGGCGCCGATCCCGACCAGACCTACACCGGACTGGTGGCCAACACGGTGCGGCGCGAGGCTGGCTACGTGGAAGGGAAGGATGCCGGGTCCCTGACCATCCAGGCGCGTGGGCTCGCCCTGGACGGCGCCATTGCCGCCGGCAGCACCGCGGGCGCCTACCAGCGGGGACCTGCAGCGGACCTGAGCACCTCCGGCCGGCCGGCCTTTGCGCGCCGCTACGACGAGGCCCCGCTCGGCGGGGCGCTCGCCCTCACGCTTGTCCAGTCCGGGCTGCCGGAGTTGGTCGTGGGCCGCGCTCCGGGCGGGGCGCCAGCCGGCGCCCCGCCGCTGGTGCTGTCCGGAGAGGCGCTCGTTGCCTCCGGCGCCACCCGTATCGGTCTCGTGAATGCCGGGCCGGTATCGGTCAACGACGACCTGGTTCTGCCGGCCTGGGCCACCCTCAGCCTGACTGGCACGCAGGTTGGCGTATCCGGCACCCTGCGCGCTCCCGGCGGGCAGGTCACGCTGAACTCGAGCAACAGTCTCGTCGGTGGCCTGGTGGTGCCCGACCAGCAGTTGCTCACGCGCATCGATGGCACCATCGATCTCAGCGGTACGTGGGTCAACGACAACCCCCTGCTGAACCGCGTCCGGCCGACGGCGCCCATCGTCCTCGACGGGGGCCGCCTGGCCGTGAATTCCGGGTCCGCCATCGAGGTCAGTGACACCAGCCGGCTCGACGTCAGCGCCGGGGCCTGGCGGGCCCCGGATGGCACCTTCACCGGGGGCAAGGGGGGTCGCATCGCGTTCGGCACCGGCGCCGTGGCGGACAACCCCTTCTTCGGCTCCCGGCTGCTGCTGGGAGGTGAGCTGCGCGGCTTCGGCTTCGCCGGGGGCGGGGAGCTCAGCATCGCCACGGAGCGCATTCAGGTTCTTGCCGGCGACGACCTCACGGACGAGGACGTGCTGCTGGATGCCGGCGGGCAGTTCGGCCTGCGTGAGGTGAGCGACCCCCAGGGCAACCTGCAGTACGTGTTCGAGGTCGGCGCCGGGACCTTCCAGCAGGGCGGATTCCGCTCCTACGAGCTGTCCGCCAGTCGGGCCGACCTGGAAGTGACTGCCGGCACCCAGGTGAACCTGCGCACGGCCAGCCTGCAGCTGGGCGGAACCGCGCCATCGCTGGCACCGACTGGCAGCCTCGTGTCGGCGCTGGCCAGCCCGGTGTTTGCACCATCGTTCGCGAGGGCGCCGGCAAGACTCGTGCTCACCGCGGACAACAGCCTGGCCAATCCCCTGGGGCCGGTGGCCGACCTGCGCATCGGGGCCGGAGCCCGCATCAGTGCGGACGCCGGCAGCGAGATCATGCTCCGGTCGGAGACGAGCCTGTTCGTCGACGGCACCATCGATGCCCCAGCCGGCCGCATCGACCTGCGGGTCGGCGACGGCCCCGGCGTGTTCCGTCCCGAGCAGATGATCTGGCTGGGGGCCGGCTCGGCCCTGCGCGCCAACGGCACGGCGCTCATTGATACCCGGAACGCCGCCGGGCTCCGACTGGGCGACGTGCTCGGCGGAGGCCGCGTCACGGTACGCGCGGAGCAGGGCTCGATCGTCGGCGCCACTGGCGCCAGCATCAGCGTTGACGGCGCCCGTGACCTCCTGGACATCGGGGCCGGGATTCCCGTGCGCACTTCCGTCGCCAGCGCCGCCGGCACGATCGAACTCACGGCCGCCGAGTCACTCCTCTACCAGGGCAGCCTCAGTGGCGCCGCGCCGGCCGGGAGCCAGGCCGCGGCCGGTCGACTGATCGTCGGGCTGGATCCCAGCAACCGGGGCGTGCTGCCGCTGGTGGGCCCGGATGGCATCCCGCGGGGGCCGCACCGCCTGCTGGTCCAGGACTTTGGCGGCAGCCTGCCCGGGGCGGGCACGGCCGTCGATCCCCTGTATGCCAGCACGGGGTTTGTCCCCTTGAACGCCCTCAGGGCCGGCGGCTTCTCGAGCCTGGACCTGGTCGTGCGGAGCTCCGCAGTCAACACCAACATCACGACCGGCGCCCCGGTGCCGGACACCCCCGACTCCCTGCCCATCATCGAGTTCCCGGAGGACCTGACGCTCCGGATGGCCCGGTCGATCACCCTCGATGCGGCGATCCTCCGGACCGCATCGAGCCAGGTCAGCCTGGCGGCGCCCTACGTGGGCATCGGCTACACGGACTCCCGCGTGAAGCTCGATGGCGCCCTCCCGGACAAGACCGGCACCAGCAACCCGCAGCCCACGAGCGTTCCCATCCGGCTGTCACCGACCGCCGGCAGCGGCGTGCTGACGGTGACGGCCGACCTGGCCGAACTCATCGGCGAGTCAGTCACACAGGGCTTCGGCGACACGGCCGCCGGCCTGGACGGCGTCATCATCCAGTCCACGGGCGACGTGCGCCTGCGGGGTGTGCGCAAGTTCCTCGAGCAGGAGTACGCGGGACTGTTCCGGACGGCCGGCAACCTCCGGATCGACGCCCAGCGCATCTATCCCTCCACCCTCACCAGCTTTGCCGTCGAAGTGGAGGGTGCTGGCGGCCAGCTCGTGCTGGGCGGCGCCGGCGGGTCCGCAGCCCCGCTCTCGGTCGGCGGCGAGCTGACCTTGCGTGCAGACCACATCGTCCAGGGCGGGCAGCTCTTCGCGCCGCTCGGAGGGCTCAATCTCAACGCGGCTTCCAGCCTGGGCTTCACGGCTGGCAGCCTGACCTCGACCTCCGCGAGCGGCGTGGTCGCGCCCTTCTTCCGCACCGAGCCTGGCGGGGCGCTGATCCTGCCGGCGCCGTCCACCGGGGAGGACCAGATCGTCTTCGTCGAGACCGATCCCAATCCGGAGTTTGGCCGGGAGCTGCCCCGCCAGCAGATCAATCTCGAGGCGCCCGTGGTGGAGCTGCTGCCCGGGTCCCGGTTCGACCTGCGGGGAGGCAGCGGGGTCGCCGCGACCGAATTTGTACCCGGGCCCGGTGGCTCCCGGGACATCCTGCTGGCGGACCTGGCGAGCGGTGCGGCCATCGAGCCAAACTCATCCTTCGCCATCCTGCCCGGTATCGGGGGCTTCGCGCCCTACGATCCCCTGGAGACGCCGGCGGCCGCAGCCGTGCAGGGCCTTCGCATCGGCGATACGGTGATACTCGAGGATGGCGTGGCGGGCCTTCCGGCGGGCGAGTACGCGGTACTTCCCGCCCGCTATGCCCTGTTCGGCGGCTTCCTGGTGACACCCGAGGTGGGAACCACCGATCTCCGTCCCGGCGCTGGGCTGCAGCGGCTGGATGGAGCGAAGATCGTCGCGGGCCGCTTCGGCGTGGCGGGCAGTGACTCCGCCGATGGCCGGAGCCAGGGTTTCGCCGTAGAGACTGCCGAACAGGTGCGCCGACGGGCCGAGTACCTCGTCACCCCGCTGGACAAGCTGTACGCCGGCGGCGGTTCCCGCTCTCCCCGCGATGCCGGTACCCTGGGGATCCAGGCCGGCGATCGCCTGCAGCTGCAGGCCGAGCTCGTCCGTGACGGCGCTGCCGCGGGCCTCGGGTCCGCCGTGGATATCGCGACGAGCGCCGTACTGTCTGTCGTCAATACGCTGACCGGGGCCGGCGGCATCGAACTCCTTGCAGCTGACCTCGAGGATCTAGGTGCCGACAGCCTGCTGCTCGGCGGGACCCGGACCGGACTCGCCGACGGGTTGCAGCTGAACGCGACGAGCAGCGAGGTCCGTGTCGAGGCCGGCGTCGACCTTGACCTGCCGGAACTGCTGCTGGTGGGTGGCAGGATCGTGGTGGAGGGCAGCCCTTCCGCGGCGACGCGCCTGACGTCATCTGCCCCGGCCACGCTGGCGGAGGCCCGCCTTCTGGTGGAGGACGACGCCGCGGTGCTCGCACTCTCCAACCGCCGGATCAACCTCGACCGCGGCGCGCCCAGCCTCACCGGCAGTTCCAGCCTTACCGTTGCGGACGATGCGAGCCTCGTGGCCGGGGCTGGTCTCGTGCTGGATGCCGCGGGCGACGCCACGGTGGCCGGCGCCGTCGCGGTCCGGAATGGGGTTCTCAGCCTCGGGGCGGCGAAGCTCAGCATCGGCGAGACCGACGGCCAGTCGATCGGCAGTGGCCTGGTGTTCTCGAATGCAGACCTTGGCGCAGTCGCCGGCGGCGACCTGCGCCTGCGGAGCGGGGGGCTCATCGACATCTATGGCGGGCTGGCCGACCCTGCCACCGGCACACCGCTGGCCTTCCGTACTCTCTCGCTGGACGCCCGGGGCATCCGTGGTCTCGCCAATGCGGACGCCACGACGGTCCTCGCTGCCGAGACGATCCGCGTCGGCAACAGTTCCGGTAGTACGGCGATTGGCGGTGACACGGTGGCAGCGCCCGGAAGCGCATTGGAGCTGCGGGCAACCAAGGGACTCGAGATGGGCGCCGGCCGCGTGGCCGTGCAAGGCTACGCCGGTACGGTATTCGAGGCCGGAACCGCTCTGACGTTCACGGGTGACAGTAAGGTCAGTGTGGACGGCCAGCTCACCGTTGATGCGCCGGTGATCACCTCCAGCCAGGCGACGTCCAGCAGCTTGCTGGCCACGGGACGCCTGGCCGTTTCGGGTGGCAACTCGAACGCCGCCGTGCCGAAATCTGCCGGTCTAGGGGCTAGCCTGGACATCTCGGCGGCGGACATCGACTTCGGTGGCCGGATCGTCCTGCCATCCGGCACCGTCCGCCTCTCGCAGCGGGGTGACCCGATGGCACCCGTTGCCGGCGATGGCCTACGTCTGGCCGCTAACGCCGTCATTGACGTGAAAGGCGAGACGCTGGTCTTCGGGCCGAAGCAGGTGGGTACACCGGGCGGAAAGATCGTGCTCGCGGCGGAGACCGGCGCGCTCGAACTGGCATCCGGCGTTCTGCTCGATGTGTCGGGTGCCAAGGCTGCCGAAGCCGGTACGCTTGAGTTGCGCGCGGCACGGGGTACCGTCGAGTTTGCGCGGGATGTCAGCCTCGTTGCCACCGACCAACGGCAGGGCACCGGCCACTTTCTGCTGGACGCCGGCAGCCTTGTCAGCAGCAGTTCGGCGGCCAGCAACTCGATGACCTCGCTCTCCGCGGTACTCGAGTCGGGCGGGTTTCGCGGCAGCCGCAACTTGCGGCTACGTGATCAGGACATCCTGGTGGAGGCCGACAGCACCATGCGGTCGCGCGACATCCGGCTGGTGGCCGATACGGGGTCAGTCACGGTGGATGGGACCCTCGACGCGACCGGACCGTCCGCCGGCACGATCTGGCTGGCGGCGGGGGACCGGCTGGATCTTTCCGGCACGCTCCTCGCCCGCGCCACCGACTCGCGTGCCACGGGTGGCCGGGTCGATCTCTACGCGCTGGATGCCGACGGTGATGACCCGCTAGGAAGCACCGACCTCGTGAACCTGCGTGCCGGCTCCCTGGTGGACGTTACCGGCGGTACGGGTGGCTCCGGCGGCGACGTCGTCGTCCACACTCGGCGCCTCGACACGGATGCTGACGGCCAGACGGACCAGCTGCTCCTCGGTGAGGTCTCCGGCGCCATCGCGGGGTCGAAACGCACCCAGCTGGTGGCCACCCGCGTGCTGCGGGATCCGGATGCCTCCCTCGTCGCCGATCCGGGCACCGGGGTGCAGGTTACGAGGGTCAACGTCACCGGCAGCCAGATCGAAGCCTGGCGGGCCGAGACGGAGGCGTTTCTCGCTGGCCTGTCCTCGCCGCCCGCAGGCCCCCTCCAGGTCACCGCGGGCCTGCAGGTCGAGAGCAGCGGCGACCTGGTGCTGCTCGACCCCTGGAACTTCGTCAACGGCTGGTACTTCGGCCGGGACCTCAGTGATCCGGCCAGTCCCGACGTGGGCCTGACCGGAACCGTGACCCTGCGGGCCGCCCGCCACCTGGACCTGAGGGCGGACCTCACCGACTCCTTCACGGAGCAGCTGCTGTTCGGTTTCCTGCCCTACGACGCGGTGGCCGCGGCGATCGACCGCGTTGACGCTTCCGGCTCGGTGGTCGACCAGCTCATTCCCCAGTCCTGGGGCTACCGGCTGGCGGGCGGAGCGGATCTGGCCAGCGCGGACGTCCTCGCCTTCGGCGCGCGTTCCGGCGAACTCCGCCTGGGGTCTGGCGTGCGGGTCCGCACGGGCACTGCCGACATCGACCTGGCCGCCAGCGGCGACATCCGGCTGCAGTCGGGCGCGGCCGTCTACACGGCAGGCCGGGACCGCGGCCTGTCTGCCCAGCTGGTTGAGGCCATGGCGCCGGCGCTGGAAGGGAGCGGACTCACCGCCTACGACTTCCTGGGTGCCTTCCTCAACGGCGGGCAATTCCCGGACGATGGCGGTTCCGTGACGGTCCTCGGCGGCGGCAGTGTCATTGCGGCCGACGCACCGGGGCCGGTCACGGAGTGGTTGACGAGGGTCGGCTCCGGCGAGATCACCGGTGGTCTCTATGCCCGGGGCGAAGGCTATGGCGCCGTGCCGACCCACTGGGGCGCGGTATACAGCCAGTTCGGCAATGGCTTTGCCGCGTTCGGTGGAGGCGACTTGCGGGTGAACGTCGCTGGCGATCTCCGGAACCTGGTACTGGCGACGCCGACCACTGGCCGTTCCCTAGACGGCGTCGTCGTCGACAGCAGCGATGGCCTGCTCACGTTCCTGCCATCCCAGCGGACGACGGAAGTCCTTGGCGGCGGCTCCCTCGATGTCCGGGCCGGGGGCGCCCTCGCGGGTGGCCAGATCGTCGTCGGCCGGGGCAGCGGGGTGGTTCGGACTGGCGGTGACACCGGCGCTGCCGGCGCGCCCCAGCTCTATGTGGGTGGTGATGCCAGGATCGACTGGCTGGCGGGCCGAAACCTGAAGCTCGGCGGGCTGCAGGATCCGACCATCGCAGCGCTGAGCGAGAGCCAGCTTGCCATGCTGAGCCAGTTCTCCAACATCTCGACGACGGCCGGAATCGACAACCGCTTCTTTACCTACGGGAACGAAGCCGGCGTCACGCTGGGTTCCCTGGGTGGCAACGTGACCCTCGACGGGCCGGGCTTCGGCGGGTTCCTGCCGCCGAGCCTGGCCGCAGTGGCGTTTGGCGGCGACGTAAATGTAGTGGCCACGCCACTCGAATTCTTCCCGTCGCCGGTCGGCCAGCTGGAGTTGCTGGCTCGTGACAGCGTCGTCGGGAACTTCATTGGCTCCACGGAGACCCGGTTGCGCCAGTCGGACCAGGAGCGGGCATCGCTGCCCAGCGTCGACCGCCCCGATATCAGCTTCGGTGAGGCCATTCCCGCACGCCTGCCCGTTCATGCCGGGGATCCGACGCCGAACCTGATCGTCGCCCGCGACGGGTCGATCCAGTCGAGTCCCGGCAAGGCGGGCTTCTGGACCATTCAGCTGGCCAAGAAATCTATCTTCCTGGCAGGGACTGACATCAGCAACCTGGCGGTCCGGGTACAGAACATTGCGACCAACGACCTCACCTCGTTCCAGGCCGGTCGGGACATCGTGCAGGGCGAACTGCGGGACAACACCGGGCGCTTCGATCCCAACGATCGCCGGATCTTCGAGATCTGGGGGCCGGGTTCCGCGGAGTTCGTAGCCGGGCGGAACATCTCGCTCGGCACGAGCGCGGGCATCGAGTCCATCGGCAATACCAGGAATCCGGCCCTCTCCGCGGAGGGCTCGTCCCTGCGCCTCCTGGCCGGGACAGGCGGGGATCCGGCCTGGGACCGTTTCATCGAGGTGTACCTTTCGGGTGATGCCAGCAGCTATCGCGATGCCATCAACGAGTTCCTGTTGCGCGTGGACGACGGCCGGGCCGGATTCCCGACCAGCAACGACCCCATCCGTGAGTTGCCGGTCGAGGCGGCCAGCTATGCCAGGGAGCTTCTTGATTTCCTGGAGGACCAGGGCATACCGATAGTGGATGGTGACCCCCTGGCGACGTTCCGCTCCCTGGATCGTCCCCTGCAGCGCGTACTCCTGACCAGCATCCTGATCAGCGAGCTGAAGGACTGGGGTACGGTCTCGGAGACGGCGGATCGGGCCGACCGGCTGAACTACGTGCGGGGTTTCGCCGCTCTGGACACCTTGTTCGCCCTGGATGACCCCCTGGCGGAACGCGCCGCCACCTTCGCGCCGGGCGACGTGGAGCAGCTCGTTCAGGACTTCCTTACACTGACTGACCCGCAGGCGGCTAACGCTGCCCAGGTTTCGCTGTTCGGTACGTTCTTCCCGGCACGAGCACGCCAGGGCGACATCAGCTTGCTGCTGAGTCAGGTGCAGACGCTCGCAGGCGGCAGTCTCACCATGCTCGCGCCGGGAGGCGACATCAATGCGGGCGCGGCCGATGCCGGGATCATCGACAAGGGGCCTGCTGACCTCGGCATCGTCACGGCGCGGGGCGGCGACATCAACATCGCCGTGGACAGGGATCTCCTCGTCAATTCAACCCGCGTCTTTGCCCTCCAGGGTGACCTGCTGATTTTCTCCGCGAACGGAAATATCGATGCGGGCAAGGGGGCAAAGACGGTCACCTCCATCCCGGACCCCATCACCAGGATCGATCCCAATACGGGCAACACCATCATCGAGTTCCCGCCCGCTGTGGCCGGCAGTGGACTGCAGGGCGAGAATGCGGCCCTCTTTGCGCCAAGGGGTGCCGTGAATGCTGGCGATGCGGGCATCCGGACCAGCGGCGATCTCACGACCGGCGCCGTGGAGATCGTCGGTACCGACAACATCGATGTGGGGGGTGTAGAGGTCGGCTTCTCCACAAGCGATGTCGCAGCCGTTGCACCCCCCGGTGCCTCGAACGCCGCCAGTGCGGCAACCCAGGGCATGTCAGATCAGGCTGGAATGCTGAGCGATGCGAACGACGCCGGCGAACGGACCATCCAGGGAACGGAAGTGTCGTTCATCTCGGTCGAGGTACTTTCGTTCGGGGAGGGCTGCGACCCGGAGAAGGACGAGAACTGCGACTAATTTCTTGATGGTACGACGTCAGCCGCGTCCCTGGTAGTAGAAGGTGCACTCGTTGGTGTCGGCCGTGCAGCTGCTGAGGTACCGGCACCCGGACTGGCGGCGCAGGCCGTCGACCGTCGCCTGGTCCGTTCCCGGCGGCAGCGTCCTGGGGCACTCCTGGGGAGCGGGCCCGAGGGGGCGTTCCGTCGGGCTGAGCGGGGCGGGTTGCTCGTAGTCGGCGATGATGAATCCGGCGCCTGGCTTTACCGGGAGATCCTTGCCCGGGACCGGTTGGGAGCTGCGCTGGCGGTCGGCCAGTCCAGGAAGTTCGTCAATGCGGGGTGGCCGACCGCTTACCGGTCCCATCAGGCGGTAGACCTTGTCCCCCACGATGGTCAGGTAGAGGGTCTGTTCCTCGCCCGGGTCGACAGGCGCAGGGATGGCTGACTCTTCGACTACCCCGGCGTAGGGAGATCCGGGACGCGAGGTCATCGGTACCGGCGGCTCCGGCCCGGGTGCTGGTGGTGCCGGAGGTCGCAGTTCGGGCAGTACCGCTGCCCCCGGCGCCATGGAGGTGGCTGGCGCATCCGGCGGCTGCCGGAGTACGCCGACGGCCAGCAGCAGGGCTCCTGCCGCCACCACTCCGGGGATCAGTGGCCGGGGGAGCCCTGCGGACCGTTCAACACCGAATTGGGACTGCCTGGTCACCGCGAGTCGGGACTGTTGCCTGGAGGGTCAGGCTAGCCGTGGTCTGTTACTTCCATGTTTCGACCCGGTTACTGGAAGTGCAGCGGCAAATGTAAGATCCCTGAAACAATCCCTTCCGATAATTCCGGCTCGACCGTCGTCACCCGGAATCCCCCTGCATGCGCCCGCTCCTTGCGATCTTCCTCCTGTGTGCATCCACCAATTCGTTTGCCTGGTGGAACGAGGAGTGGACCCAGCGGAAGGAGATCGTCGTCAATACGACGGCAACCGGCGCCAATACGACCACCGCACTCAATGACGTCACTGCCCTGATCCGCCTGAGTTCCGGGAATTTTCCCCAGTTCCTGGGCCTGCTCGAGAACGGCGCGGACTTTCGCTTCATCGGTGGGGACGATTCCACGCCGTTGAAGTACCACGTGGAGCGCTTCGATCCAGTTGCCGAGCTGGCATACGTCTGGGTCAAGGTCCCCGCCGTCAACCCACAGACCGACAAGCAGTCGATCTTCCTCTACTTTGGCAATCCGTCGGCGCCGGTGGCCGAGGACCGGGGCGCCACGTTCGACGTCAACACGGTGGCGGCATTTCACTTTGGCGAGACCTCGGGCCTTCCGGTCGACAGCACCGCCTACGGCACGTCAGTGTCCTCCGGGCAGGTCTTTCCCTCACCAGCATCCCTGATCGGAAGCGGCGCCACGCTGTCCGGAACCGAGCCCCTGGTGATCGGGGAGGCGCCACAGCTGGCGGCTGATACCGCCACCGGCTGGACATTCGAGACCTGGGTGCGTCTGAGCGGCGCGCCCACCGGGACCGCCTACCTGTTCGACAGGCGGGGCGGCTCCGGTGAGCGACTCTCACTGGTCATTGACCCCGCCGGACTTTCGGCGAGGGTCAACGATGGGGAGGCTACGCCCGCTGTTGCCCTGAGTGCCGCGGACTGGCATCACGTTGCCCTGGTCCTCGCACCGGATGGGCTGAAGCTTTTCCTGGACGGGACGCAGGTGGGTGCCGGCCCAGCCCCGGCAGCGACAATGACCGGTCCCATCCACGTCGGCGGTTCGGTGGACGGAGATGGTCTGCTGGCCGCTGACCTGGACGAAATGCGCATCTCCAATGTCGCGCGCGCGCCCGACTGGGTCGCCTTCGCGGCCAAGATACAGGGGAACGCCAGCGACGGCGTACTTGCCTACAGCGTCGATGCGAGTGCCGAGGGCGGCACGGGCCAGGCAGGCAGCTTCGGCATCATCTTCCAGAACGTATTCGGCAAGCCGGAGGCCTGGGTCGAGCAGGCCGTGATCATCATCTGCGGACTGATGATGCTGGCTGCTGCCGTGGTGATGTTCCTGAAGGGGGTAGCCCTGTCGCGTGCTGCCGCCGCATCCCGGAAATTCCTCATTGCCTACGGTGCCCTGGGGGCCAAGGAGGGCGAGCAGGACCTCGGTTCGCTGTATGCCGCCCGCAGGGAGTTCGGCGACTCGCCACTCTGGCGTGTATACCACGTGGGTGTCGACGAGGTTCAAAAGAGACTGTCGCCTGCCGTGGGTGCAGACGCTGCCGGCGTCGACGCGAAGGCAATGGCGTCAATCCGCGCCGCCATGGACGCAGCGATGGTCCGGGAGGGTCAGCGTCTCAACAGCCAGCTGGTGCTGCTGACCATCGCCATCTCCGGTGGCCCATTCATCGGCCTGTTTGGCACCGTCGTAGGCGTGATGGTCACCTTCGCAGCCATTGCCGCTACCGGTGACGTGAACATCGCGGCCATCGCGCCCGGCATGGCCGCGGCACTACTCGCCACGGTGGCGGGCCTCGGTGTCGCGATCCCCTCCCTGTTTGGCTACAACTGGCTGGGCTCCCGGGCGAAGGAGCAGGTGGCGGACATGCGGGTCTTCGCCGACGAGCTCATCGCCCGCTTCGACGAGGAGTACGGGGCCTAGCCCCCGGCTGGAATTCAACATGTCCGCCGACGTCAAAGACGATGCCGAACCCTATGACGACATCAACATCACGCCGATGGTGGATCTGACGCTGGTACTTCTCATCATCTTCATCATCATGACCACGGCTGCGATCCAGGGTGTGACCATCAACCTGCCGAAGGCCAGCAGCCAGCCCAGCCTGGCCGAGTCCAAGACCAAGGCCATCACGATCACGGCTGATGGAACCATCTACCTGGATACCTACCCCGTCACCATGAGCGAGCTGCAAAGCCGGCTGGGTGCCTACTACGCGGCGGATCCCAGTCTTCCGGTGGTGATTCGCGGGGATGCGATGGTCCAGTACCAGCTCGTCATGGACGTGCTGGACCTGGTCGGGAAGGTGGGCATCAGCCAGGTGGGCCTGGTGACCCAGAAGCTGGTCAAGTAGCGGTCGGGCAGCAGGCGGAGCATCGGGTCGTGAAGAAGAGGGACAACTGGCAACACCTCGACGTCCAGGAGCGGGATCCGGGGGAGTCGAAGTTGAAGAGGTGGCTGCCACTCGCTGGGGCCGCCGTTCTGGTCCTCGTCCTCAGCGGCGTGAGTGTCGCCCTGATCCGAAACATGTCCGGCACGTCAGCCCCGCAGCAGCCCCTCATCCAGCAGATTTCGATAGTCATGCCGCCGTCACCGCCGCCTCCGCCCGAGATCCAGGAGCCGGAGCCAGTCGAGGAGCTGGAGATCGAGGAGCCCGAGCCGGAGCCCCTGGTCGACGATACGAGTGCCGAGGCCCCGGGTGAAGAGCTTGGCCTCGACGCGGACGGCGTTGCCGGCGGTGACGCGTTCGGTCTCCGCGCCAGGAAAGGCGGCCGTGGCCTCCTTGGGGGTGACCAGAACGCATGGTACGCAGGGATCCTCCAGCGCGAATTGCAGAGAGTGCTCTCGAATGACGAATCCATCCGCGGTCTTGGCGACTACACCGTCATTGTCAGTATCTCGCTGGATGAGAACGGCATGGTGGAGCAGAGCCAGTTGCTCAGCGGGAGCAACAACCCCCGGCTCGACGCCGCCTTGCGTGCCGCACTGTCTTCAGGGGTGCAGCTGAGTCGCGAGCCCCCGGCAGACCTTCCCCAGCCGATACGTCTCCGGATCAGCTCCCGCAGCTAGCCGCCGGCCGGCCGTCCCCCTCCAGTGTCCACAGGCGATAACATGTACACGCGATCGATGTTCCCGGCCCTGGCGTTGGCCGGCCTCGGCCTCCTCCTGGCGTCCGGCAATGCGGCCGCCAACAACGACCTCCAGGAACTCAAGAACACGATCCTGAGCCTCGTGGATCAGTTGGTTAAGAAGGGCGTCCTGAGTGCCGAAGAGGCCGAGGGGATGAAGCGGCAGGCGGCCGCGAAGGCCCGTGAGGAAGCTGCCGCGGGCGTCAGCCCGCCGGGCGCCCCATCCACGGCCGACGGCGCGAATGTCGTGCGGGTTCCCTACGTACCGGACTTCGTCAAGGACGAGATCCGGGCGGAGGTTCGGGAGGAGCTGCGCCAGGACGTGACGAACGACGTCGTTGCCGTGGCGAAGGCCGAGAAGTGGGGCACGGCGGATGCTCTCCCCGAGTGGCTGTCCCGGATCGAGGTCTCGGGCGACCTGCGGCTTCGGGGCGCTGGTCTCTACCAGCCCGGGTCGAACAACTCTGCAATTCCAGATTTCCAGGCCATCAATGAGGCCGGAGGTCCTTCCGCTGCGGGCGACGAGGTATTCCTGAACACAACCGAAGATACGACGGTGGGCCAGGTTCGTCTCCGGCTGGGGACTACTGCCGCGGTAACCGATCAGTTCCGCGTCGTCGCCAGGCTTGCCACTGGCAATGACATCAATCCAACCACCCGGAACCAGAGGCTGGGAACCTATAACCAGCCCTTCGATGTCTTTGTGGATCTCGCGTACGGTGAGTGGCGGTCAGGAGAGGAGTCCTTGACCCAGGACTTCGCCATCCGTGGCGGCCGGCTTCCCAACCCGTTCGTGGCCACAAGCCTGCTGTTCGACGACGATCTCACATTCGACGGCGTCACCGGCAGCTATCGCCGGGATGCCTTCGGCAAGGCCAAGGCACTCTTCGTCAATCTTGGTGGCTTTGCGCTGCTGGCCGAGGCTCCCAACCTGATCGACGGCGGGACCAATGACAAGTATTGGTGGGGTGCGCAGGCAGGCCTCGGGGTCGACATCTCGGATGATCTCGAACTGATGGTCGTTGGGTCCTACTATGATTTCATCAACGTGGTTGGCCGGCTCAACCAGTTCAACAGCACCAGCAACGACTGGACTGCGCCGGGTTTTATCGCGAAGGGGAACACGGTCTTTGACATCCGTAACGACCTGGACCCGGACTCACAGCTCTTCGCCCTGGCATCGGACTTCAGTCTGCTGAATGCAATGATCGAGCTCTCTTACCGCGGGTTCTCCCCGGTGGACGTGGTCTTGCGCGTGGACTATGTGACGAACGTCGGGTTCGAAGCGGCTGATGTTCAGTCGCGCGTCGGCACGAGCGTAAGGGAGCGCAACCAGGGGTGGTTCGCCGAACTCGAGGTGGGCTCCTCCGGAGTCCTCCGGAAAGGAGAGTGGCAGCTCTTCGCGGGCTACAAGTCGCTACAGCGCGATGCGGTGCTGGACTCCTTCACGGACTCTGACTTCCATGCCGGTGGCACGGATGCGGAAGGATGGCTGCTGGGCGGGAGCTACGGCATTGGCCAGAATCTGTGGTTGCGCGCCCGCTGGTTGTCCGCCGACGAGATCGACGGCGCTCCTGCCGGATTCGCAGACCCATTCGCGCCCCTCGCGATCGACGTGCTGCAGGTGGACCTCAATGCCCGGTTCTAGGTCGCGTGTCGGCCGCTGGCTGGCTATAGCAGCCCTTGTGGGCCTGGCTCCGGCCTGGGGCCAGGACGCGCAGACCCAGCAGGCGCTGTCCCGGGCGCAGTCCCTGCTGCGGCAGGTCTCGGCCCAGAAGCAGGAACTGGAGGCGGCCAATGCCCGACTTGTGGCCGAGGTCGCCGCGCTCAATGCAAAGCTGGATCGGTCCGAGGCCGGGCTGAAGGAGGCAAGCGCCTCGCTTGCGTCCCAGCAGCGCAAGGCAGAGCGGACCGGGGGTGCCCTCGAGACGGCGACGGAGCGCCTGACGCGGACCGAGGAGGCGCTCCGGGAAACGAGCGAGAGCCTCCGGCTCGCCAGTGCGGGGCTCCGGGAGAAGGAGCGGGCCAACGCCGAATTGCAGGCGCGCCTCGGGGAGATCGAAGCCCAAGTTGCGGATACTGAGCGCAAGAATCTCCAGCTCTATCGGCTCAATGTCGAGCTCATGGCTCTTTATCGCGAGAAGGGTCCACTGACGGCCATGCTGCACAAGGAGCCAGTCACGGGACTCAAGGCCGTGGCCATCGAGAATACCCTGCAGGAATACCAGCAGAAGCTGGATGATGAACTGGCACAGGGAAACCGGGAGGCGGTCCGGGATGAAGCCGGCGTGGTTTCAGGCAGGGACTAGTCTTCATCGCCGCGCTGAGATGGCGCTAAGGGCCACTGGGCCAGGCTTCGTCTCCGTGGCTGCCTGCTTGCTGGTGGCGGCGTGCACTTCCATGCCAAGTGCCCGGGCGCCGGCCGCGATCTACACGGGACAGATCGATGTCTACCTCGAGCCCTTCGACGACAAGCGCAGCTGCTCGATAACCATCGGCCTCCGGAATTCGTCCGGGGTGCGCCAGGGCGACGCGAATCTCCGCCTCGACTGGCTCGATTCGTCGGGCGCCCTTATTGCCGGGCAGTCCGTGAGGATGGATGGCCTGCTCGACGGCCGCTACGATGCCAAGAACCTTGCTCTCCCTGTCCGATGCCGTGAAGTCGGCAAGCTGGTCGTCCGCAGGGCGGAGTGGGATCTGTTCGACGGGTGGGCCTCTACGTCGCGCCCTGTCGTGCGGATAGATGGCGTCGAGGGCACCGAGTGGCGGATGGCCTGGGACGAAGCGACAGGCCTCTTCGTCGGCCAGCGAGAGGGTGGTTAAGGGCCCGCCTAGTCCTCTACCGCCAGCAACTCGACGTCGAAGGACCACCTGCTGTGGAACGGCTCGCTCAACGCGT
>CALGMY010000229.1 GCA_937958785.1 uncultured Gammaproteobacteria bacterium | reverse complement strand
GGTCAGCCGAAGTTCAGCGCCCGGAGTTCCGGGCCCGCCGGTGTCCACCACAGCACGCTGCCCTGGGTGTACCAGTCGCCGAGCACGATGCGCCGGGCGGGAATTCCCCCGGCATCGAGCGCATGCACGCCGGGGCGGTGAGTGTGGCCGTGGACAAGCAGGTCGACATGGTGGCGGCGGAGGGCTGCCGCCACGGCCCCCGGGTCCACGTCCATGATGGCCGGCGGCTTGCCGGCGTTCGCCGCGGCGCTCCTGCGCCGGGCAAAGCCGGCGATGCGTCGGCGCAGGGAGACGGGCAGTGCCAGATAGGCCGCCTGCACGCCAGGATGGTGGACGAGGCGCCGGTAGCGCTGGTAGGCCTCGTCGCCGGTGCACAAGGTGTCGCCATGCATGAGCAGGGCCCGGGTGCCGGGCAGGTCGATCACCGACTCATCCGGCAGCAGTTCGAGTCCCGTCTCCGCCGCGAATCGTTCCCCCACGAGGAAGTCCCGGTTGCCACGGACGAAGTGACCCCGGTGGCCGGCGGCCGTGAACCGGGCGAGCGCCCGCCCGACCTCCTGTTCATGGGGGCCCCCGGCGTCGTCCCCCGTCCAGACCTCGAACAGGTCACCGAGGATGTAGAGATCGTCCGCCTGCCGTGCGGCACCGGCCAGGAACCGGAGGAAGCACGCGGTGGCGGCGGGCCGGGAGTCGTCGAGATGGAGATCCGAGATGAAGAGCGCGGTCATTGCGCCGCGGGGGCGGGGAGCAGCGTGATACGGCGAATCACGACCGGTTCCACGGGAACGTCCTGCATGCCGGCCTTCGTCCCTGTCGGGCGGTGGCCGATCTCGTCTACCACCTCCAGGCCCTCGACGACCTCGCCAAAGACCGCGTAGCCCCAGCGGGTGGGCTTGGGGTCGAGCGCCAGGTTGTCGGCAAGGTTGACGTAGAACTGGGCGTCACCCGAGTGTGGCTCGGCGGTGCGGGCCATGGCCACCGTGCCCCGCCGGTTCGACAGGCCGTTGCCCGACTCGTTGAACACGGCAGGGCGCGGCGGTTTCAGGGCCATGTCGGCGGAATAGCCTCCACCCTGGATGACGAAGCCGCTCACCACCCGGTGGAAGATCGTGCCGGAGTAGAAGCCGGCCTTCACGTACTCCAGGAAGTTGGCGACGGTGAGCGGGGCACGCGCCTCATCCAGCCGGATGACGAAGTCGCCTGCCGAGGTCTCGACCTTGGCCCGCACTTCGGCGGTCACCGGGGCGGCAGAGGCGAGACCCAGCGCGAGTAGGGCAAGTGCAGCAGCTGGCAGGCGGGCATTCTTCATGGGTGTCTTCCGTCCTGTGCGGGCTGGCTGCCGGTCTCAAGCTGCCGGGCCGTCAGCAGCGATGGCCCGGAAACAGCAGCCGTCAACGTGTTTTCGAGGAGCATGGCGATGGTCATCGGGCCCACACCGCCAGGCACGGGCGTGATCCATCCGGCGCGCGTGCGTGCCGTTTCGAAGTCGACGTCGCCGGAGAGACGACCGTCGGGGAGCCGGCTGATGCCGATGTCGAGCACGACGGCGCCGGGCTTGATCCATTCTCCCGGGACGAGGCCTGGCTTGCCCACGGCCACCGCCAGGATGTCGGCCTCGCCCACGTGATGACGGAGGTCGCGGGTGAACCGGTGGCAGACGGTAGTCGTTGCGCCCGCGAGCAGCAGTTCCATGGCGAGGGGACGGCCGACGTGGTTCGAGGCCCCGACGACCACCGCGTGCTGGCCCTTGACGGCTACCCCGATGTGCCGGAGCAGCACCATCACGCCGTAGGGCGTGGCAGGGCGCAGCACGGGGATCCGCTGGCTCAGGCGACCAATGGTGTAGGGGTGGAAACCGTCCACGTCCTTCAGCGGGTCGATGCGCTCGATGACGGCGATCTCGCTGAGGTGGGCGGGGAGGGGCAGCTGCACCAGGATGCCGTCGATTGCCGGGTCCGCGTTCAGCCGGTCGATGAGCCCCAGCAACTCTGCCTCGCTGGTGGAGGCGGGCAGGTCGTAGTCCCGGGACATGATGCCCACCTCGTTGCAGGCCATGCGCTTGTTGCGCACGTAGATGCCGGAGGCGGGGTCGTCTCCCACCAGGACCACGGCCAGCCCGGGGGGGCGGTGGCCCGTCCGGCGGCGGTCGGCGATGCGCTGGCGGAGGGTTTCCCGGCGGTCCCGGGCAATGGCTTTGCCGTCGATCAGGCGGGCGGTCATGACGGGCGCCACCTTACCACGGAGCGTCAAATTGACGGTGCGCCGCCGGGTCCTTATCATCGCGGCCCCGATCGATGGACCCTCGCGCCGGCCAGGCGGCTATAATGCGGGTGCCGGGACGAGATCGGGGCATGGCGCAGTCTGGTAGCGCATCTGCTTTGGGAGCAGAGGGTCGGCGGTTCGAATCCGTCTGCCCCGACCAACCCGGCCCAGCGGAGCGCCTGTAGCTCAACCGGACAGAGCACCGGCCTTCTAAGCCGGGGGCTGCAGGTTCGAGTCCTGCCAGGCGCGCCAAAGCGAAGACGGTCAATGGTGGGCGTAGCTCAGTTGGTAGAGCACCGGATTGTGATTCCGGTGGTCGTGGGTTCGAGCCCCATCGTCCACCCCAACTCGTGCCGTGCCGGGTCGGAGCGCCTTCAGGCGCGAAGACGTTACGACGGGTCGTTAGCTCAATTGGTAGAGCAGTGGACTCTTAATCCATTGGTTGTAGGTTCAAGTCCTACACGACCCACCACCTCCTCCCGCTCCCGCCGTTCCCGGACTGGCCGCAGCGAGCGTCGCGGACCGCGGCGCCAGGTTTCAGTGCCTGGTTCTGGTTTATCTTATAAATAGCTGAAAAAGCTGGTATCTTTTTCCGGTCGTCCGGCGGGGTGGGCGCCGCCTGGCCCGGGCGTCCGCGGCCACCGTTCGACCGGGGACGGCTGGATCGTGCGGTTATAATGCCCGGCCATTGCCGAAGGCCCCGCGCGCGAAAGTGGCGAAACTGGTAGACGCGCAGGATTTAGGTTCCTGTGGGGCAACCCGTGAGAGTTCGAGTCTCTCCTTTCGCACCACACCGCCGGTCGGCGCCATAACGCACAGGTAGTAGTTCACGCATGCAGACTGTTCAGGACGTCGGGAGCGCCATGGGCGAAGTACAGGTATCACTGGAGTCGGGTGCCGGCCTCGAGCGGCGCCTCAAGGTCCGGGTGGCATCTGGCCGCATCGAGCGCGAGATCACTTCACGACTGCGCTCGGTCGGGCGTTCCGCCAACCTCAAGGGATTCAGGCCCGGCAAGGTCCCTGAAAAGGTGATCCGCCAGCGCTTCGGCGAGCAGGTCCGGCGCGAGGTGCTGCAGGATCTGGTCCAGAGCACCTACGGTGAGGCCCTGAGCCGCGAGCAGCTGCGCCCCGCCGGCGAGCCCCAGATCGAGGCCGCGCCGGACGCGGGTGCCGATGGTGATTTCGCCTACACGGCCAGTTTCGAGG
>CALGMY010000228.1 GCA_937958785.1 uncultured Gammaproteobacteria bacterium | reverse complement strand
TTGAGGCACGACCCCATCGCGCCTCAAGCCGCTCCTACGACAGTGTAGCGAGATCCACCTTCATTCCCCGCTCGGCGACGGTCGCCCGCGGCGCGCCGTCCTTCCGCAGGCGCGCCGCCAGGCCCTCGGCAGCCGCGGACTCGCCATGTACCAGGTACACCGGGGGAAGCGGCGAGAAGCTGCCATACCAGCGGGCCAGGTCGTCCTGGTCCCCGTGGGCGGACAGCCCGCCCAGGGTGTGGATCCGGGCGCGGACGCGGACCGTCTCGCCGTGGATCCGCACGTAGGTATTGCCGTCCACGAGCCGGCGGCCCAGCGTGCCGGCGGCCTGGTAGCCGACGATGATCACCTCGCACTCGGGTCGCCACAAGTTGTGCTTCAGGTGGTGCACGATGCGGCCGCCCTCGCACATGCCGCTGCCGGCGATCACGATGACGCCGCTCCGCAGGCGGTTGATCGCCTGGGAGTCCTGGGCGGTTTCGGCCAGCAGCAGGTTGGGCAGGCGGGGCAGGCCACCCGGGTCCTGGATGTCCGGCGTGTCCCAGTAGATGCGGGAGGTGCGGATCGCCATCGGGCTGTCCAGGCAGATCTTCCAGCGGGCGAGGTCCCACTCCTCGTAGTGGCGCCCGAAGAGGTAGAGCAGTTCCTGCGTCCGCCCGACGGCGAAGGCCGGGATCAGCACATTGCCGCGCCGGTGGTCGGCCTCCTGGATGATCGTGGCCAGCTCCCGCACCGTGGCGTCCCGGTCCCGGTGGCGCCGGTCCCCATAGGTGCTCTCCATCAGCACGAGGTCAGCCTCGGTGTTGCGCGCCGGGTCCTTGAGGATCGGCGTGCCGTACTGGCCGAGGTCGCCGCTGAAGACCAGCTTGCGCCCTGTGCCGTCGTGGGTCAGCCACAGCTCCACGCTGGCCGAGCCCAGGATATGCCCCGCGTCCACGTAGCGCAGGGTGATGCCAGGCAGGATCTCCCGGCGCTCCAGGTAGGGCACCGTGACGAACTGCGCGAGGGTTTGGGTCACCTCGGCGGCCGTGTACAGCGGCTTCACCAGGGGCAGCTCCTTGCGCTCCCGCTTGCGGTTCTCCCGCTCCGCATCGGCTTCGGCAAGCCGCGCGCTGTCCTCGAGCATGATGGCGCAGAAGCGGGCGGTGGTCTCCTGCACGTGGATTGGACCGGAATAGCCCCGGCGGACCAGCAATGGCAGCCGGCCGCAGTGGTCGATGTGCGCGTGGGACAGCACCACCGCGTCGATGCTGCCCACGTCGAACGGGAAGGGTTCCCGGTTGCGGGCTTCCCGCTGCCGGCCACCCTGGATCAGCCCGCACTCGAGCAGCACCGTCTGCCCGCCGGCCCGCACGATGTGGCATGAACCGGTGACCTCCCGGGTGGCCCCGTAGAACTCGATCTCGAAGGGTCCTGGCATGCCTGGCGAACTCTCAGGTGCGGTTGCGGTTGCGGTGGCCCGCCCGGCGAGCATAACCTAGGCGGTCCCAACCCAGGAGCTGCAGCAGTGCTGAATGAATTCAAGGCATTCGCCATGCGGGGCAACGTCGTGGATCTCGCCGTCGGCGTGATCATCGGCGCCGCCTTCGGCAAGATCGTGACCTCCCTGACCAACGACGTGATCATGCCGGTCGTCGGCCTCGTCATGGGCAAGGTGGACTTCAGCAACCTGTTCGTGAACCTCGGCGACGGCGAGTTCGCCACGCTCAAGGCGGCCACGGATGCGGGCGCTCCGGTGCTCCGCTACGGGGTGTTCATCAATACCATCCTCGACTTCGTGATCCTGGCCTTCATCATCTTCATGATGGTACGGGCCATGAACCGGATGAAGGCCGAGGCGCCGCCTCCGGCCCCGCCCGGACCCACCCCGGACCAGCAGCTGCTGACCGAGATTCGCGACGTGCTGAAGTCGCGCTGAAGGCACGGTGACAGCCGCCGTCACGGTCACGCCCCGCGGCGCCAGCCGCTGGGCGGCCGGCCACCCGTGGATCTACCGGAGTGACGTCCGGCTCGATCCGTCCGTGGCGAGCGGCGCCATCCTTCCCGTGCAGGACGAGCGGGGCCGGTTCCTCGGCCAGGCCTGCGTGTCCCTGCAGTCGAAGATCGTGCTGCGCCGGATCAGCCGCTCGGACCAGCCGGTGGAGGCCGCCTTCTTTCGCGAACGCATCGCAGACGCGGTGCGCCTGCGCCGCAATCTGTACCCCGGGGACAGTGCGTTCCGGGTGATCCACGGCGACGGCGATGGCCTGCCGGGCCTCGTGGTGGACCGCTACGGCGACTGGCTCAGCGTGCAGTTCCTGATTCCCGCGATGGACCAGCGCCGGGACCTGCTGGTGCCGTTGCTGGTGGCCGAACTCGGCTGCAAGGGCATCATGAACCGCTCCGATGCGGGTGTCCGGGCCCTCGAGGGCCTGCCGGAGGAGAAGGGCGTGCTCTTCGGCGAGGTGCCGGACCCCGTGGTCATCCGGGAGGGCCAGCTCGAGTTCGGCCTCAGCCTCGAGCACGGCCAGAAGACCGGCAGTTTCCTCGACCAGCGGGAGAATCACCTGCTCGCCGGACGCTATGCCCGGGGTGAGGCGCTCGACTGCTTCAGCTACCTGGGTGGCTTCGCGCTGCAGATGGCCCGGCGGGCCACGCGCGTCACCGCGGTGGACAGTTCCGCGCCCGCCTGCGAGCAGATCCGGGCCAATGCCGTCCGGAACGGCATCACCAACGTCGAGGTGGTCACCGACAGCGCCTTCGATTTCCTGCGTGCGGCGGTCGATGCCGGGCGGCGCTACGACATCATCGTGCTTGACCCGCCGGCCTTCGCGAGGAGCAGGGATGCCAGGGCCGCTGGCCTGCGGGGCTACAAGGAACTCAACCGCCGGGCCTTCCAGCTGCTGAGTCCGGGCGGCTACCTCATCACCTGCAGTTGCAGTCACCATGTGGACGAGGCCGCCTTCGAGGCCATGCTCCAGGCCGCTGCGGCCGACACACGGCGGGAAGTGCAGGTCCTGGAAAAGCGGGGTGCCGGCCGGGACCACCCGGTGCTCTTGTCACTCCGGGAAACCCGCTACCTCAAGTGCTACATATTGCGCGTGGTGTAGGAGCGCCTTTAGGCGCGACGTTTCGCTGATGTAGGATGCCCACATGAGATGGGAAGGCGGTCGCCGCAGCAGCAACGTGGAGGACCGGCGGGGCATGCGCGCCCGGCCGGCCGCGCTGGGTGGCGGCCTGGGCACCATCGTGCTGATCCTGCTGGCCTTCTACTTCGGCATCGACCCCAACTTCCTCCTGCAGAACACGCCGGTGGGCGGCGCACCCGAATCGGGCCCGCCGCTGGCCAGTGACGGGCAGGCCGATCCGGCCGCCGACTTCATCTCGGTGGTGCTGGCCGACACGGAGGACACCTGGGCCCAGATCTTCGCCGAGGCGGGCCGGCAGTACGAGGTGCCCAACCTCGTCCTGTTCACGGGGTCCGTGCAGTCCGCCTGCGGTTTCGCCCAGGCGGCGATGGGACCGTTCTACTGTCCTGCCGACCAGAAGGCCTACATCGACCTCAGCTTCTACCAGGACCTGCGGGACCGCTTCGCGGCGCCGGGCGACTTTGCCCAGGCGTACGTGCTGGCCCACGAGGTCGGCCACCATGTGCAGAACCTGCTCGGCCTCTCTGCCCGCGTACAGCAGGCTCGCCAGCAGGCCAGCGAGACCGAGGCCAATGCCCTGTCCGTGCGCCTCGAGCTGCAGGCGGACTGCTTTGCCGGCGTCTGGGCCAACCGCGCGGATCGCTCCCGGCAGATCCTCGAGACCGGTGACGTGGAAGAAGCCCTCACCGCCGCCAGCGCCATCGGCGACGACCGCCTGCAGCAGCAGTCCCGGGGCTACGTGACGCCCGATTCCTTCACCCACGGCAGCGCGGAGCAGCGGGTGCGCTGGTTCCGGCGCGGTCTCGACACCGGCGATGTCGGGGCCTGCGATACCTTCGCTGCCAGGAGCCTCTGAGGAGCCGTCCGTGAGCCGCCCCCACATCGAGCCCTACTGCGAGATCGACCAGCCCTACAAGCGGTTCGACCTGAAGGCCTTCCCCAGGGGCGCCTGGTACAAGGTGCTGAGTCTCGACGGAGGCAGCGGCGCGTCATCGCTCAAGATGCGCTTCGACGCGGGCTTCCGGCGGCCGCCGGGCCTCGCCTTCTCCGACATGGAGCTCTTCATCCTGCGGGGCACCGTGCGCATCGGTGGCGTGACCTGCGGCGAGGGCCAGTACTTCTTCGTGCCCGCCGGGTTCGCCCTGGGCGCGATGTCCTCCCCGGACGGCTTCGAGGCGCTGGTGTTCTTCAACGACGGGCTGCCCGACTTCCGGGAATCCGACGAGCACCACCGCCATGCGCTCACCGAGGCCTTCGTCACGACCAACGGCTATGCCGACGCGCCCTGGATCACGACCGCTCGCTACCAGCCTGGGGTTGCCACGGGCTGCTGCGTAAAGCCGCTGCGGGTCGACCCCCTGACGCGGGCCACGACGTTCCTCTACAGCATGGTGCCCGCCTACCGCCAGGACAACATCTCCTATCACGACTGTGCGGAGGAGAGTTATCACATCTGGGGCACGTCCTGGATGATGCAGTTCGGGGAGATTCCGACCGGCGGCTACTTCTGGCGCCCCGCCTACATCAACCACGGGGCGTTTGCTTCCCGTTACGGCTGCATCGCCCTGGGACGAACCGACAGCGAGCTGCACAACTACTTCCACTACGACCCCTGGACCACGCCGGACGAGAACACCGCCCGGGCCGCCGCCTTCGTGTACCGCAAGCGGCCGCAGCTCTGGGACTGGACGGTCACCGATGGCCACAACCACCCGGATGGGCCGCCGGATTTCGAACTGGAGCCCCTGCGATGAACCTGGTCCCCTACGTCGTCCAGCTGTTTACCCCCCAGCAGGTGGCGGAGGTGGCCCGGTTCGCCGAGCAGAACACCTTTGCCAATGCCCACGATGTCCCCGCCCGGAACACGGTGAAGACCGCGGACACGAAGATCATCCAGTGGCGCCAGATCAAGCAGTACGTGGAGTGGTCCATGCACTGGGTCCACTACTTCAACACCCGCGACATCGGCCTCGACATCTTCGACATGCGGGACCTGGACTTCATCAACTACAACGTCTACTCCAGCGACCGCCAGGGCGAGTACCAGTGGCACACCGACGGCAAGCCGGGCCCCTCGGACATCAAGATCACGGCGGTGATTAACATAAGCACCGAGCCCTTCGAGGGCGGTGACCTGGAGCTCTTCACCAATGGCCCGGTCGCCTGCCTGGAAATGCGGGTACCCGGCACCCTGGTCATCTTCCCCAGCATCATCATGCACCGCGTTACCCCCGTGACCCGGGGCGTGCGGCGGACGCTCAGCTACTGGGTGATGGGGCCGAATTTCCGCTGACGCGGGCGAATCCGGCGCATAATCCCCGGACTGCCGCCACCGGGGGAATGCCATGCCCTTCCGCGTCCGAACGCGGGCCATGGCGGGGGTCGCCGCCGGACTCCTGCTGAATGCCGGCCTTGCCAGCGGTTCCCTGCTCTACCAGGACACCTTCGAGCCTGGCGATCCGGTGGACTACACGGCGGTTACGGGCGCCATGACCTGGGGTCTGCCGGACGTCGTGGGTCCGGAGGGCGCCATGACCTCCAGCTCAGCCCGCTTCAGCACCGTCGGCAATGTGCCGAACTTCTTCTATGACCAGGCGGAGTACGCGATTCCCGCCCATGTCACGGCCATCAACCTCAGCTTCGACGTGCTGCTGGTCAACTTCGTCGGCGCACCGGCCAGTCTCCAGTTCACCGTGTTCTTCGACGCGCCCACGGTCAATTTCCTGCAGTTCCGCAGCAGTGGCACCCTGTTCGCCTCGGGATACGGATCCATGGCGATCAGCAACGACACGCTGCTGCACGTGACGGTGCAGTTCGACGAGGCCACGCGCCGATGGACCTCGGCTGTGAATGGCGTGAACTTCAGCAGCTCGCAGGTCTTCGACCAGCCGGCGGACCTGCGGGATGTGCGCTTCGCCCTGGGTTTCCAGACCGGCAGCAACTCGGCGAACCGGCTGGCCGCCGTCCACCTGGACAACGTCGTGATCTCCGCCGTTCCGCTCCCCGGCGGGCTCGTGCTGCTGGGCTCTGCCCTGGTTGGGCTCGTCGCCGGCAGCCGGGGCCGGCTCAGCGGTACCGCAGGAAGGGCGCCCGCGCCCTAGTCCAGGCGTCCTCGTCCGCCCGGGCCAGCGCCTCCAGGTCCCCGGGCGTGGCGGCCGGGTCGTCCACCCACTCCCGCAGCAGCGGGCCGCCATTGATGAGGTCGATGGCGAGCCGCCCCTGTTCATATTCGTAGGGGAAGTCCCGCCAGAGGGGGTAGTCGGGCCGCAGCTGGCGCAGGGCCTTGAAGGCCAGTGCCTGGAGCCGCCAGGGGCGGAAGCGGGCGTGATCGTAGGCCGGGTCGTCCACGTGGATCTGCAGGCCCTGGCAGAGCCGACCCGCGTGCTTGTGGAAGGTCGGTTCGAACCAGCAGGGGCGCAGCCGGCAGCCGGCCAGCCAGTCGGGGGCGAGTGTCGCCATGCGGGCGAGCAGGGCGCCCGCATCCAGGTCCGGCGCGCCGAAGAGTTCCAGCGGCCGGGTCGTACCGCGGCCCTCGGAGAGCGTCGTGCCCTCCAGCATCACGGTGCCCGCGTAGCAGCGGGCCATGGCGAGGTTCGGCGCGTTCGGGCTCGGGTTCACCCAGCTCCGCTCGTGGAGCGGCCAGCCGTAGCCGGGAGCCGTGTCCGGCTGCCAGCCTTCCAGGCCGATCACCCGGTAATCCAGGCTGAGGTCGCCATCCGCGATGAACCAGTGGCCGAGCTCCCCCAGGGTGAGGCCGTGGCGCATGGGCAGGGGGCCGGCCCCGACGAAGCTCTCCCAGCCCGGGCGCAGCGTCAGCCCCTCCACGGGCCGGCCCGCCGGATTCGGCCGGTCCAGCACCCAGACGGCCTTGCCCGCCCGGGCGCAGTCCTCGAGCACGTAGCGGAGCGTGGTGATGAAGGTGTAGATGCGGCAACCCAGGTCCTGCAGGTCGACGAGCAGCACGTCGAAGGTGTCCAGCATGGCGGCCGTCGGCCGGCGCACGTCGCCGTAGAGGCTGAACACCGGGATGCCGTGTTCCGGGTCGGTGAAGTCCGGCGACTCCACCATGTTGTCCTGCTTGTCGCCCTTGAGGCCGTGCTGGGGCCCGAAGGCGGCCGTCAGCTTCACCCCGGGCACCGCGGCGAGTGCGTCGAGGCCGTGGACGAGATCCCGGGTCAGGGAAGCCGGGTGGGCCAGCAGTGCGACGCGCCGGTCCTCGAGCGGCCGGCGGAGCGCTGCGTCGGCCACCAACCGGTCCAGTCCGAAATTCACGGCTCGACCTTCAGCACGAACCCGTCGGGGTGGTGGAAGTCCGGCTTGCCCGGCGGGTGGCGCAAGGCCCAGTAGGCGAGCCCGCCGGCTCCGGCCTCCACCACGGCCGCCAGGGCCACCTGCACGGCCACGGGCGGGCGCGGACCCGGCGGGCCGGGCAGGGCGTCCATCCGGAAGCGGGCCTCGAGGGCGAGCTCCCCGTCCGTCCGGCGCCAGGTCGCGACCGGCTCCTGGCGCAGCGGGAGGGCGACGCCCCCGTCCCGGTAGCCCCGGAACCCGTAGACGGCGAACGTGCCGGAGGGCGCGAAATTGAGTTCCACGTAGCCCCGGGAGTGGGGGTCGGCAATGAACGCCTCGAAGCAGGTGTGGTGCCACAGGCCGTCGGCCCGCGCCGGCGGCCCGGCCGGGGGCAACCGGAGCTGCCCCACGTCGCCCGTCAGGCGGAATGCCAGTTCCAGGGCGCCGTCAGCGCCGTAGCGGGCGCTGCCCGTGAGTCCCGCCACGGCACCACGGGCGGAGTCCGGATGGAGTTCGAGCTGCATGGCGCCAGTGTAGGCCAGGGGCGGCCAGGTGTAACTCTTTGTAACGCAGGGCCCGGCGCCGCATCCGGATGACCCGGTACCGCCGAAGTACGGGTCATGCGGGGTTAACGGGGATGGTCCCCGGCACTGCCCCCCCAACCGGAGAACGCGATCATGAAGCACATCAAGTCGGTGAACGAGTACATCGAGACCGGGTTCTATGTCGTCCTCGGCCTCGTGGCCCTCGCGGGCATCGTCCGGGCGATCTTCATCGTCTGAGGAGCCCGCCTACCAGGGGATGACCCGGCCATCCTTGAAGTCGAGGAACTGGCCGTTCTGGGCGGGGGTGAGGCCGTCGATCACCTTGATGATCCCGGCCACGCTCTCTTCGGGCGGGATGGCGCCGGGCTGCTTGAAGCTGCTGCCGAAGCCCAGCTCGCCCTCCACGGGCTTGGTGTCCACCGAGCCCGGGGAGATGGCCGCGATCGTGACCCCCTTCTTGGCGGTCTCGAAGCCCAGTGTGTAGATGATCATGTTGAGGGCCGCCTTGCTCGTGCGGTACTCGTACATCATGGGCATCTTCGGGCTCTCGGCGAATGAGCCTGCCTTGCTGGAGATGATGGCGATCTTCTTCTGACCGGACTTCTCGACGTGAGGCAGGAAGTCCGCCACCAGCTTCGCGGGCCCCAGCGCATTGATCTCGAAGCTGTTGCGGGCCTCTTCGTAGTCGAGGGTGTTGACTCCCCGCATGGCGGACATGTAGCGGGGCGTCTTGGCGGCATTGCTCAGCAGGACGTCGATGGGCTGGTCCTTGTACTTGGAGGCCAGGGCGTCGATGCCCGCATGGTCCGTCACGTCGAGCTGCTCGATGGTGATGTCCGGGTCCGCCTTGGCCAGCGCCTTGAGGTCGGTGGCGCCGTCCGCATCCCGGGCGGTCGCGATGATGCGCCAGTCCCGGGCCGAATACTGCCGGACCAGCTCGAGTCCGATGCCCCGGTTGGCACCGGTGATCAGCACCGTGGGCTTGGCGTCGGCGGCCAGGCCGGGGCCGGAGGCGGCGGCGACGAGGAGGCCGGTGGCAGCGAGGGCGGACAGGCGCATGGGGGTGATCTCCGGGCGATCTGACGGCCGCTGAGCTTCCGGCAAGCGCGCTGCCACCGTCAAGGTGGCTGTCCGCCGGCCCCGACAGGTGGTTGCGACCGGTCCCGGTTGCTAGGCTAGTGCCCTTTGCTGCAGGGGCGGATCCGGTGACCGACGGTGTGCTGGTGGTGGGTGCGAGCCGGGGGACCGGCCTCGAGGTGGTGCGGCTGCTCACGGCCCGCGGGGAGGCCGTCACGGCCTTCGTCCGCCCGGCCACCGACATGGCGGCCCTGCTCCAGTTGCGCGTGCGCCTGTGGCAAGGCGACGTGCTGGACGCCCGCTCGGTCGCCGGTGCCCTGGCTGCCGGCAGTTTCCGCGCCATCATCAACACCGTCGGCGGGAAGCGTGGTGAACCCCGCCCCGACTACCACGGCACCGTCAACCTGGTGGATGCGGCCCGGGCGGCCGGCGTGCGGCGCTTCCTTTTCGTCACCGCGATCGGCTGCGGCGACAGCCGGGGCACGGTGGCGCCGAAGGTGCTGGAGTACCTCGGGGCGGTGCTCGACGAGAAGACCCTCGGCGAGAACTACCTCATGCAGAGCGGTCTCGACTACACCATCCTGCGCCCGGGGGGCATGACCCATGACCCCGCCAGCGGCACGGCGATCCGGACCGAGGACCGGGCCGCCATGGGCGTCATCAACCGGGCCGACCTGGCCCGGCTGGTGGTGGATTGCCTGGATGACCCGCTGACCGTCGGCAAGGTCTACCATACGGTGGACCCGGCCATCCGGCGGCAGCCCCCGTTGCAGCGGGGTGAGGACCTGCCGGGCGGCCCTGTGTAGAACCGGGACGTGGGCCCACCCGGGCCTGAATCCGGCCCGGGGGTGGCGGCGAAAACCGGACGTCAAGCCGGAATATCGAGACGGATCAGCAGCATGGCCCGCGCGCAACCAAACAATGGCAATCCCTTCGCCGGGGATCTTCTCGAGCGTGGGGCGGCGGGTTACGCCGGCTTTGCGGCGTCCCTG
The DNA here is from genome assembly GCA_937958785.1 of uncultured Gammaproteobacteria bacterium. GTDB lineage: Bacteria > Pseudomonadota > Gammaproteobacteria > Steroidobacterales > SHZI01. The sequence continues at coordinate 758 of CALGMY010000228.1, read as the reverse complement.
ATGGTGGAGCGGGACCCGGGCCTCAAGGATCGCCAGGGGCCAGGCGCGCTGGCGTCCTGGCGCAGCCATCTCACCCAGCGGGTTCTCGAACTGTCCGCGGCGGTGCTGGCCGGAGACGCGCGGCTGTTCCTCGGCCGGGTGACCTGGTCCCGCAAGGCTTTCCGCGCCCGGGGCCAGGACGACCAGGACATCCGCCACAGCATCCAGGCCCTGCGGGACGTCCTCGTCGAGCGGCTCCCGAAGCCCGCGCTGGAACCGACGCTGTCCTGCCTGGACCAGGCCCTGAAGCTCCTGGCCTCGCCGGCCCCGCCGCCGGACCCGTCCGAGCTGGATCCGAAGCGGCCCGCCGACCGGCTGGCGCTCGGCTACCTGCAGAAAATCCTCGAAGGTAACGTGGCCGACGCCATCGGGCTCGTGACCGCCGCCGCGCTCGACGGGCTCGGCCCCCGGGCTGCCTACACCGACGTCCTCCTGCCCGCCCAGCGCGAGGTGGGGCGGCTGTGGCATGCGGGCGAGCTCAGCATCGCCGAGGAGCACATGGTAACCGAGGCCACCAAGCGGGCCATGTCCGTGGTTGCGAACCAGGCCCCGCGCAGCGACCCCAACGGCCGCACGGTGCTGGTCGCCGCCGTGGCCGGCAACGTGCACGACGTGGGCCTGCGCGCGCTTGCTGACCTGTACCAGCTGTCCGGGTGGCGGGTGATCTTCGTGGGCTCGGACGTGCCCATGCAGGACCTGCCGACGATGCTGTCCTTCTT
>CALGMY010000227.1 GCA_937958785.1 uncultured Gammaproteobacteria bacterium | reverse complement strand
CCCGAGCTGCGGGGTGTTCTCATGATCCTGCTCATCGTCACCCTGGTGGGCACGGCTTTCCTGGTGGGAACCGCCCACTACCCCACGGTCCTCGAGTCAGCCCGCCACGCGGCCTTCCACTTCGTCTCGTTCATGACCACCACCGGCTTCACGGCGACCGGCTTCGACCAGTGGCCGGGCGCGCTGCCGCTGACGCTGATCCTGCTCAGCTTCGTCGGCGGCTGTGCGGGGTCGACGAGCGGGGGCATGAAGGTGATCCGCTGGCTGTTGCTCTACAACCAGGGCGTCCGCGAGGTGAGGCGCCTGGTGCACCCGGCGGCGGAGATCCCCGTGCGCCTCGGCGGCGCGGTGGTCAGCCAGCGGGTGGTGGACGCCGTGTGGGGCTTCTGCGTGGTCTACATCATCCTCTTCGGGGTGATGTTGCTGGTGCTCGTGGGCAGCGGCCTCGACCAGGTGACGGCGTTCTCCGCGCTGGCGTCGTCCATCAACAACATGGGGCCGGGCCTCGGGCAGGTCGTCGCGACCTTCACCGACGTGAACGACGTGGCCAAGTGGGTGTGCATCCTCGCCATGATCTTCGGCCGCCTCGAGGTGTTCACCCTCCTCGTGCTCTTCTCGCCGACCTTCTGGCGTTCCTGATCACGAAGCCGTAGGAGCGCCTTGAGGCGCGATCGGACTTTCCCTATCGCGCCTGAAGGCGCTCCTACGGGCGCTCCTACCCGTGCAGGTGGCAGGCCACTTCGTGGCCTGGCGTGGCCGGCTTCAGCAGCGGGGCTTCCGTGCGGCACCGGGCCATCACCCGCGGACATCGCGTATGGAACGGGCAGCCGGGTGGCGGTTCCCGGGGAGAGGGCACGTCGCCGGAGAGCACGATGCGCGCGCGGCCCGCGGTGTCCACCTGGGGCACGGCGGAGAGCAGCGCCTCGGTGTAGGGGTGCAGCGGCTCCCGGAAGATGGCCGCGGCCGGGCCCGACTCCACGATCCTGCCGAGGTACATCACGCCGATCCGGTCACTCACGTGCTGGATGACGGCGAGGTCATGGGAAATGAAGAGGAGGGCGATGCGAAGGTCCTGCTGTAGCCGCCGTATCAGGTTCAGCACCTGGGACTGCACGGAGACGTCGAGGGCCGACACCGGTTCATCGGCGACGATGAAGCGGGGATTGAGGGCGAGGGCCCGGGCGATACCGACCCGCTGGCGCTGGCCTCCCGAGAATTCGTGGGGATAGCGGCTGGCGGCCGCGGGCGCCATGCCCACGACCTCGAGCAGCTCGGCGACCCGGGCGGTGCGCTCCGCCGGGGTGCCGACCCGGTGCACGTCCAGGGGCTCCCGGATGGTCTGCGCCACGGTACGGCGCGGGCTCAAGGAACCGTAGGGATCCTGGAACACCGCCTGCATCTGGCGGCGCCAGGGCAGAAGGGACTGCCGGTCGAGGCGGGTGAGATCCTCGCCGGCGAAGCGGATCGTCCCCGCCGTTGGTTCCTGCAGGCGAAGGATGGTGCGGCCGAGCGTTGACTTGCCACAGCCCGACTCGCCCACGAGACCCAGGGTTTCGCCCTCGTTGACCGCGAGGTCGACCCCGTCCACGGCGCGGACCTGACCGATGACGCGCCGGAACAGGCCGCCCCGCACCGGGAAGTGCTTGGCGAGGCCGATGACCTCCAGGAGGGCGGGTGGCGGCGGGGTGTTGGCCGGAGGGTCGCCAGGACTCATGCCGGGAGTATAGAGTGCGAGCCCTGCTTTCCCTCAGCCGACAGATTCCGGAGACCCGCATGCCCGCCAAGCAGTACGACGCCCCGCCAGCCCTCACGATCGACACCAGCCGCAGCTACCAGGTGCGCATCGAGACCGACAAGGGCGCCATCGAGCTGGAGCTTTTCGCCCAGCACGCGCCGAAGACCGTCAACAACTTCGTCTTCCTGGCCCAGGAAGGCTTCTACGATGGCGTCACCTTCCACCGGGTGATCAGCAACTTCATGATCCAGGGCGGCGATCCCACGGGCTCCGGCCGGGGTGGCCCCGGCTACCGCTTCGAGGACGAGTTCAAGGGCAACCCCCTGCGCCACGAGCGGGGCGTGATCTCCATGGCCAACGCGGGCCCCGGCACCAACGGCAGCCAGTTCTTCATCACCCACGGCCCCCAGCCCCACCTGGACGGCCGCCACACGGTGTTCGGCAAGGTGACGGCGGGCATCGACGTGGTGGATGCCATCGAGCAGGGCGACAAGATGGTGAAGGTCACTGTGAGCTGAGGACTTCGGCCAAAGCAGGTTCCTGTCGGGGCGGACTGCTTGACCCAGGGCATCTGATGCATTAGCATCACATCATCAGATGCGCACCACACTGGACATTGCCGACGACGTCCTCGCCGCCGCCAAGGAACTGGCCCGGCAGCAGGGCACGACCGCGGGGGAGGTCATCTCGGATCTGGCCCGCCGTGCCCTGACCGGCACCGTGGCGGCAACCGGAGTGAGGGAGCCTCGGGCGGCCTACGGCTTCAAGCCCTTCGCGGCCGACGGGAAGCTCGTCTCGAACGACATCATCAACCAGCTGCGGGATGCCGATGGCCTCTGATGCGGGCCCTGCTCGACATCAACGTACTGATCGCCCTCCTGGACGCCGCCCATGTCCATCACCGCCTCGCCACTGATTGGCTGGGCGCCCACATCCGCGACGGGTGGGCGTCCTGCCCATTGACGCAGATCGGCTGCGTCCGGGTGATGGCCCAGCCGGCCTACCCCAATACCCGGCCTGCCTCCCAGGTGGCTGAACGACTGCGGCTTGCGGCGGGCGACCGCCATCACGAGTTCTGGCCGGCAGACGCCAACCTTCTGGATGGTGCGGCCATCCACTGGGACCGGCTGCTGACTGCCCGACACGTCACGGATGTCTATTTGCTGGGGCTCGCCGTCGCCCGGGGCGGCTGCTTCGTGACCTTCGACCGGCACGTGCCCCGCGGAGCGGTGCCCGTGGCGAAGGAACGGCACCTGGTGGTGATCGGTCCCGGTTAGCTAGAGTGTTGTCTGGCGTTCAGGCCACACGGGAACAACGATGATGATCGGACGCGGTATGACGCTCCGTAACCTGAGAGCAGGCTTGCCACTGCTGCTGTTTGGCCTGGTGCTGTCCTGCGCCCGGCAGGACCCGGGGAGCGACGAAGACACGGCGGGCCGGGCCGCCCAGGCGGTGGCCGGAGCCGACGAGGCCAGGGAATCACCGGCGCCGCCAGCGCCGCCGCCGGCAACGGACGCGACGGTCATTCCGGAACTGGGTCCCCGCAGTTACTCCCGCGGCCAGGCCCTCGTGAAGGTGTCCGGCGCCCTCGAGATCGACGCGCGAATTCCCCTCGCGCCCCAGGAAAGCACCGGCGACGGGCAGATCACCTGGCTGCAGTATGGTGAGCCGGTGGCCGAGGAGCCCAGTGCACTGGTTACCGTGAGTGCGGAGGAGATCGGCCTCACGGTCTCCCGGGGCAACGACACCGTGACCACAGCGGCCACCGAATGCTCGGGTGACCTGAAGGCCGGGCCGCCGGCGGTCAGCGGCAGGTATTCCTGTAACGACGTGCCGTACTACGACGCCGCTTCCGGCGAGAAGCGTACCGTCAGGCTGGAAATTGCCTTCGAGGCGGAATAGGGATTAGGTCACACAAAGCCCCGGCCGACGGCCGCCAGGATGGCCCGGGTGTAGCGCTCGCGGAAGTCGCTCCCCGTGCGACGAGCGTGTTCCGCGAGCCACCACAGCGCCAGGTCGACGCTGCCGTACAGGTCGGCCAGCACCGCCGCCTTCAACAGCGCGTCCGGCTCGAGCCGGGCCAGGTTCAGGTAGTCCCGCACGAAGATCGCGTCGGTCCACAGCTGCTGGTGGTGCCGCGTCACGTCGTCATCCAGCGCCACCGGCTTCAGCATCCGGCCGTGGAGGGGGCGGAAGCAGTGGAACAGGAAACCCTGGTCGCGCAGGAAGCGGTCCACATCGCCGAAGAGCGGCTGTTCCCGATAGAGCGGTGCGAACTCCACCTCGGTCAGGATCTGCAGCACCGAGCGCAACGTGTTGCTGCCGCCCTTGAAGCAGTCGAGTTCTGCTCCCTGGATGTCGATCTTGATGAAGTCCGGCGGCGGAATGTCGTAGCGCCCGACGACCGTGTCGAGGTCGATGGTGTCGACCTCGATCACCCGCGCCAGGGCCTGCGACTTGAGCCCCATGAAGGCCTGGATATAGCGGGGATCGGGCTCGTAGAGGGACGAGCACATCGGGTGCGCAGTGACGTACAGCGGGCGACGCTCGCTGGACGACCAGAGGGCATGGGGCAGGTAACGGACGCCGGGCGGCGCGGTGGCCTGCATCTCGGCACAGAGGTCCGCTTCCGGCTCGAAGCCGTGCAGTACCGATCCGGGAAACGCCTCGAGCAGCGCATAGAACGCTTCACCCTCGCCCACCTGGCGTGCCCCGACCTCGATGAGGGAGAAGCGCAGGCCCGTATTCAGTTCGCGCAGCAGTCTGGTCAACAACATTCGGCAGCCACCCTGATGGTCCCGGTTAGCCAGCGCAGCCAGGAAGTCCGGGTAGTGGCGCTCCACCAGCCGGCTTCGCCGCCGGATCTACGAACCTGCCCGCAGCCGGTCCCAGGCCGCCACGGTCTCCGGGCCATAACCGGAGGCGATTTCCTGCAATAGCCTGGAATCGACGCTGCCGGCCGCGGCTGCCCGGGGATGCTGCGCATCCAGGCGATCCTGCGGCCCGTCCGGGAAAAGCTTCATCGCGATGCAGTCCTCCCCGCTGGCGACCCGCAATTCGCCGCCCTGGAAAGGTATCGGGACTGCCCGGGCAAAGGCTTCGGCATGGAGCCCCCTCAGCCCGAAAAGCAGGTCCACCCGATTGCCGAACGGGTCGCTCAGGGCCCGCACGACGCCGTGCACGGCTGCCGCCATGGCGCCAATGACGGCATAGCGGATGCCCACCCTGGCCAACACATCCACCGCATCCAGCAGGAGCAGCGCCGATTCACCGGCTTGCCGGGTTCTCATGCGCGAGGGGGTTTCGTCGCGGGGACCCGCCTCGCGCCGCCCTGCTGCAGGGCCATCACGAGGCGGCAGTGAACGAGATACGCGTCCAGGCGTTGCTCCGGCGTCAGGCGGCGCATCGCCTCGCTGAGTGAGCGCCGTTGCGCCTCGGCCAGCCTGGATTTCATGGCGGGATTCTACCCGCTAGAGCGGATAGTGGCAGGCCACCTGCGACCCACCGCTCCCGGCCGCCACCAGCGCCGGCCGCTCCAGCCGGCACCGATCCTGCACCCGCGGGCAACGATCGGCGAAGCGGCAGCCGGTGGGCAGGGCCAGCAGGTCGGGTACCCGGCCCGGGATCACCGGCAGTTCCGGCAGGCGCTCGCGCCGCAGCCGGGGGATGGAGGCCAGCAGGCCCGCCGTGTAGGGGTGCCGGGGATGGCCGAAGAGTTCCTCCACGGTCCCCGACTCCACGATGCTCCCGCAGTACATCACCACGGCCCGCCGGCAGGTCTCGGCGACGACGCCGAGGTCGTGGGTCACCAGGATCACCGCCATGCGGAACTCCGCCTGCAGCCCGCGGATCTGCTCCAGCACCTGGGCCTGGGTGGTGACGTCCAGCGCGGTGGTGGGCTCGTCCGCGATCAGCAGCTGGGGCTTGCAGGACAGCGCCATGGCAATCATCACCCGCTGCCGCATGCCCCCGGAAAGCTGGTGGGGATAGTCGTCGAGGCGCGACGCCGGCTCGGGGATGTTCACCTTGGCCAGCATCTCCGCCGCCACCGCCCGGGCCTCCCGCCGGGACAGGTCCCGGTGCCGGCGGAGCACGTCGACCATCTGGCTGCCGATGGTGAAGACCGGGTTCAGGGCCGTCATGGGCTCCTGGAAGATCATCGAGATGTCCCGGCCCCGCACGTCTTCAATGTCGCGCGCGGCAAGCGGCACCAGGTCCCGCCCGTTCAGCTCGATGCTGCCCCCCGCGATGCGCCCCGGCGGCATGGGGATCAGGCGCAGGATGGACAGGCCCGTCACGGTCTTGCCACAGCCGGACTCGCCCACGAGACCCAGGGTCTCGTTGGGCAGCACGTCGAAGCTCACCCGGTCCACCGCCGGGACGATGCCCTCCTCCGTGGCGAACTCGATGGAGAGGTCGCGCACCCGGAGCACGGGCTGGATGTCGCCGGTGGACATCAGCTCACCTTGCGCGGGTCCAGGGCATCCTGGAGCGCGTCCGCCACGGCATTGAAGGCCATCACGAGGCCGAACATCAGCACGGAGGCCGCGAGGAAGTTGTTGTAGAAGCCCGCCAGGACTTCCTTCGTGCTCTCGTCGATCATGAGGCCCCAGCTCATCCCGTCCTTGATGCCGAGGCCGAGGAAACTCAGGATCACCTCGGCCTTGATCGCCCCCACGAACATCACCGAGGCCTGAACCAGCAGGATGTGCGAGGTGTTCGGCAGGATGTGCCGGAAGATGATGGTGGTCTCCGGGACGCCGATGGAATGGGCCGCCTCCACGTACTCCATGCCCCTGAGCTTGATGACCTCGCCCCGGATCAGGCGACCGGTGCCCACCCAGAACGTGGCGATCATGGCCGCGTGCATGGACCAGTCGTTGCCGGCGAGGGCGAAGGCCACGGCGGCGACGAACAGGTAGAAGGGGATGGCATCGAGCACGCCCATCACCCAGACGATCAGGTCGTCGATCCAGCTGCCGGCGAAGAACCCCGCGAACGCGCCCAGGACGGCCCCGAGCGCCGTCGCCGCCAGGGCCACCACGAGGCCGACCTCGAAGGCGGTGGCCGTGCTGTAGATGGCCCGGTCGAAGATGTCCTGGCCGATGACGTTGGTGCCGAACCAGTGGCTGGCCGACACCGGCTCCCACTTGCTGCCCGTGAGGTCCGGCCAGCCGGACGCCCACCAGCCGAACCAGACGCCGACGGCGACGAGGAAGTACCCCGCCACCACGGCCAGCGCGAGCATGCCGAGGCGATCCCGGGCGAACTTGCGGGCCGCCTTGCCCCAGAGCGATCCGGCACTCACTTGAGCGTCACCCGCGGGTCGACGGCGCGGTAGAGGATGTCCGTGAGGATCACCACCAGCACGAACAGGATGGCGGTGAGGCTGACGACCGCCTTCAGCACCGGCTGGTCGCCGGTCACGATGGCCTCGTAGGTGGCCTTGCCGACGCCCGGGATGCCGAAGTAGCTCTCGATCAGCAGCGCCCCGCCGATGGCCACCTGGGGAATCGAGAACATGATCCGCGTGATGATCGGGATCAGGCAGTTCTTGAGGATGTTGCGGACGAAGATCCGGGACTCGGGCAGGCCGAAGGCCCGGGCTGTACGCACGTGGTCGCGGCTCATCTCCTCCACGAGGATCGAGCGGTAGAAGCGCGTCTCGTAGCCAACCGCGACGAACATGGTCGCGAGGGTGGGCACGGTGACGTAGGTGAGGTAGTCCGCGAACGTGCTCGCATTCCAGCCCCGGACGGGGAAGAGGTCCAGCCCATCGCTGGAAGAAAGCAGGATCTGGAAGCCGATGATGACGATGAGGAAGCTGATGCTCATGCCGACCACGGCGATGGCCATGATGAGCTTGTCGAGCCAGCGGCCACGCCAGTAGGCGGCGGCGAGGGCCATCATCAGCCCGACCACGTGGCCGAGGATGAAGCCGGGAAGGATGAGGATCAGCGACACCGGCATCGTCTTGGCCAGCAGGTCCATCACGGGCTCGCCGGTCGAGGCCGCGCCGAAGTCGAGGGTGACGATCTCCCGCAGGAAACCGAGGTAGCGGGTGATGAACGGCTGGTCGTAGCCCAGCTGCTGGCGGACCTCGAGGATCTGCTCGGGCGTCGGGTTCTTGCCGAGCAGCAGGTAGGTCTGGTCGGGCCCGAAGTAGACCATCAGCGCGAAGCTGACCAGGGTCACGCCGATGACCAGCGGGATGCCACCGAGCAGTTTTCGCAGGGAGTACTGGAGGAGTTCCATGGTTCAGGTCCCCGTGGCCGGCGCGGGCGCGGCGGCGTCCGGCACCAGGTCGACGTACTTCAGCCAGAAACCGCCAAGGATCTCCCGGTCGGGTATCGCGATGACATCCTTGTGCCAGAGGTAGATGCGGGTCCGGGACAGGCCGGTGATGGCCACGCAGTCGTCGACCACGAGCCGGTTCATCTCCCGGTAGAGGCGCGTGCGCTCCTCCGAGGGCAGCATGACAGCCGCCTCCCGGTAGAGCCGGTCGAATTCCGCGTTCTCCCAGTTGGCATCGTTGGAACCGGGCGACCCGTTGGGGCCGTAGAAGAGCTGCAGCGTGTTCTCCGCGTCCGGGTAGTCCAGCCCCCAGCCCTTCGCCACCAGGGGCAGCTGGTTGCGCTTCCAGGCGCGGGAGATGTCGCCGAAGGTGGCGTAGGTCTTCTGGACCACCTTCTCGCGCGGGTAGCCGATGGCGTGCATCCAGGCGCGGAACTGCTCGAAGAACAGGCGCTCGGTGGTGCCGGTGGTGGTGCCATACACCAGTTCCGGGAGGTTCTCCGCCGTCCAGCCGTTTTCGGCCAGCAGCCGGCGGGCGCCGGCTACGTCGCGGGTAATGCTGGCCCGGGACAGCGTGGGGTCGAACTCGGGGCTGGCCGGCACGATGATGCCCGGGAAGATCTCGCCGAGGCCGTTGTACCAGCTGTCGTTGCGGCCCTGCCAGTCGTAACCCTTGATGATGGCGCAACGCAGGGCCTTGTTGCGCCGTTCCCGCTCCGGGTCCTCGTTGTAGCCGAACTCCGGGAAGTCCATGTTGAAGGCGGTGAAGATGAAGCCGGCCTCGAGGCCGGCGTAGAGGTGGTACTTGCTGGCGTACTCGGGCCGGAGGGTGACGGGGTGCTTGCTCGCGAGCACCCGGTCCACCTGCTCGACCGGCAGCACGGTGAGCTGGATCTCGTCGCCCTTGGTGAACGAGGACCAGGAGGCGCTGGGTTCATTGATGAAGTTGAACTCGAGGCGGTCGACGAAGGGGGGCGAGCGGCCCTGGATCGCCTCGACGCCGCTGAAGGCCTGGGTCGCGGGGTCGTAGCCCTCGGCGGCCAGGTCCACGGGCTCCTGGCGGTAATGGGGATTGCGTTCCATCACGACCCGGGCCGTGTCGTAGGAGATGAGGCGGAAGGGGCCGGAGCCGACGGGCCGCACGCCGAGGCCCTTGCCGTACTTCTCGACCGCCTCCCGGGGCACCAGCGCGGAGAATCCCTGGGCAAAGGTCGCGACGAGCTGCGGGTAGGGCTGCAGCAGCCGGACTTCCAGGGTGTGGTCATCCAGGGCCTCGAGGCCGCTGACCGGCTGATCGTAGTCCGAGCCCGCGGCCTTCCACTCCTCCAGGCCGGCGATCCGCCCCTGCCAGAGCCAGGCGCCCTGGGGCTGGTTGCGGGGATCGAAGTGCCGCTTGATCGAATAGATGAGATCCTCAGCCACCACTTCCCGGCCGCGCCCGCCGGGGAAGCAGGGATCGTCCACGAAGCGCACCCCCGGCTTCAGGCGGAAGCGGTAGACCAGTCCGTCCGGGGAGATCTCGGGAAAGCCGGCAGCCAGGTTGGGCTTCAGCTCGTAGGGCCGGGCGAGGTACTTGTACGAGTAGAGCGTGTCGTAGGCGTTGACGATGACGAAGTTGGCGTAGACGTTGGCGCCCTGGACCGGGTCCAGGGTGGTGGGGCCCTGGTCCAGGGAGTGGCGATAGACCTTGAGATCGCTCCGGCCTCGGCCCGCCTCGGCGGGGGGCTGGCAACCCGCCATCGGAAAAGAAAATCCCACAAGGACACAAAACAGGAGCAACCCATGAGTTATTTTTCCCACTACGCGCACAATATGGCGGGAGTGGGTTTTCTTGGCGAAATTCTCGGGCATCTGAAGGTTATTGTGGGGGAAAATCGGTGATCGGGCTGCTTCAGCGGGTCAAGTGGGCCCGGGTGACGGTGACGGGAGAAGCCATTGCTGCCATCGGGCCCGGGCTGCTGGTCCTCGCGGCCATGGAACGGGGGGATTCGCCGGCCGGCGCGGCGCGCCTGGCGGAGCGGCTGCTGGCGTACCGGGTGTTCCCGGACGCTGCGGGGCGCATGAACCGCAGCCTCACGGACGTGGGGGGCGAGCTGCTGCTCGTGCCCCAGTTCACCCTGGCGGCAGACACCAGCCACGGCAACCGGCCCGGCTTCGAACCCGCCGCCCCGCCCGAGGCCGGCCGGGCGCTTTTCGAGCAGCTGGTCGATGCGGCGCGACGTCTGCACCCGCGGGTGCAGACCGGCAGATTCGGCGCCGACATGGATGTGGAACTGCTCAATACGGGCCCCGTCACGTTTTCCCTGCGTGTTGCGCCAGTTTCGGCGATGCGTCCGTGACGTTTGTCACGTAGCGGCACCTCGATCACGCTATCCTAAACGCATGCCCGGGCCTTTGGCCCCAGGGGAGAACGCATATGGGACTTGGTGGCATCAGCATCTGGCAACTCCTCATCGTACTGCTCATCGTGGTGATGATCTTCGGCACCAAGCGCCTGAAGGACATCGGCCAGGACCTGGGCGGCGCGGTCAAGGGCTTCAAGAAGGCCATGACCGACTCGGAGCGCGAGGCCGACGAACCGCGCCAGCTCGGCAAGCCGGACGCGGAGTTCCCGGAATCGGGGGCCGCGAAACGCGAGTCGGAGCGTAGCGGCAACGCCTGACCGTCGGGGATACCGCTCCCGATGTTCGAAGTCGGTTTCTGGGAACTGGCCCTGATCGCGGTGCTGGGCCTCGTGGTGCTCGGCCCCGAGAAGCTGCCGAAGGTCGCGGCCCAGCTCGGGCGCTACGCCGGCCAGGCCCGGCGGATGGCCCGGACCCTCACTGCCCAGATCCGGGACGAGCTCGAGGCCGAGGAGCGTCGGATCATGGCGCGGGAAGCGCCGCCGCCCACACCCACTCCCCCCGTCTACAGCCGGCCCGGCGCTGACGATCTCATCCCCGGCCACAAGTCTGAGGACGCCGCAACCGGCACCCCTCCCCGGGCCGAGCCCTGAGGCAAGGAACGGCGTCCGCATGGCCAGCGACGACTTCCAGCACAACGATGTGGAGGAGCTGCCCGAAGCCAGCCTGATGTCCCATCTGCTGGAGCTGCGCTCGCGCCTGCTGAAAGCCGTCGCCTCGATCCTCGTCGCTTTCCTGTGCCTCGTGCCCTTCACCCAGCAGGTGTTCACGGCCGTGGCGACGCCCCTGATGGCCCAGCTGCCGAAGGGGGCGACGATGATCGCAACGCAGGTGGCATCCCCCTTCATCACGCCCTTCAAGGCCGCTTTCTACGTGGCGATCCTGGTGGCGATGCCGCTGGTGATCTACCAGATCTGGGCCTTCGTGGCCCCGGGCCTGTACCGGCGGGAGAAGCGCCTCGCCGTGCCCCTGCTGGTGTCCAGCGTGATCCTCTTCTACGTCGGCGTGGCCTTCGCCTACTTCGTCGTCTTCCCGATCATGTTCGGCTTCTTCGCCGCGGCTGCCCCGTCCGGCGTCCAGGTGATGACCGACATCAGCAGCTACATGGATTTCGTGCTGGTGCTGTTCGTGGCGTTCGGGGTCGCCTTCGAGGTACCAGTGGCCACCGTCCTGCTGGTGCTGACCGGCATGGTGCGCATAGAGACCCTGAAGGCCAACCGCCAGTACGTCTTCCTCGGGGCCTTCGTCGTGGGCATGCTGCTGACTCCCCCGGACGTACTTTCCCAGACCCTGCTGGCGATACCCATGTACCTGCTCTATGAGGGCGGCATCCTGATGGCGCGCTTCATGTCCCAGCCTGAAGCCGCCGGCCAGCCGGCACGCGACAAGCACGCCTGATGCAGCCGCCACTCGAGGGGCCCGCCGCCCGCACCTACTTCGGGCACCCGCCCGGCCTGTACGTCCTCTTTTTCACCGAAATGTGGGAGCGCTTCTCCTATTACGGGATGCGTGCCCTGCTGATCTTCTACCTCACCAAGCACTGGTTGTTCTCCGACGAGAAGGCCAGCGTGATCTACGGCGCCTACACGGCCCTGGTCTACATCACGCCGGTCATTGGTGGCTACCTGGCTGACCGGTACCTGGGCCAGCGCAAGGCGGTGGTTTTCGGCGCCGTGGTCCTGTGCTTTGGCCATCTGCTCATGGGCGTCGAGGGTGACGGCGGCCAGGGAAGCCCGACGCTCAACCTCTTCTGGCTGGCGCTCTCCTTCATCATCGTTGGCTCCGGGTTCCTGAAGGCCAACATCTCGGTGATCGTCGGCCAGCTTTACCCGCGGACCGACCCGCGCCGGGACCCGGCGTACACGATCTTCTACATGGGCATCAACCTGGGCGCGGCGATTGGCGCCGCGCTCTGCGGCTACCTGGGCGAGACCTACGGCTGGTCCTTCGGCTTTGGCGCCGCCGGCATCGGCATGCTGTTCGGGCTTGCCGTGTTCGTCGCCGGGAAGCCACTGCTCATGGGCAAGGGGGAACCGCCGGATCCGCCACGCCTGGCCCAGCGCATCGGCGGCCTGCGCCTCGAGTGGCTGCTTTACGCCGGCGGCCTCGCGTCGGTGGGCGTGGTCTGGTGGCTCGTCCAGCACCAGGAGGTCGTCGGCCGGCTGCTCGGGTTTGCGGGCGCCCTGCTGGTGGGCTACGTGCTCTACACCGCCGTGTTCCGGCTGCCGGCCGAAGACCGTGACCGCATCTTCGCGGCCCTGTTCCTGATCATTGGCTCGATACTGTTCTGGGCCCTGTTCGAGCAGGCGGGCTCGTCCCTCAACCTCTATACCGACCGGTTCGTCGACCGGGCGGGCGTCCCGGCCTCCGTGTTCCAGTCCATCAATGCCGTCTACATCGTGCTGCTCGGCCCGGTCTTCGCCGGGCTCTGGCTGTGGCTCGCCAATCGGGGGCTGGAGCCTTCGGCCCCGGCCAAGTTCGGCCTCGCCATGATCCAGCTGGGCGCCGGGTTCCTCGTCCTGGTGGTCGGTGCGGCGGCTGGCGGCCCAACCCCGGTGGTCTTCATCTTCCTGATCTACCTGCTGCACACCACCGGCGAGCTCTGCCTGTCGCCCGTCGGGCTGTCCGCGATGAACCGCCTGGCCCCGGCGCACATGGCCAGCCTCGTCATGGGCACCTGGTTCTTCGCGTCGGCCACTGGCAACTTCGCCGCCGGACTCATCGCCGCCGCCGCGGGGGCCAACGAGGCGGGCAGCGGGGCGGCCAGCCAGCAGACGGTGCTGGACGTCTACACCACGGTCGGGTGGGTGGCGATCGGAGCCGGGCTGGCGGTCCTGGCGGCCTCGCCCCTGGTCCGTCGGCTCATGCACCTCGACACCCTCCGCGACACGGCCGAGCGCGACACCTTGCCGCGCATTGCCCGGCCGCCCGGCTTGCCCGGATAATCCCCGCTCCTCGTCCAGTACCGGAGTTCCGCTGATGGCCGCCTACATCCTCTCGATCGTCGAGATCACCAACCCCACGCCGAACCTCAAGAAGTACACTGAGGAGTCGGCCCGTCTCGCGCGACTCCACGGCGGCAAGTACCTCGTGCGCGGCAAGCCGGGCACCATCGCCTCGGGCGACCTGCTCGGGAAGAAGGTGGTGGTCATGCTCGAGTTCCCGAGCATGGAGAACCTGCGGGCCTTCTACGACAGCGACGACTACCAGAAGGGCTGCCGCCCCCTGCGCGAGGGCACCGGCATCTACGACATCGGCTTCTACGAGTCGCCGCCGCCCGGCATGGCCTGAGCCGTCAGGCCACCACCCGCTCCCGGGCCAGGAGCACCGCGAGTGCCTGAGCCGGGACACCGTCGGTGGCCCGGCCAAGCAGGCGGTTGATCCCGGCGAGGATGGCGCGGACCGACGCCGTGACGATGTTCGCGTCGAGTCCCGCGCCAAAGGTGCTGCCCGCACTACCCTCGATGGCGAGTTCGATCACGGCGAGGGCGCGGGAGTCGGCGCCCTCCGCGAGGGCCCGCTCCTCGTAGGACACTACCTTCACGGGCAGGCGCAGGGCGTCGATCACGGCATCGATCGGGCCGTTGCCGGCGCCATCCAGGGTGATCTCCCGGTCCTGCCAGCCGACGGTGAGCCGCACGCCCTGGCGCGCACCGCGCTCGTAGAGGTGATGGCTGCGGTACTCGAGGGGCTGGGCGGGCGCCAGGTACTCGGCCGTGAAGAGGTCCCAGATCTGGTCTGCCGTCACTTCGCTGGCCGTGGCCTCGGCGAGCCTCTGCACGGCTCCGCTGAACTCGATCTGCATGCGCCGGGGCATCACGACGCCCCGGGACATCTCGAGCAGGTAGGCAACCCCGCCCTTCCCGGACTGGCTGTTCACCCGCACCAGCGAGTCGTAGCTGCGACCGAGTTCCGCCGGGTCCACCGGGAGGTAGGGCACGTTCCATGGGGCATCGGGCCGCTGGGCCGCCATGCCCTTCCGTATCGCGTCCTGGTGGGAGCCGGAGAAGGCCGTGAACACGAGGTCGCCCGCGTAGGGATGCCGCGGGTGGACGGGCAGGCCGGTGCAGGCTTCGCAGGTCCGGGCAACGGCACTGATGTCGGGAAAGTCCAGGCCGGAGTCGATGCCCTGGGTGTGGAGGTTGAGCGCGAGGGTCACGAGGTCCACGTTGCCGGTGCGCTCGCCATTGCCGAACAGGCAGCCCTCGACGCGCTCCGCCCCCGCGAGCAGGGCGAGCTCCGCCGCGGCGACCGCCGTGCCCCGGTCGTTGTGGGGGTGCACGCTGATGACCACCGCGTCGCGACGGGCAAGGTGGCGGTGCATCCACTCGATCTGGTCGGCGTAGACGTTGGGCATGGCCATCTCGACGGTGGCTGGCAGGTTGAGGATGACCTTGCGGTCCGGCGTCGCTCCCCAGGCCTCGACCACGGCATCGCAGACCTCCCGGGCAAAGTCGAGCTCGGTGGCGGAAAAGTTCTCCGGGCTGTACTCGAGGATCCACTCGGTGCCAGGCTCGGCCGCACAGAGCTCGCGGATGAGCCGCACGCCCTCGACGGCCATGGCGACCACCTCCGGGCGGCTCATGCCGAAGACCGTCTCCCGGAACACCGGTGACGTGGCGTTGTAGACGTGCACGATGGCCCGCCGGGCGCCGCGCAGGGACTCGATGGTCCGCCGGATGAGGTGTTCCCTCGCCTGGGTGAGCACCCCGATCGTCACGTCCGGCGGGATGTGCCCGCCGTCGATCAGGGACCGGACGAAGTCGAACTCGGTCTGGGACGCGGACGGGAACGCAACCTCGATCTCCTTGAAGCCGATTCCGCAGAGCATCTGGAAGAGGCGCAGCTTGCGGTCAGGGCCCATGGGTTCGAACAGGGCCTGGTTGCCGTCCCGGAGGTCGGTGCTGAGCCAGGTGGGTGCGCGGCTGACGACCCGGCGGGGCCACTCGCGATCGGCCAGTGGGACGGGCGGAAACGGGCGGTAGCGGTGGCCAGGCGACATGGGGCACTCCGGAATCGGCGGGACCAGGCCCGGATTCTGGGCCTGCCCTCGCGACAGGGGCTTGCGAAGTTGGCTGCGATAACCCCTCCTTGCGCTAGAATCTTGCGCCATTTGTAGCACATGCGGCAGAATCACGCCGACTACAGAAGGGTGGAGCAATCATGGCCCTGGACCGCTACGACCGGCACATCCTCGCCCTGCTGCAGGAGAACGCCCAGCTCCCGAACCAGGAGCTGGCCGAGCGCATCGGCCTGTCCCCCTCGCCGTGCCTGCGCCGGGTCCGGGCGCTCGAACAGGCGGGCTACATCACCGGGTACCGGGCCCTGCTGGATGCCCGGAAGCTGGGGCTGACGCTGCTCGCGCTGGTGCACATCGCCATGGACCGGCACACGCCCGACCGCTTCGCCAACTTCGAGAAGCAGGTGGCCGGGCTGCCGGAAGTGCTCGAGTGCCTGCTCATCACGGGCCAGGAAGCGGACTACCAGCTGAAGGTGGTGGTCCAGGACATGGATGCCTACCAGGCGCTGCTGCTGAACAGGATCACCCGCATCGAGGGAGTGACGGGCGTGCACTCGAGCTTCGTGCTCCGGACGGTGATCGACCGGACGGCACTGCCACTGCCGGCCTGATCAGCCGACGGCCATGAAGCTCGCGGTGGTCTCCGCGACGACCGAGCCATCGTCGGCCCGGAGCATGCGTCCCTCCAGGAAGGCAACCTTGCCCTTCTGGCGGACCAGCCGCCCCTCGAGCAGCACCCGGGTCCCCAGGGGAAGCGGCTGGCGATAGCGGATCTCGCATCGTGCCGTGTGGGCGCGCACGCCCTTCAGGAACATCCAGTTCGCCATGACATCGTCGAGGGCGGAGTACACGAGCCCGCCGTGGGTCAGCTGGTCGTAGCCGCCATGGTCAGGCCCGGGCGTGAACTCCGACCGGCAGACGTCATCGGGGTCGAGCCGGAACGTGAGCCGGAGCCCGACGGGGTTGCCGGGCCCGCAGACGAAACAGCGATTGGCATCGGGGCGCACGGCTCCTATGCTAGCCCCGGAGGTGCCTCGTGGCCTACGACCCGAACAATGTTTTTGCCCGCATCCTGCGCGGCGAGATGAAGTCCGAGAAGGTCTGGGAGGACGAGGCCACCCTCGTGATCATGGACGTCATGCCCCAGTCGGACGGGCATGCGCTGGTGATCCCGAAGGTGGCGGCGGAAAACCTGTTCGACCTGGACGAAGCCGCGGCGGCGGCAGTCATGCGCACGGGCCGGCGGGTGGCGCTTGCCATGCGCCGGGCGTTCCAGCCGGATGGCATCACCCTGATGCAGTTCAATGGCGCCGAGGCCGGGCAGACGGTCTTCCACTTCCACCTGCACGTGGTGCCGCGCTACGCCGGCCAGCCCCTGCGCCAGCACGGCCGCGGCTTCGCCGACCCGGCGCTGCTGGCCGCCCAGGCGAGCCAGCTGCGCGCCGCGCTGGGCCCCTAGCCGGGCCTCGTCACCGCGAGGGCCATGGCAAAGCCGGCCCAGGCCGCCGCGACACCGACCAGCACCTGCACGGCGACGGACGCCAGGGCGAGCGCGGTCTGGCCGGCCCGGACCAGTACCAGCGTCTCCAGCGAGAAGGCCGAGAAGGTCGTGTAGCCGCCGAGCACGCCCGTGACCAGCAGGAGGCGCGCCTCGGTGCCCAGCAGGGCCCGGGACTCCGCGAGGCCGGCCAGCAGGCCGATCAGCAACGAGCCCGTGAGGTTCACGGTGGTCGTCCCGACGGGAAACGCGGCGCCTGAGGCGGGCACCAGCAGCCGCTGGGCCGCGCCGCTCACGAGGTACCGGAGCACCGTGCCGATGGCACCGCCGCCGGCAACCAGGGCCAGCTCCCGGAGATTCAGGGCGTGGACTCCCGCGGTGCCGGCTGGATCACGGCGGACTTCGCCTGCCGGCCCTGCTTCTCCTTGCGCAGGTTGCGCACGGCCTTGCGGAAGAGGCTGCGCAGCTCGTGGCCATCGCCGGGTGCGGCGGCGACGCCCACGGTCACGGCGAGCCGCCGCATGGCGTAATCGAAGTCCTGGGTGCCGGCAAACACGTCGTGGCGGATCCGGGCCGCCACCGCGTCCGCCGCTGCCCGGCCGCAGAGGGGCAGCAGGATCACGAATTCGTCGCCGCCGTAGCGGGCGCAGATGTCGCCCTCCCGGGTGGCCCGCTGGATGCTGGCAGCGACGGCCCGCAGGGCCCGGTCCCCGGCCTCGTGGCCGAAGCGGTCGTTGATCTGGCCGAGCTGCTCCACGTCGACCATCAGCAGGGCACTCGGCGACCCGGAGCGGCCAGCGGCCGCGTGCTCCGCCTCCGCCAGCCGGCTGAAGCTGCGCAGGTTGTAAAGGCCCGTCAGCTCGTCCCGCTCGGCGAGATAGTGGATAGTGCGCGTTGCCCGCTCGAGGTCACTCGACAGCGCGCCGGTGAGAAAGGCCACGAGCAGGGTCGGCGCCAGTTCGGCGAAGAGGCCGATGAACACGGGCATGCCGAGGCCCAGGGGCGCGTGCAGGTAGGCGGCGACGAGCAGCCGGGCCGCCAGGATCAGCGCCAGCAGCATGATCGTGGCTTGTCGGCCGAGCAGCAGCGCCGCGATGACCACCGGCAACAGGTACAGGTGGCTGAGGGGCGCGGCGCTCGCGCCGGCCTGGGCGATCAGGGCCGTGATGAAGAG
The DNA here is from genome assembly GCA_937958785.1 of uncultured Gammaproteobacteria bacterium. Taxonomy (GTDB): domain Bacteria; phylum Pseudomonadota; class Gammaproteobacteria; order Steroidobacterales; genus SHZI01. The sequence goes on along the minus strand of CALGMY010000227.1, from coordinate 35,026 downwards.
GGCCATGCCGCCAGTCTCGAGCATCAGGCGCAGCCGCGGCTGGTGCCGCAACCGGCCTGCCAGGGGCAGGGCAAGCACGGCGGTACCGAAGGCCAGCAGCGTCAGGAACCAGGCGGTCGAACTCGAGATCGCGTCGCGGGCGACGAAGTAGAAGAGCGCGGTCAGCAGCAGCAGGAGCAGCTGCACCTCCCGGATGCTGCGGGCGATGCCCTGCAGGGCGTCCATGGCGACGAGCCTAGCGGGCACGGGTCTGCAGCAGCAGTGGCGGTGCCTGCAGCAGGCGCTCGGCCGCCCGGAGCGCGGCGTCGGCCGGGGCATCCGTGAGGTCCACGTCCGGCACGATGCCCTCGCCCTGGATGGAAGCGCCGTCGGGCGTGTAATAGCGGGAGGTGGTCAGCTTGATGGCGGCGCCACCGGACAGGGGCATCACGGTCTGCACCGACCCCTTGCCGAACGTGCGGGTGCCGGCGACCGTGGCCCGGCCGTGGGCCTTGAGGGCGCCTGCCACGATCTCGGACGCGGACGCCGAGGCGCCGTTCACGAGCACCACGAGTGGCGCACCGTCGAGCAGGTCTCCCGGCGCCGCATAGTGCCGGAAGGTCGCATCCCGGGTCCGGCCGCGGGCAGCGACGATGAGTCCCTCGTCCAGGAAGGCATCAGCCACTTCCACGGCGGCCTCCAGGACCCCGCCGGGGTTGTCCCGCAGGTCCAGCACGAGGCCGCGCAGGCGACCGGCCGGTGCCGCCTGCTGAAGTTGCTGCAGCTCGTGGCGGAGATCCCGGGCGGTGGTATCGCTGAAATGGGCGATGCGCACGTACCCGTGGCCCGCCTCGAGCATCCGGCCGCGCGCGCTGTGGACATCCACGGTGCCGCGCCTCAGGTTGAACGCGAGCGGCTCGGCGTGGCCGTCCCGGGCAACCGTCAGCGCCACGTGGGTGCCCGCCGGACCCCTCATGCGCAGGATCGCGCGGCCGAGATTGTCCTTGTCGACGGGTTCGCCGTCGATGGTGAGGATCGAGTCCCCTGTCCGGATGCCGGCCTGCCACGCCGGCGCCCCCTCGATCGGGGTGACGACACCGACGCGCCCGGCGACCGTCTCGAGCTCCAGGCCCACGCCGGAGTAGGAGCCGCTGGTGTTGATGCGGATCTCCTCGTACTCCCGGGCGTCCAGGTACTGGGAATGGGGATCAAGCTCGGCCAGCATGCCGCGCACCGCGTTGGACATCAGCTGCCGGTCACTGACCGGCTCGACGTACTCGGCCTTCACCCGGTCGAGGACCTCGGCGAGCACCCGTTCGTCGTCGGCGGGCAGCGGACCCGGGGCGACCCTGCGCAGGCCACGGTCGGCCAGCTCCGCCGGGTTGAAGCCGGCCAGGACCACGCCGCCGAGGGCCAGGCCGAAGCCCAGCACCACGCCGCCGGCCATGGCCAACAAGCCTTTGATGCGCAACGCTTTCACGACCACCCACGCGCCCGGATCGGGTCCTGACAGTAGCACAGCACCCGGGGGCCGGTGGTGCGCTGGGCCACAGTCCCGGGACCCGCTACCGGGGCCACTGGCGCGGATTCATCGGCCGGCCGTTCCGGCGGACCTCGTAATAGAGGGCAGGCCGGGCCTGCCCGCCCGTGTCGCCGACCCGGGCGACCAGGTCTCCGGCAGCGACCCGGTCACCGACCTTCCGGGCCAGGTCCTGGTTGTGGCCGTAGAGGCTGAGGTAGCCCCCGCCATGGTCGAGCACCAGCAGCAGGCCGAGCCCGGGCAGCCAGTCGGCGTACACGACTTCCCCGGCCCGGACGGTGCGGACTTCGGTGCCCGCCGGCGCCGCGATCAGCATCCCGTCCCAGCGCAGCTGGCCGCCCGCCCGGGGCTGGCCGAAGTCGGCGAGCAGCTGCCCGGCGACGGGCCACTGGCCCTTGCCCAGCGGCTTGCCCTTCACGGGTGGCGCCGGCTTGCCGGGTGCCGGCGCCGGTGGCGGCGGCCGGGAACGGGCCGCGCGCTCGAGCTCGCGCAGCACCCGTTCGAGGCTGGCCGCCTGGGTGCGGGCGTCGGCCAGCTGGCGGTTCTTGCCCTTCACCTGGGCCGCGAGTTTCGCCATCACCGCGGACCGGTCCTGGCGGGAGCCCTCGAGCGCCGCCAGCTGCTCGCGACGGCGGGCCTCGAGGGCGACCAGGGCGGACTTCTGCTCGGCGACGGCAGCGAGGTCCTGCTCAAGGGCCTCGAGGCTGCGGCGGATCGAATCGAGCAACGCGCTGCGGCTGCGCGCGAGGTAGCCGAGCCAGGTGAGCCGGCGCCCGATGGCCGCCGGGTCCTCCTGGTTGAAGAGCGCGCGGACCCGCTCCCGGCCACCGGTCACGTGGGCCAGGCGCAGCTGGCCGGCCAGTGCGGCCCGCTCGCGATCCAGGTTTGCCCGGGTGTCGGCAACCGCCCGTTCGAGTTCCTGCAGCCGGCGCTCGGCCGCCGCGAGCTCGCGCCGGGTCTCGTTCAACGCCGCGCGCGCACTGGCCGCCGCGGTTTCCGCGGCGCGCAGTTCCCGGTCCAGCACCTGGCGCCGGGCCTGGTCTGCCCGGGTCTGCTTCTCCAGGTTGCGGATGCGATCCCTGACCCGGGCAAGATCCTCCTTGGTCTGGCCCGCGGTCGCGGGCTCGCGGGCCACGGCCTGCCCGCCTGGCAGGGACAAGAACAGCGCCAGCGCGAGGCAGCAGGACGGGCGGATCATCGTCTGGCCAGTTTAGGGCATGGTTATAATGCGCCGCCAGCCAGATCGGACCCCATGGACAAGCTTCTCGAATTCGCCGCGGCGAATCCCTTCCTCATCACCGCGACGGTGCTGATGCTGATTGCCGTCGTGGCCTTCGAACTGCGCCTGCGCTCCCGGGCCGACTACGAGGTCTCCGTGCCGGAAGCCGTGCGGATGATCAACAACGGGGCCACTGTCGTCGACGTGCGGGATGCCGCCGCCTTCGGGGCGGGCCACATCCTGAACGCGGTCAACATCCCGCCCGCCGAGATGGGCAGCGCCGAGGGCAAGCTCAAGAAGAAGCGTGGCGTGGTGGTGGTGTGCGCCGCCGGCAACCAGAGCGTGGACTGCGCGCGCCAGCTGCGGGCCGCCGGCTTCGAGGGCGCCTACAGCCTGGCGGGTGGCATCGCCAACTGGCAGCGGGAGAACCAGCCCCTGGTTCGCGGCGGTCGCTGATGGCACCCGTCGTCGAGATGTATGCGAACGGCTGGTGTCCGTACTGCGCGGCCGCCCGGGAACTGCTCCGCAGCAAAGGGGCCCGGGTCCGGGAGATCGACGTGGAGCAGGAGCCCGGGCGCCGGGCCGAGATGATCGAGCGCAGCAGCCGCCGGACCGTGCCCCAGATCTTCATTGGCACGACCCACGTGGGCGGCTTCGACGACCTGGCGGCCCTCGACCGCGCCGGCGGGCTCGACCCTTTGCTCAGCGCGCAGGACTGAAAGGCAGCAACGCGATGACGGAATCTTCGACCAATGGGCTAGGCGCGGCCGTGGCGCCGGCGGGGGACGGACGGCAGTTCGCCCTGCGCCGCTTCTACGTCAAGGACCTGTCCTTCGAGGCCCCGAACTCACCCGGGATCTTCAGCGAGAGCGGGCTCGACCCCGAGATCAAGGTGAACCTGCGGACGGCCCAGCGCAGCCTGGGTGATGATCTCTCGGAGGTCATCCTGCACGTCTCGGTGCACGCACTGGCGGACCAGCGCACCGTGTTCCTCGTGGAGCTGCAGCAGGCGGGCGTGTTCCAGATCAGTGGCTTCAGCAAGGACGAGATGCGGGCGATCCTCGGGGTGGCCTGCCCGAATTCGCTGTTTCCCTACGCCCGTGAGGCCGTGTCGTCGATCATCCAACGCGGCGGCTTCGCCCCGATCCTGCTCCAGCCCATCGATTTCAGCACCCTCTTCGCCCAGGCCCAGTCGAACCGGGGCGCGGCACCCGCCGGGCAGGCCTGACCGGGCCCGGGTGTCCCACCCATGACGCCCGCCAGCCCTTTCCCGCCCCTCGCCGTCCTCGGCGCCGGCTCCTGGGGCACGGCCCTCGCCACGCAGCTCGCCCGGCGGAACCAGGCGGTGACGCTCTGGGGGCGCAACGCGGCCGACCTCCACGACATCACGACCGTCCGGCAAAACCGCCGGTACCTGCCCGGGATCGAGCTGCCGGACGGCGTCCGCACCGATGGGGACCTGCCGCGGGTGGTGGCCAGCCACCCGGAACTCCTGGTCTGCGTCCCGAGCCACGCCTTCAGGAGCACCCTCGTGGCCATCCGGCCGCACCTGGCGGCCGGCACCCGGGTTGCCTGGGCCACCAAGGGCTTCGAGCACGCCACGGGCCGCCTGCCCCACGAAGTCGCGGCGGAGGAGCTGGGGGACGGCGTGCCGGTCGCCGTGCTGTCGGGTCCCACCTTCGCCCGGGAAGTGGCCGCGGGACTGCCCACGGCGATGACCGTGGCTTCCGGCGATCCCGCCTATGCCAGCGCCCTCGCCACCCGCCTCTCGGACCAGGCTTTCCGCGCCTACACGTCCGACGACATGATCGGCGTGGAGGTCGGCGGCGCCGTGAAGAACGTGCTGGCGATCGGCGCGGGGATCTCGGATGGTCTCGGCTTCGGCGCCAACACCCGCATTGCGCTGATCACCCGGGGACTGGTCGAGATGACCCGGCTCGGCGTGGCGCTCGGCGCCCGGGCCACCACCTTCATGGGACTCTCGGGCATGGGCGACCTGGTGCTCACCTGCACGGACGACCAGTCCCGCAACCGCCGGTTCGGCCTTGCCATCGCGCGGGGAGCGTCCGCGGCGGACGCGGCGCGCGTCATCGGGCAGGTCGTGGAGGGGCGCTTCGCCGCCAGCGCGGTGCGGGCGGTGGCAGGCCGGCTCGGTCTCGAGATGCCCATCTGCGAGCAAGTGTACCGGGTTCTGGAAGAGGGCCTCGCGCCCCAGGCCGCCGTCCTCGCCCTGATGGCAAGGGCATTGAAGCCCGAATAGCCGGACGGCCCGGTTCAGGCGAAGCCCAGCTGGCGCCAGGCCTCGTACACGAGGACTGCGGCGGCGTTCGACAGGTTCAGGCTGCGGCTCCCTGTGCGCATGGGGATGCGCAGCACCTGGGCCGGCGGCAGGCCGGCGAGCAGGGCGGACGGCAGGCCGCTGCTCTCGGGTCCGAACAGGAACGCATCCCCCGGGGCGAAGCGGGCTCCCGAATAGCACTGCTCACCCCGGGTCGAGGTGGCAAAGAGCCGGGGTCCGCCGAGGCTGGCCAGGCAGTCGTCCAGGGTCTCGTGCTGGCGCACCGTCGCCCACTCATGGTAGTCGAGGCCCGCCCGGCGCAGCTGGGCGTCCTCCAGCGTGAAGCCGAGGGGTTTCACGAGGTGCAGTGCGGTCCCGGTGTTGGCACACAGGCGTATGATGTTGCCGGTGTTCGGAGGGATTTCCGGACGAAACAGGATCAGATTGAACACCGCCGTGTCTCCCCATCCCGACGCCGCCCTGCTGGCCACCACCTTCTGCGGGCTGCCCCTGGCATCACCCATCGTGCTCCTGTCCGGCTGCGTCGGCTTCGGCGAAGAATACACACGGGTCGAGGGCTTCTCGAACCGGGATGTGGGGGCCGTCGTCCTCAAGGGGACCACGCTGCACCCCCGGCTCGGCAACGAGCCCCACCGCATCGCCGAGACCCCCATGGGCATGCTGAATGCCATCGGCCTGCAGAACCCGGGCGTGGACGCGGTCGTCAGCCGGATCCTGCCGTCCCTCGACTTCAGCGAGACCCGGTTCATCGCCAATGCCTGCGGCTCCACCATCGAGGAGTACGTGGAGGTCTGCCGGCGTTTCGACGACTCAGCCATTGACGCGATCGAGATCAATATCAGCTGCCCCAACGTGAAGGAGGGCGGCGTCGCCTTCGGCAACTACCCGGATGTCTCCGCCCGGGTAGTTGCCGCCTGCCGCCAGGCCACGACGAAACCGCTCATCACCAAGTTGTCGCCGAACCAGACGGACATCCGGGAGAACGCCCGGCGGTGCATCGAGGCGGGCACGGATGCCTTTGCCGTCATCAACACGCTGATGGGGATGGCCATCGACGTGGAGAAACGCCGGCCGGTGCTGGCGAACGTGCAGGGCGGACTCTCCGGCCCCGCGATCAAGCCCATCGCCCTGCTGAAGACCTGGCAGGTCTACCAGGAGGCGGCGCCCCATGGCGTGCCGATCATCGGCCAGGGTGGCATTGCCACCGCAACCGATGCCCTGGAGTTCCTGATCGCCGGGGCCTCCGCTGTGGGCATCGGGACGGCGCTGTTCTACGACCCGCTGGTCTGCGGGAAGGTCAACGCGGGCATCGCCGAGTACCTGCGCCGACAGGGGCTCCGCAACGTCAGCGAGCTGGTCGGGACCCTGGCCACGGGTCCGGTGGCAATGCCCCGGACGGGCTCGGTGGCGGGCACGGCGGGCTAGGTGTAAACTCTACTGACAACTTAGTGGGCTTTAGTGTCTACACCCACAGCGCTTTTTAAAACAATCAGATAGCACGGCCTACTCCAGGCCGTGCTCGCGTACCTTCCGGGCGAGTGTGTTGCGCCCCCAGCCGAGGAGCCGGGCTGCTTCCTGCCGATGGCCCCGGGCATGGGCCAGCGCCGCGGTAATCAGCGTCCGTTCGAATTCCGGCAAGGCCGTCTCCAGCAGGGGCGTGCCCCGGGGATCCTGCAGGGCCCCCTCCGCCCAGCGGGCCAGGCGCAGGGACCAGTCGGCCGCGCTGCCGCCACCGCCGCCCGTGCCGCCCAGCTCGTCGGGAATGTCCTCCGGGCGGATCTCCGCCCCGGGCGCCGTCACGGTGAGCCGCCGGGCGGCGTTCACCAGCTGCCGCACATTGCCCGGCCAGTCGAAGCGCACCAGCAGGTTCAGGGCCTCGGGCGCCAGACGCTTCGGCGGGGTACCGAGTTCCCGGGCCGCCTCCCGCAGGTAGAACTCGAGGAGCAGGGGGATGTCGTCCCGCCGTTCCCGGAGCGGGGGGGTGACGATATGGATCACGTTCAGGCGGTGGAAGAGGTCTTCCCGGAAGCGGCCGGCCTGAACCGCGGCGGGGAGTTCCTGGTTCGTCGCGGCGATGACCCGCACGTCCACGCGGATCGGCACCTGGCCGCCGACCCGGTAGAACTCGCCCTCCGCCAGCACCCGCAGGAGCCGGGTCTGCAGGGCCGGGGACATGTCGCCGATCTCGTCCAGGAACAGGGTGCCGCCGTCGGCCTGCTCGAAGCGGCCGATCCGGCGGCTGTCGGCACCCGTGAAGGCACCCCGCTCGTGGCCGAAGAGCTCGGACTCGAGCAGCTCGGAGGCGATCGCCGTGGTGTTCAGGGCGATGAAGGGCTGCCCGGCCCGCGGGCTGTGCTCGTGCAGCGCGCGGGCGACCAGCTCCTTGCCCGTGCCGGACTCGCCCGTGATCAGCACCGTCATGCTGGACCGGGACAGGCGGCCAATGGTGCGGAAGACTTCCTGCATCGCCGGCGCCCGCCCGATCATGGCAGGCACGGGGCGCTCGGGTTCGACCTGGCCGCCGGCGATCCGGGGACGACCGAAGCGGGCGGCCCGCCGCACCAGCGCCACGGCGTCATCCACATCGAAGGGCTTGGGCAGGTACTCGAAGGCGCCGCCCTGGTACGCGGCCACGGCACTGTCCAGGTCCGCGTGGGCGGTGATCACGATCACCGGGAACGAGTAGCCATCCTTCACGATCCGGCGCAGCGCCTCCATGCCGTCGGTCCCGGGCATGCGCACGTCGGAGATCAGCACATCGGGCTGCTCCTTGCGGAGCGCGTCGAAGAGGCTGTCGGCGGACTCGAAGGTGCGGGCGTCCATGCCCTCGTTGTTCAGCGCCCGGTCGAGCACCCAGCGCACCGAGGCATCGTCGTCCACGACCCAGACGGAGAGCTGCCGGCCGTTCATGGCAGGTCCCCGGCGGGCGCATCGGCCGGCAGGCGAACCGTGAAGACGGTCTTGCCCGGGCGGGACTGGAACTCGATGAGGCCCCCGTGGCGGCTGACCAGGTCCTGGGAGATGGGCAGGCCGAGGCCCGTGCCGTCCGGACGACCGGTGACCAGGGGATAGAAGATCGACTCGGCGAGCTCCGGCTCGACACCTGGGCCGTTGTCCTCGATGTCGATCGACAGGACGAGCTTGTGGCGAACCGCACCAATCGGGAAGTTGGTCAGCGCCCGGGTGCGGAAAATGACGTGGCCGCCAGGTCCCACCGACTGCACCGCGTTCCGGGCGATGTTGAGGAGGGCCTGGATCAGCTGGTCGGGATCAGCGGGGATCGACGGGAGGCTCGGGTCGTAGTCCCGGACGAGCCGCACGGCCTCCCGGTGTTCGCTCTCGACCAGGGCGACGACGCGCTCCAGGACCTCGTGCACGTTCACGTCCTGGCGCTGCAGTCGGCGCACGGGGCCGAGCAGGCTGTCGGTGAGTGCCGTGAGCCGGTCGGCCTCGCCGATGATGATGCGGGTGAACTCGCGCAGTTCCGGGGTCGGCAGTTCCCGCTGCAGCAGCTGGGCGGCGCCACGCAGCCCGCCCAGGGGATTGCGGATCTCGTGGGCCAGCTGGCGGATCATGCGGCGGCTGGCGTCCCGCTGGCTGATGAGGGCGTGCTCCCGGTCGATCTGGCGCCACTGGGTGGCGTCCGAGAGCTCGACGATCACCCGCGCCCCCGGACCGCGCAGCGCAGACACATGACACGCCACCTCGATGGTCGTGCCGCCCTTGTGGGCGGCATTGATGCTGATGAGCTGGCCGAAGATCTCGCCGCCGGACGCCGCGCGCTCCAGCAGTTCCTCCACGCCACGGAGGCCCGGCAGCAGGGACTTGAGGCTCCGGCCCGGGCTGTGGCGGGCACTGACCCCGAGGAGGTCCTCGGCGCCGGCATTCAGGTAGAGCAGGGTGCCATCCGGGTCGACGATGAGGACGGCGGTGGCGAGGCTGCCGAGGATGTCGGCGGAGGTGGGGACGCCGGGCGGGGAAGCTACGGTGTCGCGGGCGGCGGGTTCGGCAGGGCGGTCTGCCGGACGAAGAAGCGGATCGGCGGGCTCGAGATCAGGACCCGGCCCTCGGCGTCCACCACCGCGACCTGCAGCGAATGCTCCCCGCGAAAGACTTCCGGAAACCGGGTCTGGTTGCTCCCCGGCGGCGCGGTCGCGGTCCGGCCATCCAGGCTGAACCGCAGGGCGTGACCCGGCTGAAGCGCCGGCTGTACCGCCGCCGCGACGTCCAGTTGGCCCTCGATATTCCACAGTGTCTCTTCCTGCGCGGGACTCGTGATCGTCAGTGACTGGTAGCGGGCAACCGCCTCCGGCCGCTGGTCCTCGTTCGCGGGATCCGCTGCGGGTGCCACGTCACGCCCTGACCCGCTCGCGGGCGGCTGCACCTGGACGGTGACCCGCTCGGCACCCGGCTGCGGCCGGTCCGAGTAGTGTGTGGTGCCATTGGCGTCGGTCCAGCGATAGACGTCGACGGCCGCCGGCAGGACCACCGGGGCGAGGGCAAGAAGAAGGAGCAACCGCTGCATTCTTCAAGCATACGCCCGTCACCCCGGGGGCAACCAGCGCCCGGCACGCATTGCGGCGTGCCGGGCGCTGCCGTTCGTCGTTAGGTCAGAGGCTGTAGTAAAGCTCGAACTCGAGCGGGTGGGTCGCCATGCGGACCCGGGTAACCTCGGCCATCTTCAGCGAGATGTAGGCGTCGATCAGGTCGTCGCTGAACACGTTGCCGGCCTTGAGGAAGTCCCGGTCCTTGTCGAGGGCCTCCAGGGCCTGCTCCAGGGAGAAGCAGACCTTCGGGATCTTGGCGTCCTCCTCCGGCTCCAGGTCGTACAGATCCTTGTCCATGGCTTCGCCCGGATTGATCTTGTTCTGGATGCCGTCGAGGCCGGCCATCATCATGGCGGCGAAGGCGAAGTACGGGTTCGCCATGCTGTCCGGGAAGCGCACTTCGATCCGGCGGCCCTTCGGGTTGGAGATGAAGGGAATGCGGATGGAAGCGGACCGGTTGCGGGCCGAGTAGGCCAGCATCACGGGCGCCTCGAAGCCGGGGACCAGCCGCTTGTAGCTGTTGGTGCTCGGGTTGGTCAGGGCGTTGATGGCCTTGGCGTGCTTCATGATGCCGCCGATGTAGTACAGCGCGGTCTGGGACAGGCCGCCGTACAGGTCACCGGTGAACAGGTTCTTGCCGCCCTTGGCCAGCGACTGGTGCACGTGCATGCCGCTGCCGTTGTCGCCCACGAGGGGCTTCGGCATGAAGGTGGCGGTCTTGCCGTAGGCGTGGGCGACGTTCTGCACCACGTACTTCAGGATCTGCACTTCATCGCCCTTGGCGGTGAGGCTGCCGAACTTCACGCCGATCTCGCACTGGCCGGCGGTCGCGACCTCGTGGTGGTGCACTTCGACGCCGAGGCCCATTTCCTCGAGCGTGAGGCACATCTGGGAGCGGATGTCCTGCAGGGCGTCGACCGGCGGCACGGGGAAGTAGCCGCCCTTGATGCCCGGCCGGTGGCCGGTGTTGCCGTTCTCGTACTCCTTGCGGGAGTTCCAGGCGCCCTCCTCCGAGTCGATCCGGTAGAAGGAGCCGTGCATGTCGGCGCCGTAGCGGACGTCGTCGAAGATGAAGAATTCGTTCTCGGGGCCGAAGAAGGCCTGGTCGGCGATGCCGGTGGACTTCAGGTAGGCCTCGGCGCGCTTCGCGGTCATGCGCGGACAGCGCGAGTAGCCCTGCATCGTCGAGGGCTCGTAGACGTCGCAGCGGATCGACACCGTCGTGTCTTCCATGAAGGGATCGACGAGGGCGCTGGCCGCGTCGGGCATCAGCACCATGTCGGACTCCTGGATGCCCTTCCAGCCGGCGATGGAGGAACCGTCGAACATCTTGCCGTCTTCGAAGAAGCTGGCGTCGACCGTGTGGGCGGGGATCGTGAGGTGCTGCTCCTTGCCGCGGGTATCGGTGAAGCGCAGGTCGACGAACTTGGCCTCCTTCTCCTTGAGAAGGTTCAGGGCATTGGCAGGCGTAGACATTTCGGCTCCTTACGGTATGGGGCGAGTGATGCGAAAACGGCCGGCGGCGGCGTGGTAGGAATTCGCGAGGGCCGCAGCGGTGCCCAATCGTATTGCAACAGCCGTGCCAAAAGCGAGCGCAGCGTAAATAACTGATAGTATTGCCTTTGCCCCCGGGACGGGTCCTGCGAGTGCACGAGTTTGGTGCGCCCCGGCCCGGGGACGCACAATAATGGTGCATGGCCGGTGACGGTCATCAACGCTATACTGCCGCGCCTTTCCGCCCTCGGACCGCTGCAGTGACCCAGTCCAGACGCCCCCGGACGTTCCAGGACCTCATCCTGGCGTTGCAGCGCTACTGGGCCGACCAGGGCTGCGTCATCCTCCAGCCCTACGACATGCCCATGGGCGCGGGCACCTTCCATGCCGCCACGTTCCTGCGCGCCGTGGGCCCGGAGCCCTGGAGTGCTGCCTACGTGCAGCCGAGCCGGCGGCCGACGGACGGCCGCTACGGCGAGAACCCGAACCGGCTCCAGCATTACTACCAGTTCCAGGTGGTCATCAAGCCGTCACCGCTGAACATCCAGCAGCTTTACCTCGACTCCCTGCGCGCGCTGGACATCGACCCGCTCGTGCACGACATCCGCTTCGTCGAGGACAACTGGGAGTCACCCACCCTCGGGGCCTGGGGGCTTGGCTGGGAGGTCTGGCTGAACGGCATGGAAGTCACCCAGTTCACTTACTTCCAGCAGGTGGGCGGGCTGGACTGCCGGCCGGTCACGGGTGAAATCACCTACGGCCTCGAGCGCATCGCCATGTACCTGCAGGATGCCGCGAGTGTCTACGACCTCACCTGGACCGACGGGCCGCTCGGCCGGGTGACCTACGGCGACGTGTTTCACCAGAACGAGGTGGAGATGTCCCGCTACAACTTCGAGGCCGCCGACACGGCGGTGCTGACCCCCCGGTTCGATGCGGCCGAGCGGGCCTGCCGCGGCCTCATCGAGGCGGGGCTCACCCTACCCGCCTATGAACAGGTCCTGGAGGCCTCCCACGCGTTCAACCTGCTGGATGCCCGCCGGGCGATCTCGGTGAGCGAGCGCCAGCGCTACATCCTGCGGGTGCGGGAGATGGCCCGCTCCGTGGCCCAGGCCTATCACGACAGCCGGGAAGCCCTCGGTTTCCCCCTGCTGGCCGGCGCTCGCGCCACGCCAGCCTGAGCCAGGCGCAGCGCACATGACCGACACCGCGGATTTCCTCGTCGAGATCGGCACGGAGGAACTGCCTCCGAAGTCCCTCCGGGAGCTGGAGCAGGCCTTCGCGACCCACGTCGGGGAAGGGTTACGGACCGCCAGCCTCGCCTGCTCCGCCCTGCAGTCCTTCGCCACACCACGCCGGCTCGCCGTCCTCGTGCGGGACCTCGCCCTCACCCAGCCCGTGCAGCAGATCGAGAAGCGGGGACCGCCCGTTTCGGCGTCGTTCGGCCCCGACGGCGCCCCCACGCGGGCGGCGCTCGCCTTCGCCCAGGGTTGCGGCGTACCGGTGGAGGCCCTCGGCCGGGTCGAGACGCCGAAAGGCGCCTGGCTCTTCCACAGCACCACCGCGCCCGGCCGGCCCACCGGTGACCTCCTGAACGGCATCGTGAGCGCGGCCCTCGCCGCCCTGCCGATTCCACGGCGCATGCGCTGGGGCAGTGGCGAGGCCGAGTTCGTCCGGCCGGTGCACTGGGTGATCATGCTGCTCGGTGACCGGTTGCTGGAGGAGCCGGTCCTCGGACTGACGCCCGGTCGCAGCACCCGGGGCCACCGGTTCATGGCACCGGGGGAACTGCCCATCGGCCGGCCGGCGGCGTATCCCGAGGTGCTGGCCAGCACCGGCAAGGTCCTTCCCGACTTCGTGGCCCGTCGCGAGCGCCTGCGCCAGCTGGCCGACGAGGCCGCCCGTGCCGCGGGGGGCCAGGCGGTGTACAGCCCCGGGCTGCTCGATGAGGTGGCCGGCCTGGTGGAGTGGCCCGTCGCGGTCACCGCCAGCTTCGACGCCGGGTTCCTGCGCCTGCCCGAGGAAGTGCTGATTGCCACGCTGCAAGGCCACCAGCGCTATTTCCCGATCCGGGACGCGGGCGGTCGCCTGACGGCCCGCTTCATCACCATCGCCAACGTCGAGAGCCGGGACCCGGAGCAGGTCCGGCAGGGCAATGAGCGGGTGGTTCGCCCCCGCCTGGCTGACGCGGCGTTCTTCTGGGACCAGGATCGCAAGACCACGCTGGCCAGCCGGCAGGAACGCCTGGCCAGCGTGGTCTTCCAGCACGGACTCGGCAGCCAGCTCGACCGTTCCCGCCGGGTCGCGGCGCTCGCGGGCGCCATGGCGGCGCCGCTCGGTGCCGCCATGGCAGACGTCGAACGGGCCGCGCTGCTCGCGAAGGCGGACCTGCTCACGGAAATGGTCGGCGAGTTTCCCGAGCTGCAGGGCCGGATGGGCTTCCACTACGCCACCGCGGACGGCGAGGCGGCCGAGGTCGCGACGGCGATCGAGGAGCAGTACCTGCCCCGCCACGCGGGCGACCGGTTGCCCGCGTCACCCGCGGGCCGTGCCCTGGCCATTGCCGACCGGGCCGACGCGCTGGCCGGCGTCTTTGCCCTCGGCAAGCGACCCAGCGGCAACAAGGATCCGTTCGGGCTGCGGCGGGCCGCCCTCGGCCTGCTGCGGATCCTGGTCGAGGATCGCATCGAGCTCCAGTTGCCGGCCTTGCTGGCCCAGGCCGTCGCCCTCCAGCCCGTGGCGGTGAAGACCCCGGACACGCTCACGACCGACCTGTTCGATTTCATCGTCGAGCGGGGCCGGGCCTGGTACCTCGAAGGCCTCGCGCCCGGACTGCCCGCCGGCGCGGTAACCGCGGAGACCTTCGAGGCGGTGCGGGTGCGCCGGCCCGCCTCCCCCCTGGATTTCCACGCCCGGCTCGTCGGCGTGCGGGCATTCCTCGGGCTGCCGGAGGCGGAGAGCCTCGCGGTGGCCAACAAGCGCATCGCCAACATCCTCCGGTCCGCCGGCGAGACGGCCGGTGGCCAGCCGGTGGACCCTTCGCTGTTCGAGGCCGCCGAGGAGAAGTCCCTCGAAGCCGCCATCACCAAGGTCGCCGCGACCCACCAGGGCCACCTGGCCCGGCGCGACTACCGGCAGGCCCTCAGCGACCTGGCCGCACTGAAGGGCCCCGTGGATGCGTTCTTCGATGCGGTGCTGGTCATGGCCGAGGTACCCGCCGTACGGGCGAACCGGCTGGCCCTGCTCCGGCGCCTGCGGGAACTGTTCCTGGATGTGGCCGACCTGTCGTGCCTGTCCACGCCAGGCACCTAGGGTGACCGGGGCGCAGCCCGACGATGCCCGCTCCCCCGAACCGCCGCCTCGTCGTCCTGGACCGGGACGGGGTGATCAACCGGGAGTCCCCTGACTTCATCCGCAGCCCGGCCGACTGGGTTCCTCTGCCCGGTAGCATCGAGGCGATCGGCGAACTCACCCGGGCCGGCTTCACGGTACTGGTGGCCAGCAACCAGTCGGGTGTTGGCCGGGGCCTTTTCTCCGCCGGGACACTGGCGGCCATCCACGGGCGGATGACGGCCGCCATCGAGGCGGCCGGCGGCCGGCTGGGTGGCATCTACGTCTGTCCGCACCGACCGGAGGATGGTTGCGACTGCCGCAAGCCGCGGCCAGGATTGCTGCGGCAGATCGCTGCGGAGTTCGGCGAACCGCTGGCGGGCGTGCCCGTCATCGGCGATTCCTGGCGGGACCTGGAGGCTGCCTGGGCCGTGGGTGCGCGCGCGATCCTCGTCCGCACGGGCAACGGGGCCAGCGCCGAGGCGCGCCTTCGGAACGGGGCCGGCGCGGAGGCCGAGGTCTATACCGACCTGGCAGCTGCGGCGCGGGCCCTGGTGGCGGACCCGCGATGATCCTCGTCCGCTCGGTGATCTTCACGCTGCTCATGTCGGCCAGCGTGCTGCCCTGGAGCCTCGTGCTGGTGATCGGTCGCCTGGTTGGCGGTCACCCGGCGGCCTACCAGCTTGCGATCCTCTGGATGCATGGCTGCTTCTGGCTGCTGGACCGGCTCTGCCACCTGAACTACCGGGTCGAAGGGGCGGAGCACATCCCGGCGCGGAACGCCGTGGCGCTACTCAAGCACTCCTCGGCCTACGAGACCCTGGTGCAGTTCCTGCTGTTCCCCCGCCAGTGCTGGGTACTGAAGCGCGAGCTGATGTGGGCGCCGTTCCTGGGCTGGGCCATCTGGGCGCTGCGCCCCATCGCCATCGACCGGGGCGCGGGCCAGAAGGCGGTGGCCCAGGTACTCGCCATGGGCAAGGCGCGGCTCGAGGAGGGTCACTGGGTGATGATCTTCCCCGAGGGCACCCGGGTGCCGCCGGGCGAGACGCGGCGCTACGGGCTGAGCGGCGTCCTGCTGGCCCAGCATGCGGGTCGGGTACTCGTGCCCGTGGCCCACGACGCGGGCGACTTCTGGCCCCGGCGGGGCTGGATCAAACGGCCGGGCACCGTGACCTTCCGCATTGGCGCGCCGGTCGACCCCGCGGGGCGCGACCCGCGCGAGGTGAACGAGGAGATCCAGCGCTGGGTCGAGGGGCAGATCGTGGAACTGCGCGCGCGTCGCCGCTAGATGTCGAGGTTCTCCGCCGCCAGGGCGTTGCGCTCGATGAACTCCCGGCGGGGCTCCACCTGGTCACCCATGAGGGTCGTGAAGATCTCGTCCGCCGCCACGGCGTCCTCGATGCGCACCTGCATCAGGCGCCGGCTTTCCGGGTTCACGGTGGTCTCCCACAGCTGCTCCGGATTCATCTCGCCGAGGCCCTTGTAGCGCTGGATCGTCTGGCCCCGGCGGGCCTCGGCCATGAGCCAGTCCATGGCTTCGCGGAAGCTCGCGACCTCCCGGCGATGCTCGCCGCGGGTGACGCTGGCGCCCGGACCGACGAGGCCCTGCAGGCTGTTGGCCATCTCGGCGATTTTTCGGTACTCGGGAAGTTCGAAGAAGCGCAGTGGCCAGTCCACCCGTTCGTCGACACCGTGCCGGGCACGCCGGACGGTGAAGCCCTGCAGGCCGTCGTCATTGGCGTTCAGGTCCACCCGGTAGGTCACGCCGTCGCCATTGACCGCGGCAGCCAGGGACTTCTGCAGGCCCGCCGCCCAGTCGGCCAGCCAGGTGCGATCGTCGAAACGCGCGGCCGTGACCTCCGGCTGGTAGAGCAACTGCTCGAGGACCCGGGTGTCGTAGCGGCGGGCCAGGCGCTGGATCATGGCGCTGACGAGCACGAACTGCTCCGCGACGGCGCGCAGGGCCTCGCCCTGCAGCGGCTGGTCCTTGCCATTGACGTGCAGGGCGGCATTCTCGAGGGCGGACCGCAGCAGCAGCGTGTTCAGCTCGACGTCGTCCTTGACGTAGGTCTCGACCTTGCCCCGCTTGACCTTGTAGAGCGGCGGCTGGGCGATGTAGATGTGCCCGCGTTCCACGAGCTCCGGCATCTGCCGGTAGAAGAACGTCAGCAGCAGGGTGCGGATGTGGGAGCCGTCCACGTCGGCGTCGGTCATGATGATGATGCGGTGGTATCGCAACTTGTCCGGGTCGAAGTCTTCCCGGCCAATGCCGCAGCCAAGCGCCGTGATGAGGGTGCCGACCTCGGCGGAGCCGAGCATCTTGTCGAACCGGGCCTTCTCCACGTTGAGGATCTTGCCCTTGAGGGGCAGGACCGCCTGGGTACGCCGGTCGCGGCCCTGCTTGGCCGAACCACCGGCCGAGTCGCCCTCGACGAGGAACAGTTCGGAGAGCGCGGGATCCTTTTCCTGGCAGTCCGCGAGCTTGCCAGGCAAGCCGGCGACGTCGAGGGCGCCCTTGCGGCGGGTCATCTCCCGGGCCTTGCGGACGGCCTCGCGGGCCCGGGCGGCGTCGATGAGCTTGGCCGCGATGACCTTGGCCTCGGCCGGGTGTTCCAGCAGGAAGGCCTCGAGGAATTCACCGACCACCGTCTCGACGGCCGCCTTCACCTCGGAGGACACAAGCTTGTCCTTGGTCTGGGAGGAGAACTTCGGGTCGGGCAGCTTCACGGACAGGACGGCCGTCAGGCCCTCCCGGGCATCGTCACCGGTGGTCGCGACCTTTTCCTTGCGGGAGCTGAGCTCCTTCTCGATGTAGGTATTCAGCGTCCGGGTCAGGGCCGCCCGGAAGCCCGACAGGTGGGTGCCGCCATCCTTCTGGGGAATGTTGTTCGTGTAGCAGAACATGTTCTCCTGGTAGCCATCGTTCCACTGCAGCGCACATTCGACGACAACAGCGTCGATCGTGCGGGAAAAATGCACGACTGAGCCGTGAATGGGCGTCTTGTTCCGGTTGAGGTGCTCCACGAAGGCGCGGATGCCGCCCTCGAACTCGAAGACGTCCTCCTGGCCATCCCGCTCGTCCACCAGGTGGATGCGCACCCCCTGGTTGAGGAAGGACAACTCCCGGAGCCGGCGGGCCAGGATGTCGTAGTGAAACTGGATGTTGGTGAAGATCTCGGCGCTGGGCTTGAAGCGGATGACCGTGCCCCGCTTGCGGGTCTCGCCCGTGACGGCCAGGGGGGCCTCCGGCTCGCCCAGCCGGTACCGCTGCTCATGGACCTTGCCGTCCCGATGAATGCTGAGGTCCAGGACGTCTGATAGGGCGTTGACCACGGAAACGCCGACCCCGTGGAGGCCGCCGGACACCTTGTAGGAACTGCTGTCGAACTTACCGCCGGCATGGAGGACCGTCATGATGACCTCGGCGGCGGATCGCCCCTCTTCCGGGTGGATATCCACGGGGATTCCGCGGCCATCGTCGGTGACCGTGACGGATTCGTCCGCGTGGATGGTGACAGTGACGTTGGTGCAGAAACCGGCCAGGGCCTCGTCGATGGAGTTGTCGACGACTTCGAACACCATGTGGTGGAGGCCGGTGCCGTCATCGGTGTCGCCGATGTACATGCCGGGCCGCTTGCGAACCGCGTCGAGGCCCTTTAAGACCTTGATATTACTGGAATCGTAGCGCTCTGCGTCGGACATGAAAGCCCCCGTTGGCCCAGCCGGAAATTATAGCAAAGCTTCCACCTCGGCACGTTCCACGTGGAACGCCCGGGCGCCGGCCGGCAGGGCCACCGCGGCCGGATCCAGGGAGGTGACGAAACTCTGGGCGGGCGCCTCGGCCACAGCGGCCAGCAGGCGGGCCAGATGGGTACGGTCCAGGTCGGCGCCGGGTTCGTCGACCAGCAGGACGATGGTCTGGCCCCGGGCCTCGGCCACCAAAGCCACCTGCCCCAATGTCAGGGCGGCCGCCACCAGCTTCTCCTGGCCCCGGGAGACGGTATCCCGGGCCCGGCGGGTGCGCAATTCCAGGCGCAGGTCCGCCCGGTGGGGTCCGACGTGGCTGGTGGCGCCCTGCAGGTCCCGCTCCCGACTGCCTGCCAGTGCATCCGCCAGTTCCGTGCCCTCGGCCCAGCCTCCCTGATAACTGATGACCAGATCGGCCCCCAGCAGGCGCTCGGCGGCCAGGGCCGCCTGGGGCTGCAGACGCGCCGCGAATCGTCGGCGGCACTCGTCCACAAGGGCGCCTTCCGTCACCAGCGCCTCGTCCCACGCCCAGGCCGCGGCGCTCCGGATCTTGAGGGCGGCGTTGCGTTGCTGGAGAGCCCGCCGGTAGCGTTGCCAGGCGCTGAGGAACCCGGGTTCCACGTGGAACACCCCCCAGTCCAGGAACTGCCGGCGGCCCGCCGGCGCCCCGGCCACCAGCTCGTGGCTCGCTGGGTCGAGAATCTGGACGGGGAGTGCGCGGGCCAGGTCCGCCCGGGTCCCCGCCTCGCCATCCACCCGGATGGCCATGCCCTCGGCCCGGGACACCTCGATGCCCACCCGGCTCGCCACGCCCAGGCCAAGTCGCGCGAACAAGGTCGCTCGGGGAGCCTCGAAGCGGATGGTGGACTCCGCCCGCCCGGCCCGGAAAGACGCTCCCCGGCCCAGCAGGTACAGCGCCTCCAGGAGGCTGGTCTTGCCCGAGCCGTTGGCACCGGAAATCAGGTTGAAGCCCGGTCCGGGCTGGACCGTGGCGGACTCGAAACAGCGGAAGGACCCGAGCTGGACCTCGGCAACCACCGGGGTCGGCGCGGTCGCTGTCACGTCAGAGCCGCATCGGCATCACGACGTAGCGCGCCTGGGCAGAACCCGCCCCCGTAATCAGGCAGCTGCTGTTGGCGTCGACGAAACCCAGCTCCACCTGCTCCCCGTCCACCGCGGCCAGCGCATCCAGCAGGTAATTGACGTTGAAGCCAATCTCCAGGGGCTGGCCGCCGTATTCCACCTCGAGCTCGTCCCGGGCCTCTTCCTGGTCCGGGTTGTTGGCCTGGATTCGCAGCGTGCCCGACGACACGTCCAGGCGGACCCCCCGGTACTTCTCATTGGAGAGGATCGCCGCCCGCTGCAGGGCCTGTCGGAGCACGTCCCGGCCCGCCTTCAGCACGTTGCCCTGGGGCTTGGGGATCACCCGCTCGTAGTCCGGGAAACGGCCGTCAATAAGCTTCGAAGTGAACCGAATGTCGCCGATCGTGGCGCGAACGTGATTGTTTCCGATCGCCAGGACAACCGTGCCGTCCCCAGTCACCAAGCGCTGCAACTCCTGCACGCCCTTGCGGGGAATGATGACCTGGTGACCATCCCCCTTGGCCCCCTTGGCGCTGGCCTTGGCACCCTCGGTCGCGAGTTCGCAGAGCGCGAGCCGGTGCCCGTCCGTGGCCACGGCCCGGACCAGCTTCTTGCCCGTCTCCAGCAGCATGCCATTCAGGTAATAGCGCACGTCCTGCTGGGCCATGGCGAAATGGGTCTTCTCGAGCAGCATGCGCAAGTCCGCCTGGGTCAGCTGCACGCTCTGCACGGGCTCGACCTCGTCGACCAGCGGGAACTCCGCCGCGGGCAGCGTGCCCAACACGAAGCGGGAGCGGCCTGACTTCACGATGAGGCGGTCGCCATCGAGCTGTACCTGCACATTCGCGTCGTCCGGCAACGCCCGGCAGATGTCCAGGAGCTTGCGACCCGGAACCGTCACCTCACCCCCCGCGTCGGCCTTGTCGAGCGCCACGCGCGCCACGAGTTCCACCTCGAGATCCGTCGCCGTGACCGCGAGCTCCTGGCCGCGCACCACCAGGAGCACGTTCGCCAGGATCGGCATCGTCTGACGCCGTTCCACCACGCCGATGACGGCCTGGATCGGCTTCAGGAGCGTTGAGCGTGACGTCGTGAACTTCATCGTCGGATCACCCTGTACTACGGACTTCTTCAATTACTGTTCTTGGAAAGCTTGCACTTGATAGTAGTTATTAGGGACGGCCCTGCCTGTTGATGACAGGCATCCCGCCCGTAAATTACCGGGCTTTTCGGCCCAGTTGGCCTGTGCGTTCCTCCGCGGAGCGACAATGTAGCACCTGTGCGAAACCTGTGGGTGCCCGGCCCGCGCCGTTTTGTCCACAGGCCATGCACGACGACTGCCCGGCTATACCCCCTGCCTGTGCACAGGCCGCGGACCGGCTCAGGCCGTGAGGATCCGGATCAGGTTCTGGTAATCCTCGCGCACCCGCGCCTCCGTCTCGCGAAGCAGCTTCACCCGCCGGCAGGCATGCAGCACGGTGGTGTGATCGCGCCCGCCGAACTGGTCGCCGATCTCCGGCAGGCTGTGGTTGGTCAGCTCCTTCGCGAGACTCATGGCGATCTGCCGGGGCCGGGTGATCGACCGGTTGCGCCGCTTCGAGAGCAGGTCCGCCACGCGCACCTTGCTGTACTCGGCCACGGTCTTCTGGATGTTCTCGATGGTAACGAGCCGGTCCTGCAGGGCGAGGAGGTCCCGCAGGGCATCCTTGGCAAAGTCCAGGGTGATCGGCCGGCCGGTGAAGGTGGAATTGGCCACCACCCGGTGCAGCGCCCCCTCGAGCTCCCGCACGTTGGAGCGGATGCGCTGGGCGATGAAGAAGGCGACCTCCTCGGGCAGCTCCTTGTGGGCCGCCGCCGCCTTGCTCATGAGGATGGCCACGCTGGTCTCGAGCTCCGGCGGGTCGATCGACACCGTCAGGCCCCAGCCGAAGCGGGATTTCAGCCGCTCCTCTAACCCATTGACTTCCTTGGGATAACGGTCGCAGGTCAGGATGACCTGGCGCTGCTCCTCCAGGAGGGCATTGAAGGTATGGAAGAACTCCTCCTGGGACCGCTCCTTGTTGGCGAAGAACTGGATGTCATCGATCAGCAGGGCGTCCAGGGACCGGTAGGCGGCCTTGAAGTCATTGATCGTATTGTGTTGCAGCGCGCGGACCATGTCGCCGACGAACTGCTCCGAGTGGACGTAGGCCACGCGCGCTTCGGGCCGGGCGGCCAGGATCGTGTGGCCCACGCCCTGCATCAGGTGGGTCTTGCCGAGGCCGACGCCCCCGTAGATGAACAGCGGGTTGTAGCCCCGACCGGGATTGCTCGCCACCTGGAGGGCCGCGGCACGGGCCATCTGGTTGCTCTTGCCCTCGACGAACTTGTCGAAGGTGTACTCCGGGTTCAGCTTGCCGCCGATGCTGGCGGGCACCGTCCGGGCCTTGGCACCCAGCGGCACCGGGGTCCGCTGCAGGTTGCTGAGGCTGCCGACCTCCACCTGCACCCCCATGCCCGGGCTCTCCTGGAGGAAGTCCGTGATGCGACCGAGGCAGTTGCCGTTGACCCAGTCCACCACGAACCGGTTCGGCGCCAGCAGGCGCAGCAGGTTCGGCTCCTCCAGTGCCTGCAGGGGCCGGATCCAGGTATTGAACTGCTGCTCGGGCAAATCGGCCCGCAGTTGCTGAA
Organism: uncultured Gammaproteobacteria bacterium; assembly: GCA_937958785.1. GTDB lineage: Bacteria > Pseudomonadota > Gammaproteobacteria > Steroidobacterales > SHZI01. The sequence goes on along the minus strand of CALGMY010000227.1, from coordinate 13,118 downwards.
CGCAGCGGGCCCAGAGAGAAGACTGCACGGCTCCACCCCGGGGGAAGATGGTTAGGGTTTGTGGAAACAGGGGAGGGTGGCAGTCTAACCGTGCCGGGAGGAACTTATCCACAGGCCCCAACGCAGGCGCCTCACTATTGACACCGGCAGGGCGGCTCCTTAACCTTTCCGCCCTCCTGCCGACCCATCCTTTTGTTTTCCGGCGAATTTCTCCATGAAAAGAACCTATCAGCCCAGCAAGCTCAAGCGCGCCCGCAGCCACGGTTTCCGCGCGCGCATGGCCACCCGCGGCGGTCGCCTGGTGCTGAAGCGTCGCCGGGCCAAGGGTCGCGCGCGCCTCACGGTCTGAAGACGCGCGTCCTGGCCAGCACGGACCATCGCGATCGCTGCGCCCCCGAGCTGCCCCGCTACCACCTTTCGGTACACATTCCCGCGGCAGCTGCGCCTGCTGCACAAGGCGGACTTTGATAATGTCTTCAAGAACGGCCGGCGCTCCGCGGATCGTTTCTTCACGATTCTCTTCGTGCCGACGGACGGCGCGAACGCCCGGCTCGGTTTCGCCATCTCAAGGCAGAAGGTCCGGCTCGCGGTGGGCCGCAACCGGCTCCGCCGGCTGATCCGCGAGAGCTTTCGCCATCAGGTGGCGGCGCTGCCGCCGGTCGACCTGGTGGTGCTCGCCCGGGAGCGCACCCGGAGCCTCGAACAACACTGGGGCCGGATCGCCACCGGCGGGGCCCCAGCCACAGGAAGCAGCGGCGCGTGACCATGGACAACCTGCGAATATTCCTCTGGGTCGGCCTGCTCATGCTGGTCTGGCTCACCGTGCAGACCTGGCAGCAGACCTTCGCGCCGCCCCCGGTCGCCGACGTGGCCACGGGCAACGCCGCCCCGGGACCTACGCCCCTGCCAGCCGCCCCGCCCAGCCTGCCGCCGCTCGCCGGCAACACGGCCGCGCCGCCCGCCCTGCCCAACGCGCCGGCCGCCGCGGTCGAGGCCGCGCCCGTCGCCACCCCGCTGATCCGCGTGACCACCGACGTGCTCGACCTGGCCATCGACCCCGTGGGCGGCCAGCTCGTCGATGCCCGGTTGCCCACTTACCCGGTGCACAAGGACCAGCCGGACGTGCCCGTGGAGCTGCTCTCACCGGACCCGGCCCGCTTCTTCGCCGTCCAGGGTGGCCTCCGGGCCGCCGGCGAGCAGCCGGAGCCCAATCACCTGGCGACGTTCTCGGCGCCCGGCGCCGCATTCGCGCTCGCGGCCGGGGCCGACGAGCTCACCGTCCCCCTGCGCTGGGAGAGCCCGACCGGCGTCCTGGTGACCAAGACCTACACCTTCCGGCGCAACCAGTTCCAGATCGACCTCGAGTACCGGGTCGAGAACCAGGGGACCCAGCCCTACGAGGCAGCCGAGTACCTGCAGATCCAGCGGCTCTACAGCCCGCCGGACCAGAGCATGTTCGACGTGGAGACCTACTCCTTCAACGGGCCGGTCACCTACGACGGGGACAGCTACCAGAAGCTGGATGTGGAGGAACTGGCCACCCAGCCCTTCAGCCAGTCGGTGAGCCGGGGATGGCTCGCCGCCATCCAGCACCACTTCCTGGCCGCGGCGGTCCCGCCAGTTGACGAGACCTGGAACTACGCCGGCACCTTCGCCGACGGCCGCTTCCTCGTGAGCGCCATCGGCCCCCTGAAGACCGTCGCGCCGGGCAGCGCGGAGACCTACACCTCGCGCCTGTTCGTCGGCCCCAAGGTGCAGAAGCAGCTGGAGGAAGTCGCGCCGGGCCTGGAGCTGACCGTGGACTACGGGCGCCTGACGCTGCTCGCCCAGCCCATGTTCTGGCTGCTCGACAACGTGCACCGCTTCGTCGGCAACTGGGGCCTCACCATCATCATCGTGACCTTCCTGATCAAGCTGGTCTTCTACAAGCTCAGCGAGACCAGCGGCCGGTCCATGGCAGGCATGCGCAAGCTGCAGCCCCGGATGAAGGCCCTGCAGGAGCGCTACAAGGACGACCGGCAGGCCATGAGCCAGGCGCTCATGGAGCTCTACAAGAAGGAGAAGATCAACCCGGCCGCCGGCTGCCTGCCGATGCTGGTGCAGATCCCCTTCTTCATTGCCTTCTACTGGGTGCTGCTGGAAAGCGTGGAGATGCGCCAGGCCCCCTTTGCCCTGTGGATCACCGACCTCTCGTCCCGGGACCCGTTCTTCATCCTGCCCCTGCTGATGGGCGCGGCCATGTGGTTCCAGCAGAAGCTGAACCCGCCGCCGCCGGACCCGGTGCAGGCGAAGATGATGCAGATCATGCCCATCGTCTTCACCGGTTTCTTCGCCTTCTTCCCGGCCGGCCTCGTGCTTTACTGGCTGACCAACTCGGTGCTGTCCATGGCCCAGCAGTGGCGCATCAACAAGGTGCTGGGCGCCGACTGAGCCGCGCGGCGCGCCGGGTGCCATGAGTTCGCCGCCCGGAACCACCATCGTCGCCCGCGCCACGCCGTCCGGGCGGGGCGGGGTGGGCATCGTGCGGGTGTCGGGGCCTGGGGTGCCGGGCATCGCCGTCGCGATACTGGGCGGCTGCCCCTCGCCCCGGGTGGCGACCCTCGCGGACTTCCGCGATGTCGACGGGCAGGTGCTCGACACGGGTCTCGCCATCTTCTTCCCTGCGCCCCATTCCTTCACCGGCGAGGACGTCCTGGAACTGCAGGCCCACGGCGGGCCCGTCCTGCTGGAGATGCTGGTGGAGCGGGTCCTCGGGCTCGGTGCCATGCTTGCCGCGCCGGGGGAGTTCTCCGAGCGGGCCTTCCTCAACGACAAGCTGGACCTGCTGCAGGCGGAGGCGGTGGCGGACCTCATCGCCGCTGGCTCCCGGGCCGCGGCCCGGGCGGCGCGCCGTTCACTCGCGGGCGAGTTCTCCGCCGCAATCCTCGCCCTCAACGAGCACCTCACCGCGCTCCGGATGTACGTGGAGGCGGCCATCGACTTCCCCGAGGAGGAGGTCGACTTCCTGTCCGTCGGCGAACTGCGCCGGCGCCTCGACGCGGCCGCCGCCGGGTTCGACTGCATCGAGGCCAGTGCCCGGCAGGGGCGGCTGCTCCGGGACGGCATCCACGTGGTGCTGGCGGGCCGGCCGAACAGCGGCAAGTCGAGCCTGCTGAACCGGCTGGCGGGCTACGCGGCGGCGATCGTCACCGAGGTGCCGGGCACCACCCGGGACCTGGTGCGGGAGCGGCTCGACATCGACGGGCTGCCGGTGCACCTCATCGACACGGCCGGGCTGCGCGACACCAGCGACGTGGTCGAACGGGAAGGCGTGCAGCGGACCCGGGGCGAGCTGCAGGTGGCGGATCTGGCGCTGGTGGTGGTGGACGCGGCGGCCGGCGATCCCGGGACGACGCTGTTGGCTGAGGTGCCGGCGGGCGTACCGGTGATCCTGGTCCGGAACAAGATCGACCTGACGGGGGAGGCGGCGGGCAGCGACCCGGGCGCGAGCCCTCCGGTGGTGCGGCTTTCGGCCCTGACGGGCGCGGGCCTCGACGACCTGCGCCGGCTCATCAAGTCCCGCGTGGGCTACGCGGACCCGGGCGAGGGCACGGTGATCGCCCGCCAGCGCCATCTCGACAGCATCCGCCGGGCCCGGGCGCACTTCGAGGCCGGGCGGGAGCGCCTCGAGCAGGAGCGGGCGGGGGAGCTCCTGGCGGAGGAACTGCGGGCAGCCCAGGAGGCCCTGGCGGAGATCACCGGGGAGTTTTCGAGCGACGATTTGCTGGGGAGGATTTTTGGGTCGTTCTGCATCGGAAAGTGAGGATCCTTCCCACGGGATGGTGTCCGACGCTAAGCTCCTTCGGCGGCAGCGCGTGGGGAGCGCCGGCAATTCGTCCGTTCCTGTTCACCATTGGGGGTATCCGTCTTGGACAATTCCACTCGCGTAAGCTACCTGGCCGCCAGCTTCCTTCTGGCGACTTCGGCCATCCCGCAAGCCGCGGCAGCGGCCGCCGGTCCTCGTTACACGTACGTGGATATCGCGTACGTGAATACGGAGATCGACGATGACGGGTTGCTCGGGGAAGATCCGGATGGCGACGGCATTGGCATCGGTGGCTCCGTGGCCGTCGCGGACATGGTCCACCTGTTCGCCAGCTACGGGATGGCGGAACTGGAGGTCTTTGATGTCGATGTCGATTACGACGTCCTCACTTTCGGGGCCGGCGTCAACTATCCGCTCTCCAATACCGTGGACTTCGTTGGCCGCATTTCGTACGTGGACGCCGAAGTCGATGTCGACGGGTTTGGCAGCGCGGACGAAAGCGGTTACGGGCTGTCGACCGGCGTACGGGCCATGTTGACCGAGCAGGTCGAACTGAGCGGCTTTCTCAACTACGTCGATCTGGGCAGTGGTGCGGACGAGACGACGGTGTCAATCGAAGCCCTCTACAGCTTCAACGAGACCTTTGCCGCCGGCCTTGGCACCGAGTTTGGCAGTGACTCACGGGAGATCTCCGCGGGCGTGAGGCTGTATTTCGGCGGCCGGTAGTGCCCCCAACCTGGTTGCACTGACGGGTGGGGCGCCATGCCTGGCTGGATGGCACGGCATGGCGCCTCGTCCTGAGCGCTCCGGGCAACCGCCTGGGAGCTTGGCGGTAGACTCCCGGCCATGAACGTCACCACTCACCGCGCCGCCCGCCTGTTCGTCGTCCTGGCGGGCATCTTCGTGGCCAACGCGATCCTGGCCGAGTTCATCGGCATCAAGATCTTCGCGGTCGAGACCACGCTGGGGCTCGAGCCGTTCAACTGGTCGCTGTTCGGCCAGACGGGCACGCTGAACTTCACGGCGGGGGTCATCCTCTGGCCAGTGGTGTTCGTGATGACCGACGTGGTGAATGAGTACTACGGCCGGAGCGGGGTGCGGTTCCTGTCCTTCCTGGCGGTGGCCCTGATCTCCTATGCCTTCCTCATTGCCTTCGTGGTCATCGAGCTGGCGCCAGCGGACTGGTGGGTCACGTCGTTCCAGCCGCAGGGGGTGGACAACCTGCAGACGGCCTTTGCCGCCATCTACGGGCAGGGGATGTGGGTGATCGTCGGGTCCCTGGTGGCGTTCCTGATCGGGCAGCTGCTGGACGTCGCCATCTTCCACCGGATCCGCCAGGTGACGGGAGAACGGCTGATCTGGCTCCGGGCCACCGGGTCCACGCTGGTGTCCCAGTTCGTCGACAGCTTCGTGGTGCTCTACATCGCCTTCGTGCTCGGCCCCCAGCAGTGGCCGCTCAACCAGTTCCTGGCGATCGGCACGGTGAACTACGCCTACAAGTTCCTGGCGGCGCTCGCCCTCACTCCCGTGATTTATGCGGTGCACGGGCTCATCGACCGGTACCTGGGCGACCGTCTGGCCGCCGACCTCAAGCAACAAGCCGCCGCCGACCGCGCCGACTACTGAAACGACTACTGAAAGGTACCGGATACTTAGTTATTTAGGTTCGGACGCGTCCGAACCTAAATAACTAAGTATCCGGTACCTTTTCGATCAGCGGGCGAGGAGGTCGGGCATGACGATGGCGCTCGGGCCGCCGTCGGCGGTGGCGCAGTGGACCCGGTTGCGGCCCGCGTGCTTGGCGCCGTAGAGGGCCTGGTCGGCCCGGTGGATGAGGCTCGAGACGGTCTCGCCGGGCCGGTATTCCGCGATGCCGATGGATACCGTGACCTGGTGCAGCCCGTCGAAAGGCCGGCGCACCACCGCCTTGCGGACCCGCTCCGCACATCGCAGGGCCCCCCGCAGCGAGGTCTCGGGCAGCAGCACGAGGAACTCCTCCCCGCCCACCCGGCCGAACGCACTGCGGCCCGCGGCGCCCAGCCGGTCGGCGCCCACCGGGGCGGGCAGGCCGCCGCTGTTCAGCACGTCCATGGTGCGCAGGGCGCCCCGCACCCGGCGGGCGAAGGCGGCCAGGATCCGGTCGCCGGCCTGGTGGCCGAAGCGGTCGTTCATGTCCTTGAAGTGGTCGATGTCCAGCAGGCACACGCACAGGGACTCGCCGGCCCGGTCGGCCCGGGCCTTCTCCCGGGCGATGATCTCGAGGATCGACTGCCGGTTGTAGGAGTTGGTCAGCTGGTCCCGTTCGGCCCGCCGGGCGATCCGCTCGATCCCGGCCTTAAGCTCGGCGTTGCGGGCGGTCAGCTCGTCCCGGGCCGTCGCCAGCGCCCGGGCCGCCAGGTAGATCACGCCGAGCAGCACCGCCAGCACGAGGCTCGGTAGCAGCGCGGCGAGCAGGCCCGCCGCCGTGCCCGGACCCCCGGCAACCTGATGCAGCACGGGTGCGACTAAGCTCGCCGCGCCGGCCGTCACCAACAGCCGGCCCAGCAGCGCGGGGGTGGTCCCCGGCAGGGCCAGGCTGACGGCCGACAGGTACATGCCGACGCCGAGCACCGCACCCAGCGGCGCCGGACCGGCGAACCAGGTGTAAAGGGTCGTCCAGAGCACCCCCATGAGGGACTGGGCCATGAGCACGGTCCGGTCCTCCGGCTGCTCGGTGCGGGGCAGGGATCCCAGCGCCAGGAACAGGGCCAGGGTCAGGGCGCTGCCGAGGCCGAGCACGAGGCCGCCACCCCCGGCCAGGACCACGGCACCCGAGGCGTGGGCGAGGGTGGCGATGACGGCCCAGACGCCGTACAGCACGGCGGCCCGGCGCTCGCCGGGCAGGCGGCCGCGTCCGGGCACGGCGGGGCTGTCGACGGCAGTCGGAACCGGGGTCACGGGCATGGCAGCGCCTTGTTGTTCTTGTTCTTGTTGGGCGGCAACGGCCAGGTCCGGTTGCGCCCGCGGGCGTCGGCCTGCCGTGGTTGTTGTTGGCAGGGATGCTGGCACACTGCCCGGGGTCAATCCGTGACGCACTTCCGGGTCCCGGCCTTGTCATAACCAGCGCGCCCATGAAACCCACTCGCCAGCCCAGCCACCCCGCCAGCAGCACGAACCACTTCGACGTGATCGTCGTGGGCGGCGGCCATGCCGGCACCGAGGCCGCCGCCGCGGCCGCGCGCCTCGGCGCCCGCACGCTGCTGCTCACCCAGAGCCTCGAGACCATCGGCCAGATGAGCTGCAACCCGGCCATCGGCGGCATCGGCAAGGGCCACCTCACCCGGGAAATCGACGCGCTCGGCGGCTTCATGGCCGTCGCCGCGGACCGGGCGGGCATCCATTTCCGCACGCTCAACGCCAGCAAGGGACCAGCGGTGCGCGCGACCCGCGCCCAGGCGGACCGGGCGCTCTACCGCCGGGCGATCCGGGCGCTACTCGACGCCGAGCCGAACCTGCAGCTGTTCCAGCAGGGCGTCGAGGACCTCATCGTCGCGGGCGACCGGGTGACCGGCGTCGTTACCCAGTCGGGCCTCAGCTTCCACGCCCGGGCCGTGGTGCTCACCGTCGGCACCTTCCTGGCGGGCCGGATCCACGTCGGGCTCAGCAACCACTCCGGCGGGCGCGCCGGCGACCCGGCGTCCATCGGCCTCGCCGCCCGCCTGCGCGAACTGCCCTTCGCCGTCGGCCGCCTCAAGACCGGCACGCCGCCCCGCATCGACGCCCGCACCGTCGACTTCAGCGTCATGGCCGTCCAGCACGGGGACGAGCCACGGCCCGTGTTCTCCTTCACCGGCCGCCGGGCCGACCACCCGCGGCAGGTGCCCTGCCACATCACCCGCACCACCGCCGAAACCCACGAGATCATCCGCGGCGCGCTGGACCGGTCGCCGATGTACACGGGCGTGATCGAGGGCATCGGCCCCCGCTACTGCCCCTCGGTGGAAGACAAGATCGTCCGCTTCGCCGACAAGGACTCCCACCAGGTGTTCGTCGAGCCCGAGGGCCTCGACGCCACCGAGCTCTACCCGAACGGCATCTCCACCAGCCTGCCCTTCGACGTGCAGCAGGCCTTCGTGCGCACCATCCCGGGCTTCGAGCGGGCCCACCTCACCCGGCCGGGCTACGCCATCGAGTACGACTTCTTCGACCCGCGGGGCCTCGAGTCCACCCTCGAGACGAAGAGCCTCCGGGGACTCTGGTTCGCCGGCCAGATCAACGGCACCACGGGCTACGAGGAGGCCGCCGCCCAGGGCCTCGTCGCCGGCATCAACGCCGCACTCGCCGCCGCCGGCCGCGAGCCCTGGTCGCCCCGCCGGGACGAGGCCTACCTGGGCGTGCTGGTGGACGACCTCATCACCCGGGGCACCACCGAGCCCTACCGCATGTTCACCAGCCGGGCCGAGCACCGCCTGCTGCTGCGGGAGGACAACGCGGACCAGCGCCTGACCCCCGTCGGCCGCGAGCTCGGCCTGGTGGACGAGGCCCGCTGGCGGATCTTCGCCACCAAGCAGGCTGCCATCGCCGCCGAGCGCGTGCGCCTCGAGTCCTGCCGGGTGCAGCCGGACGACCTGCCGCTCGACCCGCCACTGCGCCGGGAGCACCGGGCGCTGGAGCTGCTGAAGCGGCCGGACCTGGACTATGCCGGGCTCACGGCCCTCCCGGCCGTCGGCCGCCGCACGCCGGCCGCGGACGAGTATCCGGAGCTGGCCGACCAGGTCGAGGCCCAGGTGGAGATCGAGGCCCGCTACGCGGGCTACGTGCGCCGGCAGCAGGACGAGATCGAGCGCAGCCGGGGCAAGGACGAACTCTCCCTGCCCGGGGACCTGGACTACGCCGTCATCCCGGGCCTGTCCCACGAGATCCGCCAGAAGCTGGCCCAGGTCCGGCCGGGCACCCTCGGCCAGGCAGCCCGCATCCCCGGCGTGACCCCGGTGGCCGTGTCGCTGCTGCTCGTGCACCTGACCAAGCGGCGCCGGCGGGCGGGCCTCGCCGGGTGAGGGTCCCGGCCGGGATGGTCCTGGCAGGCGCCCTGCTGCTGGCCGCCTGCAGCCGGCCGGGCGACGGGCCCGCACCGCCGCCGCCGCCGAAGGTCCAGGTCGGTGGCGCCACGGGGCAGGAGCTGGCCGCCGAGCAGATCCTGCGCAAGGGCAATGGCACCGAGCCGGAGACCCTCGACCCCCACCGGGCCGAGGGCGTCACCTCGTCCAACGTGCTCCGGGACCTCTTCGAGGGCCTGGTCACGGAGGCGGCCGACGGCACGCTGATCCCCGGCGCGGCGGCGAGCTGGACCGTCAGCGGGGACGGCCGGGTCTACACCTTCACCCTGCAACCCCGGGGCCGCTGGAGCAACGGTGATCCCGTGGTGGCGGAGGATTTCGCTTTCGGCCTCCGGCGGAGCGCCGACCCTTCCACCCTGTCCGAGTATTCGGCGATCCTCTACCCCATCGACAACGCGGAGGCCGTGGTCAACGGGCAGCTGCCGCCGGAGAAACTCGGCGTCCGGGCTCTGGACGAACGCACCCTGGAGATCCGCCTGCACTCGCCGACCCCCTACCTGCTCGGCCTGCTGACCCACTCCAGCACCTACGCGGTGCACCGGCCCTCGGTGGAGAAATTCGGCGACCAGTTCGCCCGGCCCGGCAACCTGGTGAGCAACGGCGCCTACCGGCTCAACGCCTGGAAGGTCCAGTCCCACATCCAGCTGGTGCGCAACCCCCACTACTGGGAGGACGACAAGACCACCATCGACGAGGTCTGGTACTACCCGGTGGAGAACGCGGAGTCGGAACTGAACCGCTACCGGGCCAACGAGTTCGACATGACCGAGACCGTGCCGAACCGGCAGATTCCCTGGCTGCGCCGGAACCTGCCCGACGAGCTCCGCATCGCCCCCTATCTCGGCAGCTACGTCTACGGCTTCAACACGAGCCAGCCCCCCTTCAAGGACAACATCCCGCTCCGCAAGGCCCTGGCCCTGGCGCTGGACCGGGACATCCTGGTGGAGAAGATCACCGGCGCCGGGGAGATCGCCTCCTACGGCTGGGTGCCGCCGGTCACCGGCTACAGGAACCAGCAGCCCGCCTGGGCCACCTGGACCCAGGAACAGCGCAACGAGGAGGCACGCCGCCAGTACGCCCTGGCCGGCTACTCGGCGGAGAAGCCGCTAAGGGTCCAGCTCCTGCACAACACCGAGATCAACCACCGGCGCCTCGCCGTGGCCATGGCCGCCATGTGGCGCGACGTGCTGGGCATGGAGACCGAGATCCTCAACCAGGAGTGGCAGGTATTCCTGCAGACCCGCCGGACCCGCATCGACACCCAGGTGTTCCGCTACGGCTGGATCGGCGACTACGACGACCCTTACACCTTCGCCGAGATCCTGGAGTCCAAGCACGGCCTGAACGACATGGCCTACGACAACCCCCGCTACGACGCGCTGCTGCTCCAGGCGTCCCGGGAGGCGGACCCGGCGGCCCGGATGCAGCTGCTGGAGGAGGCGGAGCGGATCATGCTGGACGACATGCCCGTCCTCCCGATCTACTACTACGTGAGCAAGCAGCTGGTGAAGCCCTGGGTGGCGGGCTACGCCAGCAACATCATGGACCACCACCATACCCGCCACTTCCGCATCCTGAAGCACTGATCGCCCGCACCGCACCATGCTGCGCCTCTTCCTCCGTCGCCTGTTCGAGTCGATCCCGACACTGCTCATCCTGATCGCCGTCACCTTCTTCATGATGCGGATGGCGCCCGGCGGACCCTTCGACAGCGAGAAGCGGCTGGCACCGGAGGTGGAGGCGAACCTGCGGGCGGCCTACCACCTGGACGAACCCCTCTGGCAGCAGTTCGGGCGCTACCTGTGGAACCTGGCCCGGGGCGACTTTGGCCCGTCTTTCCAGTATCGGGACCGCACGGTCACCGAGCTGATCGCCAGCGGCTTCCCGGTGTCCCTGCAACTCGGCGCGCTCGCCATGCTGCTCGCCGTGGTCGTGGGGGTGAGCCTCGGCAGCCTCGCGGCGCTCCGCCAGAACCGGGCGGCCGACTACGGCACCATGGCCGTGGCCATGACCGGCATCTCCGTGCCCAACTTCGTGCTGGCCCCGCTGCTGATCCTGGTCTTCGCGGTGTACCTCGGCTGGCTGCCGGCCGGCGGCCTCGGCCTGGACGGCTTCTTTGCGGGCGGCTGGCGCAACCTCGTGCTGCCGGTTTTTACCCTCGCGCTCACGCAGGTGGCCTACATCGCCCGGCTGACCCGCGGCAGCATGATCGAGGTCCTGCGCAGCAACTTCATCCGCACGGCCAAGGCCCAGGGCCTGCCAGCGACCACCATCCTGCTGCGCCATGCGCTGAAGCCTGCCCTGGTGCCGGTGGTCTCCTACCTGGGCCCGGCCACCGCGGGCCTCATCACCGGCTCGGTGGTGATCGAGACCATCTTCGGCCTGCCCGGACTCGGCCGCTACTTCGTCACCGGCGCGCTCAACCGGGACTACACCCTGGTGCTCGGCATCGTGGTCTTCTATGGCGCCCTGATCATCCTCTTCAACTTCCTGGTGGACCTCATCTACGGCTGGCTCGACCCGAGGAGCCGGGAATGAGCGGGGCGGCCGGGGGTAAGGAAGAGGTGATCGCGCCTGAAGGCGCTCCTACACCGGTAGGAGCGCCTTCAGGCGCGATCATCTCCTCGATCCCGCCGGCCCCCCGCAGCCTCTGGTCCGACGCCTGGGCGACGCTCCGCCACAACCGGGCGGCGATGACGGCGGGCGTGATCCTCGCGGTGCTGGTGGTGCTGGTCATCGCGGGTCCGGCGCTCAGCCCCTACGACTACGCCAGGCCCAACTGGGATGAGATCGCCGTGCCGCCGCTCACCGCGGGATCGGCCGGCACCCACGTGCTCGGCACCGACTCCCTGGGGCGGGACCTGCTGACCCGCACCCTGGTGGGCGGCCGCCTCTCCCTGCTCATCGGCCTCGTCTCCACCCTGGTGAGCCTCGTGATCGGCATCGCCTGGGGCGCCACCGCGGGCTTCCTGGGCGGGCGCGTCGACCGGGTGATGATGCGCATGGTCGACCTCCTCTACGCGTTGCCCTTCATGTTCCTCGTGATCCTGCTGATGGTGCTGTTCGGCCGAAAAATCCTGCTGATCTTCGTGGCCATCGGCGCCATCAACTGGCTGGACATGGCCCGCATCGTCCGGGGCCAGGCCATGGGCCTGAAGCAGCGGGAGTTCGTCGAGGCCGCCCGGGTGGCCGGCGTGCGCACGTTCCCGATCATCCTCCGGCACATCGTGCCGAACCTGCTCGGCGTGGTGGTGGTGTACGTGACCCTGACCATCCCCCAGGTGATCCTGGTGGAGTCCTTCCTGAGCTTCCTCGGCCTCGGCGTGCAGGAGCCGCAGACCTCCTGGGGGGTGATGGTGAGCGACGGCGCCCTCGAGATGGAGACGGCGCCCTGGATGCTGGTGGTGCCCGCCGTCTTCCTCGCCATCACGCTCTTCTGTTTCAACTACCTGGGTGACGGCCTCCGGGACGCCCTGGACCCCCGGGACCGGAGCGGGCGATGACCACGCCCCTGCTCGAGGTCCGGGACCTCGCCGTGTCCTTCACCACCCGGGACGGCCCGGTGCAGGCGGTGAGGAACCTCTCCTTCAGCATCGGCGCCGGCGAGGTGCTGGGCATCGTCGGCGAGTCGGGCTCGGGCAAGACCCAGGCGGCCATGGCGGTGCTCGGGCTGCTGGCCGACAACGGCCGGGCCGCGGGCAGCATCCGCTTCGAGGGCAGCGAGCTCATCGGCCTGCCGGAGCCCAAGCTCCGGGCGATCCGGGGCGCCCGCATCGCCATGATCTTCCAGGACCCGATGACCTCCCTGAATCCCTACCTCACGATCGGGGCGCAGATGGGCCTGGTGCTGAAGCGCCACCGGGGCCTCGCGGGGGAGGCGGCACGGGCCGAGTGCCGGCGCCTGCTCGAGGCCGTGCACATCACCGATCCGGCCGCGCGCCTCGCCATGTACCCCCACGAGCTCTCGGGGGGCATGCGCCAGCGGGTGATGATCGCGACGGCCCTGCTCTGCCAGCCCGCGCTGCTCATCGCCGACGAGCCCACCACCGCCCTCGACGTCACCGTGCAGGCCCAGATCCTCGCGCTGATGGCGGAGCTGCGCGCGACCTTCGGCACCGCCATCCTGCTGATCACCCACGACCTCGGCGTCGCCGCCGGCACCTGCGACCGGTTGCTCGTCATGAAGGACGGCGAGTGCCTGGAGCAGGGGCCCGTGG
>CALGMY010000226.1 GCA_937958785.1 uncultured Gammaproteobacteria bacterium | reverse complement strand
CCCCTCCCTCCCCCGGCCCCGCCTCCTCCGCCTCCACCGCCGCCACCGCCCCCAGCTCCTCCAGCCGGGTCATCAGCTCCCCGGTGAGCCGCGCCGTGCCGGCCCCCGTCAGGGCGCTGATCCGGTACACCCGTGGTCCCTGCGGGCCCGTCGCGGGTCCCGCGCCGGCCGCCACCAGGGCACCGAGCACGGCCTCCTCCGCCGCCCGGGCCTCTTCGTCGCCGACCAGGTCGGTCTTGTTCAGCACCAGCCAGCGCTCCCGGGCCGCAAGCTCGGGACTGAAACTCTGCAATTCGCCGACGATGGCCACCGCATCGCCGGCAGGGTCACTGTCGTCGAAGGGCGCGACGTCGACGAGGTGCAGCAGGAGCCGGGTCCGGGTCAGGTGCTTCAGGAAGCGGATGCCGAGTCCGGCGCCGCCGGCGGCACCTTCGATGAGACCCGGGATGTCCGCCATGACGAAGCTGCGCATGGGTCCCACGGCCACGACGCCGAGTCCCGGGTGCAAGGTGGTGAACGGGTAGTCGGCCACCTTGGGCCGGGCGGCCGACACGGCCCGCAGCAGCGTGGACTTGCCCGCGTTGGGCTTGCCGAGCAGTCCCACGTCGGCCAGCAGGCTGAGTTCGAGCCGGAGCGTGCGCTGCTCGCCCCGGGTACCGGGGGTGGACTGGCGGGGCGCCCGGTTGACGCTGCTCTTGAAGCGGGTGTTGCCCCGGCCGCCCTCGCCACCCGCGGCCACGAGCAGGCGCTGGCCTTCGGCGGTCAGGTCGCCGAGCAACTCGCCGGTGTCGGCCTCGATGACGCGCGTGCCGCAGGGCACCGGGATGTCGAGCGACTCGCCGCTGCGGCCCGTGCAGTCGCCGCCGGACCCCCCCGCGCCGCTCTCGGCGGCAAAGCGCCGGTTCACGCGGAAATCGGCGAGCGTGTTGAGGTCCCGGGTCGCGACCAGCCAGACACCGCCACCGGCGCCACCGTCCCCGCCATCCGGCCCGCCACGAGGAATGAACTTCTCGCGGCGGAAGCTGACGCAGCCAGGCCCGCCATTGCCGGCGGCCACCCGGATCGTGGCTTCATCGACGAATTTCATCGGACCAGGTCCCGCGCCGGGGGCAGAGACGAAAAACCCCGCCGCGGCGGGGTTCTTCAGTCGACCGGCCGGGATGCCTCAGCTGCTGGCAGGGACGACGTTGACGATGCGGCGACGGCCACCGAGGCCCTTGGCCTCGAACTGCACGACGCCGCCGGCCTTGGCGAACAGCGTATGGTCACGGCCCATGCCGACATTCTTGCCCGGGTGGTACTCGGTGCCCCGCTGGCGCACCAGGATGTTGCCGGGAATCACGGCCTGGCCACCGAACTTCTTGAGCCCCAGGCGCTTCGACTCGGAATCGCGGCCATTGCGCGTGCTGCCGCCAGCCTTCTTGTGTGCCATGACGTATTACCTCGATGGTTCGTTGGCGACCGGTGCCTTCAGGCGCCGGCAGCAATGCCCGTGATCTCGACCAGGGTGTAGGCCTGCCGGTGGCCGTGCATGCGCTTGTAGGTGGTACGGCGCTTGAACTTGATCACCGAGATCTTGTCGTGGCGATCCTGGGTGACCACCTTGCCGGTGACCTTCGCGCCAGCGAGCAGCGGCTTGCCGACCTTGAGATCGGCGCCCTCGCCCACCAGCAGCACGTCACCGAACTCCACGGTGTCACCGGCAGCGGCCTCGAGCTTCTCGATCTTCAACTTCTCGCCCTGGCTGGCACGGTACTGCTTGCCGCCCGTCTTGAATACTGCGTACATCGGTTATCCCTGGAAGGAAGGGGGCTGAACACAACCCCGCGAAAAGACGGCGAATTCTAGAGGTTCGGCTGGCTGCTGGCAACCTTTGGAGCGCAGCCCCCCGGGGGGCCCACCAGGGTGTCGAGCCGGCCGGCCAGCCGGACCCCGGCCTTGAGCAGGCGCTCGTCGACCAGGCGCCGGGCCTGGTCCACATAGGGGGTGTCGAGCAGGGCCGGCGCACTTTCCCGGCCGGGCGGGAAGGCGTAGACCCGGGGCCAGAGGGCCCGGGATTCGGCGGCCCAGTCGAGGGGCGCGGCGCGCTGCCAGCGGGCCAGTACCCGGGCGGTTGGCCGGGGCAGCGCCAGGGCCCTCTCCTTCGGTGCGGGACCGCCGGCGGGACGCAGGGGTTCGCCGTCCCAGAGGGCGTGCAGGCTCACGTCCCGCCCCGCCAGGCGCACCGACACGAGGTTGCCGCCCCGGTCCGCGGCCCTGCCCACGTGCAGGGGCTGGTGCAGGTCGGCGACGAAGTGCACCACGAAGCGCAGGGCAATGCCCCGCTGGCGCGTCGTGAGGGACGGGTCGCCGAGTTCGCCCTCGAAGCGCGCGAGGGCAGCCAGCACGTTGTCCGGCGTGCGCCGCGCGACCCGCGCGATCGGGCCCCGATCGGGCACGTTGATGTAGTGCCAGGGCCCCGTGTGCTCCCAGCCGGGCTGTCGCCGGATGGTGTCGGGCCAGAGGCCGGCCTCGGCGAGCGTGAGCCCGCCGAGCAGTGGCTTCAGCGCCGCCCGGGTCTCGGCGCAGACGTGGATGTCGGCGACGTGCCCGACTACCCGATGGCCCGACGGCCCGAAAGCGCCGGCGGCCACGGGCCAGCCGGCCGCGACGATGAGAAAACGCAGGGCGGCCAGCACCGGCGCACGGTATACAGTGGACCTCATCGCGGGCATTATTCGTGTCGCAATGCACCTCGTCCAACCGGAATTGCCGCGATTTGACCTGGAAGCCGTCCGCGGCCTGCTGGGCGGGGACTGGCCCGCCGTCAACCGGGAGATCGCGACGCGCCTCGCCAGCGACGTGGCCCTGGTGAACAGCGTCGCCCACTACATCATCGGCAGCGGCGGCAAGCGGCTGCGCCCCCTGATCACCCTGCTCTCGGCCCGGGCCTGCGGGTACCAGGGGGATCGCCACGTCATGACGGCGGCGATCATCGAGTTCATCCACACCGCCACCCTGCTCCACGACGACGTGGTCGACGCCTCCGACCTGCGCCGGGGCCAGGACACCGCGAACAGCGTGTTCGGCAACGAGGCGAGCGTGCTGGTGGGCGACTTCCTCTATTCCCGCGCGTTCCAGCTGATGGTCCAGGTGGGCCAGATGCGCATCATGGATGTACTGGCCGACGCCACCAACACCATCGCCGAGGGCGAGGTGCTGCAGCTCATGAACTGCAATGACCCGGAGACCACCGAACAGCGCTACATGGACGTGATCTACCGCAAGACGGCCAAGCTGTTCGAGGCAGGCGCCCAGATCGGCGCGATCCTGGCCGACCAGACCCGGGCGGTGGAGAAGGCGCTCGTGGAGTACGGTCGGGAGCTGGGCCTCGCCTTCCAGCTGGTGGACGACGCCCTCGACTACAGCGCGAACCCGGGTGAACTCGGCAAGCAGCTGGGCGACGACCTGGCCGAGGGCAAGCCGACCCTGCCCCTCATCTTCGCCCTCCAGCGGGGCTCGCCCCGGGAGCAGGTGATGATCCGGCGGGCCATCGAACAGGGGGGCCGGGAGGACATCCGGCCGATCCAGGAGGCCATCGTCTCCACCGGCGCCCTGGCCTACACGGCCGCCAAGGCCCGGGAATCTGCCATCCGGGCCCGGGCCGCCCTGGCCCCCGTGCCCGACTCCCCCTTCAAGGGCGCCCTGGCAGGCCTCGCCGATTTCGCCGTCGAGCGCCGTTACTGACGCCGCCCGCGCCGCCCTATACAATGGCGCCCCCGTTCGGGGTGTAGCTCAGCTTGGTAGAGCGCTTGCTTCGGGAGCAAGAGGTCGCAGGTTCGAATCCTGTCACCCCGACCAGTTCGACCGGGCCTCAGCGCAGGCGCCGCACTTCCCGCACCACCCCGGTCAGCTGACCGGCATCCAGCCACGCGAACGGCGGCATGGGCCGGCCCGTGATGCTGTCCGGCGCGTCCGGGGCCCGGCCCTTCTGCAGGAAGGCCACGATTTCGGCGTCGGAACGGGCGGCGACGAAGGCCGAGTTGCGCAGGTCGACGCCGAGACCCTCCCGGCCCTCACCCGCGGCCCCGTGGCAGGCCGCGCAGTGCTGCGCGAAAAGCCCGCCTGGTCCGGGCGGGGCCACCGGTGCTTCCACCGGCGCCAGCGGCACAGGCTTCCGCGCTGCCATGCCGAACGGCGCCGCGGCCGGCGCGGCCGCCTCGGCCAGACTCTCCCGCACCGAGACGCCGCCCGGCACCAGCAGGACGAGCAGCCAGACGCCGAGCACCGCCGCCACGGCGACGCCACCGATGGTGGCGAGCTGCCGGCGCGCGGTCAGTGCGAGCCGGGGCAGCGAATTGATGAACGCCAGCGAGAGGATCGCGAGGCACACGATCACCGAGACCCTGAGGACGAACACCAGCATCTCCGGCGACCAGATGCCGCCTTCCTGGAAGATGTGCGTCAGCTGGTCCGCGGTCGTGGTGCTGAGGTGCCCGAAGCCCGTGCGGGTCCAGTTGGTCTCGTAGTAGTCCTGGGTCGCGGCGAACAGGCTCGCGATCAGCGCGAAGCCGAAGGCGTAGCCGCCCTGGCGGATCGTTCCGAACAGGCCCGACACCATGCCCGCCCGCTCCGGCGGCGCATTGGCCAGCAGCAGCGCGTTGTTCGGAGAGAAGAACAGTCCCGTGCCGATGCCGATCACGATCAGCGGCAGGTACAGGTAGGCGGCTCCGGTCTCCACGGTGACCAGCAGCAGCAGCAGGTAACCGCCACCCCGCACCAGGGCGCCCATCGCGGCCAGCCATTCCGGATTCCACCGGTCCGAAGCCCGGCCCGCCCAGGGACTGATCGCCGTCGTGCACAGTGCCGACACGGCCATGATGAAGCCCACGTCCCAGGCCCGGAGCTCCAGGCCGTTGATCAGCACGATCGGCACCACGAAGAGCGTCAGTGGCAGGCTCGCGAACATCGCCGCGAAGGCGATGCACGCCCGGGTGAAGGCCGGGCTGTCCGTGAAGAGGCGGAGATCGATCAGGGGCTCCGCGCAGGTGCGCTCGCGGCGCAGGAACAGCCAGAAGAAGACGATGCCGGCCGCCGTCGCCAGCCAGACCCAGGGATCCAGGTGGTTGTCCTCCACCGGCAGGCGGTTGCAGCCGAACAGCACGCCGAACAGCGCCAGCGTGAGGTAGAGGGCGCCCTGCACGTCGAAGCGCCGGCTGGCACCCGGCACCGCCATGGGGTCCCGCCGGTCCAGGGCGAACAGCGCGAGGACGATGGTCAGGATGGCGAAGGGGATGCGGCTGGCGAAGGTCGCCCGCCAGTCGTAGGCATCCAGCAGGAAGCCCGCGAAGACCGGCCCCAGGATGAAGCCCCCCGCGTTCGCCGCCTGCAGCAGGCCGAGCGCCCTGCCCCGCTGCTCCGGGCCGTAGATCCGCGTCGCGATGGCGAAGGTGGTGGGCAGGAACAGCGCCATGCCGAAACCCTGCACGAGGCGCAGCGCGATCAGCACCGGCACGTCGGGCGCGAAGGTGCAGGCGATCATGGCCAGCGAGTACACCACCGTGCCCGCCTGGAACAGCCGCACGTGCCCCCAGGCGTCGGCGAGCCGGGCCGCGAGCAGCATCGGGCCCGTGGCCGCCACCAGGTAGCCCAGGGCGACCCAGACGATCTCGCTGGTGCTCGAGTCCAGATCGTCGATCATGTCGGGGAACGCCAGCGGCAGGAAGCTCGAGTCGAGGCTCGCCATCAGCGTGGCGAGCAGCAGGGCCGACATGACCAGGAGCACGCGCCCCCGGGAGGCCGCGGTCACCACGGCTTGACGGTACCCACGTAGGCCGCGGCGCCGACCAGCAGCCACATGGTCAGCGCGGCCACGATCGCCTTCTGCCGGCGCACCCGGAGCATCTCCTCGGCCCGGGCCACGTCGCCCGCGAGCTGCCGCTCGATGGCCGGCCGCCACTGGCCGCTGATCCAGCGCAGCACGACGCCGTCACTGATGATCGCGGCGAAGAGCAGGAACTTCACCGCGAGCCACGCGGGAATGGCGCCGTCGGCAGCGAGCCCGCGGATGCCGAGCACGAGCATGCCGGCAAGGACCAGCAGGCGCAGCACCAGGTCTGCCTTCAGCACGGCGCCGGCAGCAGGGTGGCCATGGGCAAAGTGGAGCCAGAGCAGCACGGCAATCCAGGTCGCGGACAGCACCCAGAGCGGGTTCAGCGCGCCCGCCGCCAGCGGCGCCCCCCAGGCGAGCGCCAGGCTGAAGCCCACCGGCAGCATCAGCACCAGCGCGATCCGGGGTGCGACGTCGATGGCCATCACCAGGTCCCTGATGCGATTGCGTTCCGGCACGGTGAGGCCCGGCCGGGACATCCAGCCCCCGCCCAGGAAGACGCCGAGGTCGGCCCCCAGCCAGTAGGCGAAGAGCAGGATGTGCACGAAGCGCAACTGGGTGTGGGCGTCAGCGTCCATGGAACCGGCCAGGCTGTCCTATTGTCATGAAAATATAACCTTCTCCGCACCGTTCGGGGCGGCAGGCCCAAAGAAAAAGCCCCGGCCGCTTGCGCGACCGGGGCCCCTCCGTCGTCACTCGAGCCGCTGGACTGCCGTCAGTTCGGCGCGTCGCAGTCGGTCCGCTTCAGCACCACGCGCCGGTTCTGCGCGCGGCCCTCGGCCGTCTTGTTGTCGGCGATCGGCTCGCTCTCGCCCGCCCCCGAGACCTTGAGCCGGCCCGCGCCGATGCCCTTGGTCTCCAGGTAGCTCGCGGCCGCCTGCGCCCGCCGCTCCGACAGGCCCTGGTTGTAGGCCTCGGAACCGGAGCTGTCCGTGTGACCCACCACCGTGCCCGAGACGAACTTCAGGCGCGTCAGGTTCTCCGCCACCTCGTCCAGGATCTTCTTGTCCTCGTCGGTCAGCTCGGCCGAGTTCAGCTTGAACGTCAGCTGGCGCGTGATGTCGCAGGAGCAGCCCTGGGCACCCACCCGGTCGCCCTTCGGCGTGTCCGGGCACTGGTCGCTGGCGTCCACCACGCCGTCGCCATCGCTGTCCGCCGGCGGCGGCGGGGGCGGCGGCGGCGGGGGGGCAGCGACAGCGGCGGCCACGGGCGCGGCAGCTGCGACGGGGACTGCCTTGGACCCCAGCGCCACGCTGAGGCCCACGTTGAACAGCACGTCGGTCAGGCTGTCGGAGGCGTCCTGGCCCCGCGCCAGCGCTTCGGCCCGCAGGGACAGACGCTCGCCCCACAGGCGGGCGAGCACGCCCACGCCGAGCTGGCCCTGCAGGTCGTCGCCGTCGTCGCTGCCCACATCGGTGTTGACGATGCCGCCGCCGGCCAGGATGAACGGCGAGAAGGTGCCGTCCCGGTTGTAGAGGTTCATCAGGTTGAGGTTGACCGCGGTCTGGTCCTGGTCCGGGAACGGCCCCCCTTCGCCGCCGTCGCCATCCAGGTTCAGCCGCTGGAAGTCGAACTCCACGTTGAAGTGCTCGCTCAAGGCATAGCCGAAGCCGACGAGGCCGCCGGCAAAGCTGTCGTCCACGTTCCGGTCGTCGTCCGCGAGGATGTAGGTGCCCATGCCCTTGAGGTAGGCCTGGCCCACGTCCTCGGCGGCCTGGGCCACCGCGGTGGCCAGCAGCAGAGAGGCACCGATGGCGGTGCCGGTAACGGCGTTCAGTCGTCGCATTGGTCGATTTCCCCTGGATGGTGGCTCCTGGTGGGCCACGTTGCCGGATAACTTAACCCACGGGAAATCCCTTGGCTACCGGCCGGATACGGGTCGCGCCCGGGCAACAGGGGCACCGGCCCCGAACCGTGACCCGCTTCAAGGCCGCCGCGGAGCCCTTTACTTATGCTCCCCCGGGTCACTGCCGGACGGGCCAGCCATGCGCAGAGAAGTCTCGGGTCACTCCCGCCCCCAGGGGGGCTTCAGCCTGGGCGAGGTGCTCACCACCCTCGCCGTGATCGGGATCAGCCTTTCCCTCGCCGTGCCCGGCCTGGACCAGGCCGCCCGGAGCAACGTCCGGGCCGCCGCCATCAACGAGCTGGTCGGCACCCTGCATGCCGCCCGCAGCGAGGCCCTCACCCGCAATGCCACCGTGGCCATCTGCCCCAGCGCCGATGGCGCGGCCTGCGCCCGGGTGTCCTGGGACCGGGGCTGGATCCGGTTCATCGACGACAACGGCAACTTCCGGGCCGATGACGGCGAGGTCGTGCTTGGCGCGGTGCCGGGCAGCGCCGGCTTCGAGATCCGTTCCACGGCCTTCGACACCGCCCTCGCCTTCGGTCCTGGCGGCCGGGTCTCGGCCCCGGGCACCGGGCCATCGAGCGGCGACTTCCTGTTCTGCGCGGGCCCGGCCGACGATTCGCCCCGGGTGCTGGTGCTGCCCGTCCTCGGCCACCCGGTGCTGGCCGGGCAGCGGGTCGACGGCCGCCCGGCGACCTGCGCTCCGGGCTGAGGCCCGATCTTCCCGCCCGCCGATCGTTGCGGGCTTACAACAATATGGCCCCCGACGGGCGCCCAAGAAGGCGGGCCGCGTTGCACCTGTCGTTTTTATGTGCCTATCATCCGGCACGGGGTTGCTTTACCGACCATTTTTCAATCAGGGGAAACACCTAAATGTCCAGCAAGCACGATACCGACCGGTACGGGCCGCTGCCGAAAGGCGCCGCGGGCCTCGCGATGGTGACGGGGGCGGTGGCGGGCGTCCACGGGGGCACGGCCCTCGCCCAGGACGGCGCCACAGCCGACGACCAGGAGATCATCGTCACGGGTTCGCGCATCAGCCGCATCGAGGGCGAGACCGCGAGCCCGGTGCAGATCCTCGGCGAGGAAGTGATCGAGGAATCCGGTGCCACGACCCTCGGCGAGCTGATCCAGAAGCTGCCGGTGATCGCTGGTGCCGCCATCAACCCGGCGGTGAACAACGGCGGCGGCGAAGGCGCGAGCAACGTCGAGCTGCGCGGCCTCGGTGCCGAGCGGACCCTGGTGCTCCTGAACGGCCGGCGCTACGGCGCCCTGGGCCGCCTGACCAGCGCCATCGACATCAACTCGATTCCCGTCGCCATGATCGAGCGGGTCGAGGTGCTGAAGCAGGGCGCCGGCGCCATCTACGGCTCCGACGCCATCGGCGGCGTGGTCAACTTCATCACCAAGACCTCGATGGAGGGCGCCGAGGTCGGCGTCGACATCGGCGAGTCCAGCGAGGGCGACGGCGAGCGCAAGGCGGCGTCCATCACCTGGGGCGCCCAGGACGAGGACAGCAACGTCATGCTGGGCTTCAACTACAACAAGCAGGACGAGATCTCGGCGGGTGACCGGGCCTTCTCCCGCAACGCACTCTATTTCTACGGCTCGGTCTTCGAAGGCGGCTCGAGCCGCACGCCCCGGGGCCGGTACTTCTTCGACACCGCCAGTGGAGCGGGCCTCGAGGCCGCGTTCCCGGACTGCGACCCGGCTGGCGGCATCACCCGCATCGAGGGGGCCCCGGGCACGAGCCTCGCGGACTTCCGTTGCTACGTCGGCTCCGGCACGCCCAACGACTCCTACAATTACCAGCCCCTGAACCTGATCCTGACGCCCCAGGAGCGGGCCAGCGTGTTCGCCCTCGCCAACCACGACATCAGCGACGACCTCGAGATGTACGGCGAGTTCCTCTACAACCGCACCACCTCGGGCTACCAGATCGCGCCGCTGCCCTTCGACGCCCGCAGCGATAACGTGGTGATCTCGGCCGACAACGTCTACAACCCCTTCGGCATCGCCTTCGGTGGCCAGGAAACCGACATCAACGGCGACCTGGTGAACCCGAACGCCACCTTCCGCCTGGAGTCCCTGGGCAACCGGGCCAATTCGGTGGAGACCTGGCAGGGCCAGATCACGGGCGGCCTCCGGGGTGCCCTGTTCGACACCGGCTGGAGCTGGGATGCCAGCTACGCCTACAGCCGCATGGACCAGGACCGGGAGTTCTTCGGCTACCCGTTCAAGACCGCCTTCGCCAATGCCCTCGGGCCCTCCTTCATCGACGGCGACGGCAACCCGACCTGCGGCACGCCGGGCACGCCGATCGCGGGCTGCATTCCCTTCAACATCTTCAACCCGACCGACCCCAGCCAGGTCACCGCCATCCAGGCCCTCTCGGCCGTGTACACGGACAAGTACGAGTACGAGATGCAGTCCGCCGTGCTGGCCCTCGACGGCAGCCTGTTCGAGTTGCCCGCGGGCACGGTCCAGGCGGCCGGCGGCATCGAGTACCGGGACCAGAGCGGCCGCTTCGACACCGACTACCTCACCCAGGCGAGCCCGCCGTTCTTCAAGGACTGCCTGCTGTCGAGTGACACCTGCACCGGCGACTCCTACGGGTCCTTCGACGTCACGGAAGTGTATGGCGAGATCTTCGTGCCGCTGCTGGCCAATGCGCCCTTTGCCCGGTCCCTCAACCTGACCCTCGGCGTGCGCTACTCCGACTACTCGACCTTCGGTGACACCACCAACGGCAGCGCCAAGCTGGAGTGGAAGCCGCTGGACTCGCTGCTGGTCCGGGCCTCCTACGCCGACATCTTCCGGGCGCCGACCATCATCGACATCTACCAGGCACCGACGGCCAGCGCGGAGACCTTCACGGATCCCTGCGTGGGCCTGACCGCCCAGCAGGTCGCCGACAATCCCAACTACCTGCTGGCCTGCGAAGGCGTGACTGCGGACGGCACGTTCGCCCAGCCCAACGCCCAGATCGATGCCCAGCTGCGCGGCGCCAGCTTCGCCGGCTTCGACCTGCAGCCCGAGGAGGGCGAGGCCTTCACGGCCGGCGTCGTGTTCCAGCCCGAGGCCCTGCCGGACCTCTACCTGAGCGTCGACTACTGGAGCTATTCCATCGATGACGTGATCCAGCAGATCGACGTGAATGTGGCCGCGGATACCTGCATCGAGACCGGTTCGGCCCTGTACTGCGACCTGATCAACCGCTTCAGCGACGGCACGATCTTCCTGTTCGTGACGCCGACGGTGAACCTGGGTTCGCTGGACACGGACGGTTTCGATGTCAGCGCTGCCTATGCGTTCCCCAGCACTTCGATCGGTGACTTCCGTGCCCGCCTCGATGCCACCTACGTCATGAGCTACGAGCTGTCTCTTATACACATCTGACGCTGCCGACGAAGAGGATAGTGTAGAT
>CALGMY010000225.1 GCA_937958785.1 uncultured Gammaproteobacteria bacterium | reverse complement strand
GCCGTTACGGGTCTCGATGCCGGCCCCCATGCGGCGCAGCGGTGCCGCCACCCGCTCCATCGGGCGCCGGCTCAGCGAATCGTCGCCAAAGAGCTCGGTGGCGAAGGACTGCGCGGAGAGCAACCCCATGAATAGCCGCATGGCGGTGCCGGAATTGCCCATATCGAGTGGATGGCCGGGCGCCCTGAGGCCTCGTAGCCCGCGGCCGACCACATCGATCGTGGTCGCGTCGTGCTCGACGACCTCGATGCCCATGGCCCGGACGGCTGCCATGGTTGCGAGACAGTCCTCGCCGGGCAGGAAGCCGGTGACCTGGCTCGTACCCTCGGCAATGGCCCCGAGCATCAGCGCCCTGTGGGACACGGACTTGTCTCCGGGCACGTTTACCAGCCCCTCCACCCGTGCCGTTGGGCGCACCACCATGCGTTCGCTCATACGACCACCCCTGTCTGGTGGAGTTCGGCCAGCGCCTCGAGTAGCGCGGCGTTCTCATCCGGCAGGCCGATCGTGATCCGCAGGTGCCGGGGGAGCCCGTAGTTGGCCACCGGCCGCACGATGATCCCCTTACGCAGCAGTCCGTCGTACCAGGGCCCGGCCGGTCCACCGGTGTCTGCCAGCAGGAAATTCCCGGCGGACGGCGGCACGGTCCAGCCCAGGGCCTCGAGCCCCGGCCGGAGCAGCGCCATGCCCTGGGCATTCGCCTGCAAGGACCGGGCAACGTGCCCCTTGTCACCCAGCGCGGCCAGGGCCGCGACCTGCCCGAGGGCATTCACATTGAACGGCTGGCGTACCCGGTTCAGAAGTTCCGCGAGATCCGGGTGGCTCACCGCATAGCCCACCCGGAGCCCCGCCAGGCCATGCATCTTTGAAAACGTGCGGCAGACGATCAGGTTAGGGTGGGACGGCAGCCAGGCCAGGGAATTGCAATGCGCGGAGTCGGGCATGTACTCGAGGTAGGCCTCATCGAGGACGACGAGTACCTGCGGGGGGAGGCTCGCGATGAACTCGCGCAGTGGACCGGGTTCCAGCCAGGTCCCCGTGGGGTTGTTCGGGTTGGCGATGAACACAAGGCGCGTGCGCTGGCCCACGTGGCCGGCGAGTGCCCCGAGGGAGTGCCCGAACGGCTGTTCACGATCCGGGCCGTTCGCTGGAGCGACCCGGGCCCGGGCACCGGTGGCCTGGATGGCCAGCGCGTACACGAGAAACGCGTGGTCGGCATGCACCGCCTCGTCGTCGGGGCCGAGGAAGGTCTCCGCGATGATTGAGAGGATCTCGTTGGAGCCGTTGCCGACCGTCAGGCAGGAAGGCTCGACCCCGAGGTGCGCTGCCAGGCCCTGCTTCAGTTCGTAGGCAGCACCGTCCGGGTACCGGGCCAGGTCCCCCAGGCCTGCCCCGAGCGCGGCGAGACTCGCGGGGGCAGGTCCCAGCGGATTCTCGTTCGAGGCGAGCTTGATCACCCGGCCGAGGCCATGGCGGCGCTTGAGCTCGCCCATGGGCATGCCGGGCACGTAGGGCAGAAGGCCCCGCACACCCGGCGGAACCAGGGCGGTGAAGTCAGGATTGTGGGGCATGGGCGGTGGTCCCGGCTGCCGGAGGACGGTCAGAGTACCGCCTTCGGATAGGACCCGAGAACGCGGAACAGCTGGGCCCGGCGCCGCAGCTTGGCGAGCGCGGCTGCCACGTTGCGGTCACCGGCATGTCCGTCGATGTCCACGAAGAAGACGTAGTCCCACTTCCGGCGGCGCGAGGGTCGGGATTCGATGCGGGTCATGTTGACCTTGTGCTCCGCCAGGGGCGCGAGCAGCTTCTGCAGGGCCCCGGCATCAGCCGTGTCCTTGGCAGACAGCAGGAGGCTGGTCTTGTCACCGCCGCTCGGGTCCAGGAGCTTCCGTCCGATGACCAGGAAGCGCGTGGTGTTGTCGGGACGGTCCTCGATGTCGGCCACCAGCTTGGTGAGGCCATAGACCTCGGCGGCGGCATCGCCGGCGATCGCAGCCGTGCCGTCCTCGTCCCTGGCCCGACGGGCGCCCTCGGCATTGCTGCTCGCCGGGTGCAATTCGACCTGGGGCAGGAATTCCCGCAGCCACCCGCGGCACTGGGCCAGGGACTGCGGATGGGCGCTCACCCGGGCAACGTCCTCAAGCCGGGTCATCCGGCCCAGCAGGTGCTGGCGGATCCGCATCTCAACCTCGCCGCAGATCTTGAGCGGCGACCCCAGGAACATGTCCAGGGTGTGGTTGACGGTACCCTCGGTCGAGTTCTCGACCGGTACGACGCCGAAGTCGGCGGCGCCGGACTCGACCTCGGCGAACACCTCGTCGATCATACCCAGCGGAAGGGCGCGGACGGAATGCCCGAAATACTTGTAGACGGCAGACTGGCTGAAGGTGCCTTCCGGACCCAGGTAGCCGACCTTCATCGGCTCCTCCTGGGCGAGGCACGCCGACATGATCTCGCGGAAAAGCCTGACCATCTCCTCGTCGGTCAACGGGCCCTTGTTGCGCTCGATCACGCCGCGGAGCACCGCTACCTCACGCTCAGGGCGGTAATAGTCGGCGGCGGAGCCGGCGCCCTTCACGAGCGCAACCTGCTGGGCAAGGCGGGCCCGTTCGGCGATCAGGGACTGTATGCGCTCGTCGACGGCGTCGATGCGGGCACGCAGCTGCCCGAGGCCAGGCACTGCGCGTCCCCGTTTCGCTGCCGCCTTGCGTGCCGGCTTCTTCATCGAGGAGACCCGATCAGGCCCGGGCAGTACCGCCCGGCCCGAGGTCGCGGACCGAGAGTACGCCTGCAATGGCCCGGATCCGGGCCAGCGTGGCCTCGGTGATGGTGCCTTCGAGATCCACCAGGGTGTAGGCAACCTCACCGCGGGACTTGTTGAGCAGGTCCGCTATGTTGAGGCCTGCATCACCGAGACAGGTGGAAATCTGGCCGACCATGTTGGGTACGTTGGCATTGGCAATGGCGATACGGTGGGCGGCGGTCCGGGGCACGTCAGCCTCGGGAAAGTTGACTGAGTAGCGGATGGTGCCGTCCTCGAGGTAAGCCCGCAGGTTATCGGCCACCATCACCGCACAGTTGGTCTCCGCCTCGTGGGTGGAGGCACCGAGGTGCGGCAGGGCCACGACGCGAGGGTTACCGATCAGGGCGCGGCTCGGGAAGTCGCACACGTAGGCCGTGAGCTTGCCGGACTCGAGGGCAGACCTTATGGCCACCTCGTCCACGATCTCGCCGCGGGCGAAATTGAGCACGATGGCATTGTCCGGCATCAGCCGGATGCGGGCCTCGTTCACCAGGGCCCGCGTGGCGTCCAGCAACGGCACGTGGACCGTAACGAAGTCGGCGCGGCTGAAGAGCTCGTCGAGGCTGCGCGCCTGCTCCACTGCCGACGAAAGCTGCCAGGCCCTCTCGACCGTGATCTGGGGGTCGAAGCCCACCACCCGCATCCCGAGGGCGAGCGCGGCGTTGGCGACCTGCACGCCGATGGCGCCAAGGCCGACTACCCCCAGCGTACGCCCGGGGAGTTCGAAGCCGACGAACTGCTTCTTGCCTGCCTCGACGGCCTTGTCCAGCGCGGCGCCCTCCTCCTTCAGGTGCTCGACGAAGTTCCAGGCCTGGCAGAGGTTGCGGGCACCGAGCAGCATGCCGGCCAGAACGAGCTCCTTCACGGCGTTGGCGTTGGCCCCGGGTGCGTTGAAGACCGGAATGCCGCGCTTGGTCAGGGCGGCGACGGGCACGTTGTTGACGCCTGCACCGGCACGGGCCACCGCGAGCACGGAGTCCGGCAGTGTCATATCGTGCATCTTGGCCGAACGGACCATGATGGCATCCGGATGTCCGATCTCCGAGGCAATCTCGTAACGCTCGCGCGGCAGGCGCCGCAGGCCCTCGACCGAAATACTGTTGAGGGTGAGGATCTTGAAGGTCTGTTTGGTAGTCACTCGAATTCCCTTGTCGTGATGGATTGGCGCACGGCTCAGCCGTGCCGCTTCTGGAAGTCGGCCATGAAGTCCACGAGAGCCACGACCCCGTCCTCGGTCATGGCGTTGTAGATGCTGGCCCGCATGCCGCCCACGGAGCGGTGACCCTTGAGGTTGGTCAGCCCGGCACGCTCTGCGGCCTTGAGGAATTCGGCGTCGAGTTCCTCGCGGGGCAGCGTGAACGGCACGTTCATCCACGACCTGTAAGGCTTGGCCACCGGGTTCGCATAGAAGCCGGAGTTATCGATCGCCTGGTAGAGCCGCTCCGCCTTACGGCGGTTGATCTCGGCGATGGCGCTCAGGCCACCCTGCTGCTTGAGCCAGGCGAAGACCAGACCGGCGATGTACCAGCCGAAGGTCGGCGGGGTGTTGAGCATGGAGCCTTCGGCCGCGTGGGCTGAGTACTTGAGAATCGGTGGCAACCCGGCGGGCGCCCGCTCGAGGAGGTCCTTGCGGACGATCAGGATCACGATGCCTGAAGGGCCGATATTCTTCTGCGCACCGGCGTAAATGACGCCGAACTTCGTTACGTCGACGGGCCGGGAGAGGATGGTGGACGACATGTCTGCCACGACCGGCACCGGCCCTGCCGCCGGCGGCGCATGGATCTCGAGACCGCTGATGGTCTCGTTGGCGCAGTAGTGGAAATAGGCGGCATCCGGATTTAGCTTCCAGCCCTGGCGATCCGGCACGTCCATGTAGTTGCTCGCCGCGCCATCCGCCACGATTCCAACCTTGCGGACGACGGAAGCTTCCTTGCTTGCCTTCTTGGACCAGCTGCCCGTCACGAGGTAGTCCAAGGACTGATCGGGCGCCGCCAGGTTCATCGGCAACAGCGCGAAGTGGGTCGTCGCCCCGCCCTGCAGGAACAGCACGGCGTACTCCTGCGGGATATTCATGAGCTCACGCAGGTCGGCCTCGGCCTGCTCGGCAACCTTGATGAAGGCCTTGCTGCGGTGGCTGACCTCCATCACCGACATGCCGGAGCCCTGCCAGTCGACGAGCTCGGCCTGGGCCTTCAGCAGTACATCGAGCGGCAGCGCGGCGGGACCCGCGCTGAAATTGAAAACCCTTGCCATCTGGATCTCTCGGTAGGTTGGTTGAATACGTTCAAGCGGCAGCCCGGGATCAGGCAGCCGGTTCGTCCTCGTCGCCGCCATCGGCCTCGGGAACGATCCGGTCGAGGCCGACCAGCCGGTCGGAGTCGTCGAGCCGGATCAGGCGGACGCCCTGGGTGTTGCGGCCCTGCTGGGAGACGTCGGTGACCGGCGTTCGCACGAGCGTGCCACCCGAGCTGATGAGTACGATTTCGTCCTCGTCACGGACTTGTATGGCGCCGACCATTCGCCCGTTCCGATCACTGGTCTGGATGGCGATGACGCCCTGGCCACCCCGCCCCTGGACGGGGAATTCGCTGACGCCGGTGCGCTTTCCGTAGCCATTGGCCGTAGCGGTGAGCACGTCACCCTGGCCGATGATCAGCAGCGCGATCACCTCATCCCCCTCGCCCATCCGGATTCCCCGCACGCCAGCGGCAGTGCGGCCCATCGGGCGCACGTCAGACTCCTGGAAGCGAATGGCCTTGCCGGAGCTGGCACAAAGCATGATGTCGCATTCGCCGTCGGTGATGGCCACGTCGACCAGCCGGTCGCCCTCGTGAAGCTCGATGGCCCGGATCCCGGCCGTACGCGGCCTCGAGAAGGCATCGAGGGACGTCTTCTTCACGGTGCCATCGCTTGTCGCCATGAAGATGTAGTTGTGATCGGTGAACTGACGCACCGGCAGAACGGCATTGATGCGCTCACCAGCCTCCAGCGGCAGGAGGTTGACCATCGGGCGCCCGCGCGCGCCATGGCCGGCGCGGGGCACCTCGTAGACCTTCAGCCAGTAGACCTTGCCCGTGCTGGTAAAGCACAGCAGGGTATCGTGGGTATTGGCAACGAAGAGCTTGTCGATGAAGTCCTCGTCCTTGACCTTGGTGGCCGAGCGGCCCTTGCCGCCCCGGCGCTGGACCTGGTAGTCGCTGACGCTCTGGGCCTTGGCGTAGCCGCCATGGGACAGCGTCACGACCACGTCCTCCTCGGGGATGAGGTCCTCGATCTCCAGGCTGGAGTGCACCTGGACGATCTCGGTCCGGCGGGCATCGGCGTAATTGTCCCGGATTTCGGCAAGTTCCGCCCGGATGACCGCGATGAGCTTCGCCGGGTCAGCCAGTATCCCGGTGAATTCCAGGATGCGGCCGAGGAGTTCCTGGTACTCGCTGATGATCTTGTCCTGCTCGAGACCCGTGAGGCGCTGCAGGCGCAGGTCGAGGATGGCCTGGGCCTGGGCCGCGGACAGGCGATAACCGTCGGGGCCGGGCCCGAAGTCGCCGGGGACGTCATCGGGACGGGTAGAGACGTTGCCCGCCCGGGCGAGCATCTCCAGGACGGCGCCAGGCGACCAGCTGCGGGTAGTCAGGGCTTCCCGCGCCTCGGGCGGCGTGGGTGAAGCCTTGATGACGGCGATGACCTCGTCGATGTTCGCCAGCGCAACAGCCTGGCCTTCGAGGATGTGGGCGCGCTCGCGGGTCTTGCGCAGGTCGAACACCGTGCGGCGGGTGACGACCTCGCGCCGGTGGCGTACGAAGCACTCCAGCAGGCCCTTGAGGTCGAACAGGCGGGGCTGGCCGTCTCGCAGCGCCACCATGTTGATGCCGAAGACCGTCTCGAGGGGCGTCTGCTTGTAGAGGTTGTTCAGTACGACGTCGCTAGCCTCGCCCTTGCGCAACTCAATGACGACCCGCATGCCGTCCTTGTCCGATTCGTCGCGCAGCTCGGTGATGCCCTCGACCTTCTTCTCGCGAACCAGCTCGGCGATCTTCTCGATCAGCCGGGCCTTGTTCACCTGATAGGGCAGCTCGGTGACGATCAGCGCCTCCCGACCCCGGTCCCCGATCTCCTCGACATGGATCCGCGCGCGGATGTACACCCGGCCCCGCCCCGTGGTGTAAGCGGCGTAGATAC
>CALGMY010000224.1 GCA_937958785.1 uncultured Gammaproteobacteria bacterium | reverse complement strand
GAGGAGCTGGTGGCGGCGGCGAAGGCCGCCAACATCTGGGACTTCATCCAGGCGAGCCCGGCTGGCATGAACACCCTGGTGGGTGAGCGGGGGCTGTCGCTCTCGGGCGGCCAGGTGCAGCGGGTGGCCATCGCCCGGGCCCTGCTCAAGAACGCCCCGATCATCGTGCTCGACGAGCCCACCTCCCAGATCGACCTGGAGACCGAGTCGGTGATCCACGAGGCGCTCGGCCGCCTCACCGCGAACCGCACGGTGCTGCTGATCGCCCACCGGCTCAAGACCGTGCAGACCGCCGACCGGATCGTCGTGATGGCCCACGGCCGGGTCGTGGAGCAGGGTAGCCATGCCGAGTTGATCGCGAGGGGCGGCACCTACGCCCGGATGGTGGGGACCACGAAGACCATGGAAGGCGGCCAGGCCGTCGCCGGGGGTGTGGCATGAGCGCGGCGACGCAAGCGGCCGGCAAGTCCCACTGGACCACCATGTTCCGGCTGCTCGACTTCATGAAGCCGCTGAACGGCGTGATGGCGGTGTCGGTCACCGCGCGCATCGGCAAGCTGTGGGGCGTCACGATCCTGGTGGCCGTCGCCGCCATGGCCGTCGGCAGGTACGTGGCCAACCCGACCAGCGCCGAACTCTGGTCCATCGCCGGCTGGCTGGTGCTCGGGGCCTTCGGGCTCGGCTTCGCCCACTACATCGAGCAGTTCACGGGCCACTACGTGGCCTTCCGCCTGCTCGCCATGCTCCGCAACGACTTCTACCAGCGCCTCGAGCCGCTCGCACCCGCCGGCATGGGTACCTTGCGCACCGGCGACGCCATCTCCCGGGTCATCAACGACTGCGAGCGCATCGAGCCCTTCTACGCCCACACCATCGCGCCGGCGATCTGCGCGATCATCGTGCCGGTGTCGCTGCTGGGCTGGCTGTACGCGATCCACCCGGCCTTCGCCTGGACGCTGCTGCCGTTCATGCTGTTCATGGTCCTCGGCCTGCCGACACTGATCGCGCTCATCGGCGGCTCCGGTGACGCGGACTGGCGCCGCTTCCAGGGCGAGGTGAACGCCTTCCTGACCGACAGCTTCCAGGGCCTCAGGGACACCCTGGCCTTCGGCGCGGGCCAGCGCCGCCGCGACGAGGCCCGGCGCCTCGGTGAGAAGCTGGGCGAGGGACAGGAGAAGCTGACCCGGGCCGACGCCTTCCAGAAGGGCGTCACGGAATTCGTGATCGCCGCCGCCGCCGTCGCCATGCTGTGGGTGGGGCAGGGGCTCGTCCAGGGCGGCGAGGTGGACATCCTGCGGGACCTGCCGGTGGTGTTCGCCATCACCGTCACCAGCTTCGAGGCGGTGATCGGCCTCAACAACGTGATCAACGACTACCGGGTCTCCATCGTCTGCGCCGACCGGCTGTTCGAGCTGATGGACCAGGAGCCGGTGGTGAAGGACCAGCCCCGGGGCCCGTCCGGCAAGCTGAAGCCGGCGCTGGCCTTCGACAACGTGTCCTTCGGCTACCAGGCGGCGAACCCGATCCTCAAGGGCGTGAGCTTCGACCTGGCACCCGGGGAACACGTGGCCCTGGTTGGCACCAGCGGCGCCGGCAAGTCGACCATCGTCAACCTCCTGCTGCGCTTCTGGGATGCGTCAGGCGGCACCATCCGCATCGGCGGCCGGCCCGTCCAGGAGCTGCCCCTCGAGGAGCTGCGCAACCTGGTGGCCGTGGTGTCCCAGCGCAACTACGTCTTCAACACGACCATCGGTGACAACATCCGCATGGGCAAGCCCGACGCCACCCAGGCCGAGGTGGACCTGGCCGCGAAGCGGGCCAACCTGAAGGCGTGGATCGACAGCCTGCCCCAGGGCTACGACACGCCGGTCGGCGAGATGGGCTCGAAGATTTCCGGCGGCCAGCGCCAGCGGCTCGCCATTGCCCGCGCGCTGCTCAAGGACGCACCGATCCTCGTCCTCGACGAGGCCACCTCGAACCTGGACGTGGAGACCGAGCGGGAGGTCAACGCCGCCATCCGTGAACTCCAGGCGGGCCGCACCACGCTGACCATCGCCCACCGCCTCTCCACCGTGCAGAACGCCGACCGGATCCTGGTGCTCGAGCAGGGCCGGGTGGCGGAGCAGGGGCGCCACGCCCAGCTGCTCGCGAAGGGCGGCGTCTACGCGCGCATCTTCGAGCTGCAGCGGGACGAGGTGGACGCGCTGCTGGACACCGACGGGGCGCAGCCGGCGTAACTCCGGCAGGAGCGACTGCAGCCGCGATTGACAAGCCCCGGGCCGGTTGGCAAGGTCCCTGCGACTGCCGTCCCGCAGCCGGCTGCAAGGACTGCCAACGGCCAGGGCGGGGCGACATAACATAATCAAACATCTTTCCGGGGGATCTACCTGTCATGAAGAACAAGGCATTACTGGCAACCGCGGTTGCCGCCGCGGGCGGGGGCCTGGTGGCGGATGACGCGTCCGCAACGGTCTACTTCGCCACGCTGACGCAGGTCAGCACCTACAGCAACAATGGCACGGGGGGCACGCCGGGCAACATCACCTCGTCCACGGCCACCTTCAGTTACGACGACGTGACCAACGTGCTCACCCAGACCGGCGGCACCTTCAACAACCGCGTCACCACCTCGCCGACCTCCACCGTCTACCGGACAACGGTCACGGGCCTGGTCATCGGCAATGCCGGCGCTGCCACGGCGACGTCCTACCAGTGCATCGAGGGCAACTTCGGCAGCAGCGTGGGCTCCAGCATCTGCGGCAACTACACCTTCGGTGCGAACTTCATCAACCAGTCCACCGTCACCTGGGGCCCCGGTACGGCCGCGTCCAAGACCATCGGCGGGGACGACGTCAACATCGGCCCCCAGCAGACGGTCGGTTTCACCTTCGACGGGATGAATACCGAGAGCTTCGTGGGCAACCAGCTGGTCCTCACCAACCGGTCCTGCACCGGCCAATGCACCACCTTGCCGGCTGGCGCCTACAACCAGGGCGTCATCTGGACCCTCACCACGAATGCGGACACCGATGCGGATGGCGTGCCGGACTTTGCCGACAATTGCCGGCTGCGGTCCAACGCGAACCAGTGCGACTCCGACGCCGACGGCTTCGGCAACCGTTGCGATGGCGACATGAACAACAACAACGCCACCAACGCCCAGGACACGACCCTCTACCGGCAGCAGCTGGGCCAGCCGAGCGTGGCGCCGACCTACAACAAGGCCGATATCAACTGCAACGGGTCGGTGAATGCCCAGGACACCACACTGTTCCGCGGCCTGCTCGGCTCGCCCCCGGGACCCGGGGCTTTGCCGTAATTGCCGGCGCAGCGACGGCTACAGGGAACCCCGCCTCGGCGGGGTTCTCTTTTTCCGGGGTCATCCCCGACACCCTCAGTTCAGCAGCCCGTCGCCTGTCCGCGCCGCGGTGAGCCGGGCCCCGGCCCGGCGGTCCCTGCATTCGCGGGGTACCATTGCCGTCGCCATGCGCCGACTCTTCATCGCCGTTTCTGCCGCACTGCTGCTGGTCATCGCCGGCGGCATGATCTATGTGAATTTCTTCCTGCCCCGGTACCGCCCGACCCCGGAGCTGAACGTCGCGTACACGCCCGAGCTCGTCGCCCGGGGCGAGTACCTGGTGAACGAGGTCCTGCTCTGCTTCGACTGCCACTCGGAGCGGGACTGGACCCGTTACAGCGGGCCCGCCGTCCCGCCCCTCGGCGCCGGCCGTCCCTGCATGGACAAGGACACCAAGCCGGTGGGCATCAACCTCGGCGGCGCGGACCAGGGGTTCCCCGGACGCCTGTGCATCCGGAATATCACGCCGGACGTGGAAACCGGCATCGGCGGCTGGACCGACGGCGAGATCGCCCGCGCGATCCGGGAAGGCGTCAGCCGGGACGGCGAGGCGCTGTTCCCGATCATGCCCTGGTTCATGTACACCGGGATGTCCGACGAGGACGTGTCGGCGGTGATCGCCTATCTCCGCGCGCAACCGCCGGTGAAGTCCTTCCGGCCGGAGCGGGAGCTCGATTTTCCCCTCGGCATCGTCTTCAGCTTCTTCCCGCGGCCCCTGGACGGGCCGGTTGCGGCCATCCCCAGGAGCGACACGGTCGCCTACGGCCAGTACCTCACGAAGATCGCCCGCTGCGAGTTTTGCCACACGGCGCGGGTGAAGGGCCGGCTCGAGCCGGTGGCGGAGCGCTTCATGGCCGGCGGCCTGCCGTTCTTCATGGGTACCGAGATCCACTACTCGAAGAACCTGACCCCCCACCCGGACGGGCTCGGCGAGTGGACGAGGGAAATGTTCATCCAGCGCTTCCGCCTCGCCACCGAACCCTTCCCGGTGAAGGAGGAGGAGAACTCCGAGATGAACTGGGTGGAATTCTCCGGCATGAGCGACGAGGACCTGGGCGCGATCTGGGACTACCTCCGGACCCTGCCGCCCCGGCCGACGGTGCTGCTGGAGACCGCGGAGACCTGATCCTGCGCCTCGCCGTCGCCGGAATCCTGTTGCTCCTCCTGCCGCGCTTGCTGGCGGCGGTTGCCCCGGACGGCGAGCGCACCGTTCAAGTCGGTGACCGGACGCGCAGCTACGTCGTCCGCGCACCTCGCGGCACGGTCCCCGGTTCACCGCCGCTGCCCGTGGTCGTGATGCTCCACGGTGGCGGCGGCAATGCGGCCAACGCCGAGAGGATGAGCGGCTGGACGGGCCTCGTGGAGCGGGAGGGGCTCATTGTCGTCTACGGCAATGGCACCGGCCGCCGGAAGGATCGCCTGCTCACCTGGAACGCGACCCACTGCTGCGGTCATGCCATGACCACGAAGGTCGACGACGCCGCCTACCTGGACGCCGTACTCGATGCGGTGGCCCGTGAGTTCCCCGTGGACCCGGCCCGCATCTACCTCACCGGCATGTCCAACGGCGCCATGGCCGCGCACCGTTTGGCCCGCGAGCGCAGCCAGCGCATCGCGGCCATCGGCCCCGTGGTCGGCGCGGTCTTCGGCGACGAGCCCCCGGCAGCGAGTCCGGTGTCCGCCATCATCTTCAACGGCCTCGAGGACACCAACGTACCTCCGGACGGGGGGCTCGGCCAGGGCCCTGGCCGACGCGCCTGGGACGGCACGCCCGCCCGGCCCAACGAGGCCCAGGGCGAGTACTGGGCGCGGGTCAACGGCTGCGATGCCACCCCGCAGGTCGACGACCAGGGCCCGGTCATCCGCTGGCGCTGGCGTTGCCCGCCGGGCCGCGCCGTGGAGCTCTACCAGCTCCGGGACGGCGCCCACGCCTGGCCCGGTGGGCGTTCGGGCCGCCGCTTCGGGCCGGAGCCCGGTACCGTGCTCGACGCCACCGAGACCATGTGGGCCTTCTTCAAGGCGCACCCGAAGCCGGCCTCCTGAGGGCGCGCGCCCCTGTGGCGCTGGCGTGCTAGTGTTCGCGGCACCAGCACCGCGGGGGAGCACCATGCAACGCCGTCACTTCATCGGTTCCGTGCTCGCGGCCGCCGCCTCGGCGCCGCTGGCCCGCGCCCTGGCCGCCGCGGCCGCCCCGGTCGCGGGCGACATTCCCGCCACCCGCCTGGGTGGCGGCGCAACCGTTCTCACGCCGGCCATGATCCGCGACTTCCGCGCCAGCCTCCGGGGGCCGGTGCTGCTGCCGGGCGAGGACGGCTACGACCGTGCGCGCCGGGTCTGGAACGGCATGATCGACCGGCGCCCCGCGCTGATCGCCCGCTGCACGGGCGCGGCCGACGTGGCCCGTTCGGTGCAGTTCGCCCGGGCCAATGACCTGCTCGTGGCCGTGCGTGGCGGAGGGCACAGCACCTCAGGCCAGTCCGTGTGCGACGGCGGGCTCATGATCGATCTCGCCGACCTGCGCGGCGTGCGGGTGGACCCGAAGGCCCGGCGGGCCCGGGTGCCGGGCGGCAGCCTGCTCGGCGAACTCGACCGGGAAGCGCAGTTCTTCGGCCTCGCCACCACGGCGGGCACGGTGTCCCATACGGGCGCGGCGGGGCTCACCCTCGGCGGGGGTTTCGGCCGCCTGGGCCGCCGCTTCGGCCTCACCTGCGACAACCTGGCGTCAGTCGACCTTGTCACCGCCGACGGCCAGGTGCTCCGCGCCAGCGACGACGAGAACCCGGACCTCTTCTGGGGCCTGCGGGGTGGTGGCGGCAACTTCGGCGTCGCCACCAGCTTCGAGTACCGGCTGCACCCCGTGAACCCCACCGTGCTCGGCGGGCCGCTCATCTACCCCTGGGCCCAGGCCCGGGACGTGCTGGATTTCTTCGTGGCGTTCACCACCAACCTTCCCGACGAGCTGAACCTGGACTGCGCGATCGTCGCCCCGCCGGGCGGCAAGCCGGCGGTGATCCTCGAGGTCTGCTACTCGGGTGACCCGGCGCGGGGCGAGAAGCTCATCGCACCGCTGCGGGCGTTCGGTAAGCCGCTGGTGGACCAGGTGAAGGCGATGCCCTACCTGGCGCTCCAGTCCGGCGGTGACGAGGGCAACGCCCCCGGCCGCAACTACTACGTGAAGAGCGGCTTCGTCGCGACGCCGGACCCGCGGCTGTTCGATGCCCTGCTCGCCGGCTTCGAGCCCGCCCCCGGCCGCGCCACGGTACTGCTGCTGCAGCAGCTGGGCGGCGCGATCAGTCGCGTGCGGCCCGACGCCACGGCGTTCAACCACCGGGATGCGCGCTTTGACCTGGTGGTACTCGGCAGCTGGGAGGATCCCGCCCAGTCACCCGTGCACTCGGCCTGGATCAAGGACTACTGGAACGGCCTCGAGGGCTATACGCGCGGCTACTACTTCAACACGACGATCGGTGACAGCCAGGAGAAGGTGCGGGCCAACTTCGGCGCCAACTACCCGCGGCTGGCCCGGCTCAAGAAGCGCTACGACCCGGGGAACCTGTTCCGGCTGAATGCGAACGTGCTCCCAGCGTGAGCAGCGCCCCGAACGCCAGCCCGTTCACCACTGCCATCATCAGGAACGGGGCCCCGCCCGCGAAGCGGTCGAAGAGCAGCCCGCCGAGCGAGGTGAGGCAGATCATCCCCACCGAACCCGCGAGGCCGAAGACGCCGATCACGACGCCGCGCTTGTCGCGGGGCGCCTCCTGGCCGATGAGCACGCCCGAGCAGACGATGGCGCTAGCCTCGCCAATGCCGGCGGCCATCGCGGCCGGGATCATGCCGGCCCCGAGCGGGTCGTCCACCAGGCCGAGGGTCGCATAGCCGGCGACCGACAGGCCGAAGCCGATCCGCATCGCCGTGAGCCGGGGCAGCTTGTCGAGCAGGATGCCCATGACCAGTGACCAGAGCAGGGCGACGCCCTGGGCGATGCCGAACACCATGCCGGCGCGGGCAGTCGCGGCGCTCGGCGTGAGCCCCGCCGCCACGCCCGCCTGAACCACCCAGAGCGAGATGAAGGTGGTCATGATCACGAGGTCGCCCCGGGAGGCGAAGGCCGTGAGGTAGCTCACCGCGATGCTGCGGTTGTGACGGGCAATGGCCAGGCCCTCGAGCGTTTCCGCGAGCAGAGACCGGCGTGCCGGCCGGGCAGGGCCTGGCGCCTGCAGGCCCCACTGCATGAGGGCAGCGAGGCCCAGCACCGCAGCGCCGAAGATCCAGAAGCTGGCCAGAAGCGCCGCGCGCTCGCTCATGCCGCCTTCCGTGAGCGCCAGCGGCAGGCGGGAGAGGCTGGTGGCCATGGTCACGACACCGAGCGCGTTGCAGACACCCACCACCCCCATCCAGCGTCCCCGGGACCGCTCCGCGATGTACTCGGCGATGCATGTCGAGAGCATCACGGTCGCAGCCGTGCTGCCAACGGCATAGAAGCCGCGGAACACGATCAGCCAGCCCTCCGATGGAGCGAGCGGGTAGATCACGAAGCCCAGGGCGAGCAGCAGCATCCCCGCCACGAACACCGGGCGGCGCCCGACCCGGTCGGACCAGGCGCCGAGGAAGCCGCCGATGAGGATCTGGATCCCCTCCTGCAGGGAAACCAGCAGGCCGGCCAGCGCGCCCTGGCGTTCCTCGGGGACTCCCAGGAGCTGGAACAGGTAGGGGTTCGAGAAGCTGAGGAAGGTGACGAGGCCGATGGTGCTGAAGCTCGCCAGCAGCAGGATGGCGGCATTGCGCGCGGTCACCCTCTCGCCGAGCGGGAAGGGGCCCAGGTGGTTACCGGCGGCGTTGGCGGTCGGCGCGGCGGCGATCATCGGGGCGAGTCTGAACCAAGGATCGTCGTGGCGCCTGCGGCGTGACGCCGCGCCAGGTGCTGATGCAGCACGTGGGTGCGGGACCGGAGTCGCGCCTGAAGGCGCTCCTACGTCGTGCTGATGGCGGCGGTGGCGCGGCGGGCCTTTGCCCGGGCCTCGTCGATGGTGGCTGCCCGGGCGAGGGTCACGCCCATGCGCCGCTTGCCGCGGATCTCCGGCTTGCCGAAGAGGCGCAGCCCGGTGTCGGGCTCGGCGAGCGCGGCGTCCAGGCCGTGGAAGGTGAGGTTGTCGGTGTCGCCGGCCGGGACCAGCGCGCAGGAGGCCGACGGGCCGTGCTGGGCGATGTTCGGGATCGGCAGGCCGAGGATCGCCCGCACGTGCAGGGCAAACTCCGAGAGGTCCTGGGAGATGAGCGTCACGAGGCCCGTGTCGTGGGGGCGGGGCGACACTTCGCTGAACCACACCCGGTCGCCCTTGATGAAGAGCTCCACGCCGAAGAGCCCGCGGCCGCCCAGCTCGCCGGTGACCGCCGCGGCGATCCGCTGGCTCTCGGCCAGGGCCGACGGGGTCATCGGGTGGGGCTGCCAGGATTCCCGGTAGTCGCCGTCCACCTGCAGGTGGCCGATGGGCGCGCAGAAGCGGGTGCCGCCCGCGTGGCGCACCGTGAGCAGCGTGATCTCGTAGTCGAAGTCGATGAAGCCCTCGACGATCACCCGGCCGGCGCCCGCGCGCCCGCCGCCCTGGGCGTAGTCCCAGGCCTTCTGCACGTCGGCGGCCGAGCGCACCGTGCTCTGGCCCTTGCCCGAGCTGGACATCACCGGCTTCACCACGCAGGGCATGCCGATGGCCGCCACCGCGGCCCGGTACTCCTCCAGGGTGTCCGCGAAGCGGTAGGGCGAGCTCGCGAGGCCCAGCGTCTCGGCGGCGAGGCGCCGGATGCCTTCCCGGTCCATGGTGAGCCGGGCGGCGCGGGCCGTCGGGATCACGGTGTAGCCCTCGGCCTCCAGCGCCAGCAACTCGGTGGTGGCAATGGCCTCGATCTCCGGGACGATGTACCGGGGCTTCTCCCGCTCGATCACGGCGCGCAGCGCCGGGGCGTCGAGCATGCTGATCACGTGTGAGCGGTGCGCCACCTGCATGGCCGGCGCGTTGGCGTAGCGGTCTACCGCGATCACCTCGACCCCGAGCCGCTGGGCCTCGATCGCCACTTCCTTGCCGAGTTCGCCGGAGCCGAGGAGGAGGAGGCGGGTGGCGTTGGGGGAGAGGGGCGTGCCGAGGGAGGTCATTGGAACCTGATGCCAGGCATGACCCGGTCGGCGAAGGCGAGCATGGCCGCGGCGGTCTCGGCGGGCGCCTCTTCCTGTACGTAGTGGCCCGAGGTCGGTACCAGCACCGCGGTGTTGTTGGGCAGCTGGTCCTTCAGCGCCTGGAATTCCCCAGCCGGCTTGCCGCGATCCTGCTGGCCCCACACGATGAGCGACGGCACCTTGAGCTGCGGGAGCATCGGCACCTCGTCGGCGTCGTTGTACTGGCCCATCAGGTTGGTCATGCCCACCAGGTAGTTCTCGCTGCGCGAGGTGAGGCTGAGCTCCCGCACGACCTCGTCCGTGACGAGGGACGGGTCCACGAAGGAGCGCTTCAGGAAGCTGGTGCGGAACTCCGGGTCGCCGAACAGCTTCGCCTGGATGCGGGGCAGGGGAAAGACCAGGTACTTGGCGATGGGCGGCACCCCGGTGGTGATGATGCCGGGGTTCATGACCACGAGGCCGATGACCTCGGGCGACTGCAGCGCCACGCGGAGCGCGATCGCGCCCCCCAGCGAGTGGCCGCCCACCACCACGTTCTTGAGGCCCAGGGCCTGGATCAGGCGCGCACCGACCTCGGCCTGGTGGGCGTTGCGGTAGTCGAAGGGTGCCGGCTTGTCGGAGAGCCCGTAACCCGGCATGTCGTAGGCCACCACGTAGTAGCGGTCCGCGAGCAGGGGCCCCACCCGCCGGAAGCTCTGCACGGAATTGGCGAAGCCGTGGATGAGCAGGGCAGTGGGCTTGTCGTCGCCCGGCGTGCCCCAGGTGCGGTAGCGGATGTTCACGCCGTCCACGCCCACGAAGCGGTCGGCCGGGCCCGCGAGGTTCACGGCGGGAACCTCCTCGATGCCGGTCGGCCAGTAGGCGTACGCCACGAGGCCGAGCCAGCCGATGACGAGGAGGGCGGCAAGGCCGGCGAGGATGCGTTTCAGCCATTTCATCGGGGCGGGAGTGTAGTGGACCGCAGCGGTGCCTGCACACTACCCTTCGTCGCGCGGGAGGTGGTGGATGAATGGCGGTTCGTTCCGGGAATTCCTGGCGGAGGCCGAGCGGGCCGGCCGGCTGAAGCGCGTTGCCGGGCCCGTGGACCCGCTTTGGGAGCCGGGCTGCCTCGTCAAATGGGTCTTCCAGGGCCTGCCCCCGGCGCAGCGCTTCGGCCTCCGCTTCGACCGGGTCGGGAACTCGCCCTTCCCGCTGGTCACCGGCGCCCTCGGTGCTTCCGTCGACAGCTACGCCCAGGCACTCGGCGTCCCGCCCGGTGCCATCAACGACCGCTGGGAGCAGGCGCTGCTCGCGCCCCTCCCACCGGTGGTCGTCGGCGCGGCCCCCTGCCAGGAGGTGGTGCTGACGGGCGATGACGTGGACCTCGGCCGGCTGCCGATCCCCGTGTGGACCCCGGGGCGCGATCCGGCGCCCTACCTCACGACCTGCGTGGTGAACCGGCACGCGGACACGGGCGTCCAGAACATGGGCGTGTACAGGACGAAGATCCGGGACCGGCGTTCGGTCATCGTGAACCTGGCGCCCGGCCGGCAGGGCCACGCCTGCGCGGAGAGCGATCTCCGGCAGGGCCGGCCGGGCCCCATCGCCTGGGTCATCGGCGCCGAGCCGGCCGTGTACCTCGCGGCCGTCGCGAACTTGCCGATGGGCATGGACGAGATCACCGTGGCGGGCGCGCTCAGGGGCGCGCCCATCCCGCTCGTGAAGGCCCGCACCTCGGGCCTGCTGGTGCCGGCCAACGCGGAAATCGTCATCGAGGGCGAGGTGCTGCCCGGCCTCCTGGAGCCCGAGGGGCCCTTCGGCGAGTCGGCGGGCTACATGAGCGACGTCCAGCCGCGACCCGTCGCCCGCATCACGGCCATCACGCACCGGCGGGACGCGATCTACTGCGGCCTCGCGAGCCAGATCCCGCCGTCCGAAAGCACGACGCTGCAGGGCCTCTCCAACGCCGCGCTGATCCGGAAGCTGCTCCGCCACGACCACGGCGAGCCCACCGTCCGGGACGCCTGGATCGACGGCATGTTCGGCGGCGGCGCGTCCCACATCGTCATCAGCATGACGCCCCGGCGCCCGGGCCACGCGAAGGAGGTTGGGCGGCTGGTCGCCCGCACCACGTCGCTGAAGCGCGTGACCGTGGTGGACGAGGACATCGACGTCCGCGACCGGGAAGACCTGGACTGGGTGATGAGTTCCCACGTGGATCCCCGCCGGGACGTGGAGATCCTGACGGGATTCCCCGCCGCCATGGACCACGCCGTCACGCCGGACGCGGAGGGGAGGAAGCTCGGCAGCAAGCTGGTGGTTGACGCCACCCGGAGCCTCGACACGGGCCCCGTGTCCCTGCCGGTGCCGGCGCTGATGGACCGGGCCCTCGCCCGCTGGCGGGAAGCCGGCTGGCCGGACCCCGACCCGGCGCGGCTCCTGCGCCGGCTCGGCCGTCCCTGATAGAGTCGGTCACCACGCCACCGCAGGATGTCGCCATGAGCGCCGTAGCGAGGCCCGGACCCGCGTCTGCCCACCGCTTCGACTCCATCCGGGACTACGTCCGGGAACTCGACTCCCGGGGCCGGGTGCTGCACATCGACGCCATGGACCAGGACCGTTACGAGGTCACGGCGTTTGCCTACCGGCTCATCGACAAGTTCGGCATCGAG
Organism: uncultured Gammaproteobacteria bacterium; assembly: GCA_937958785.1. Lineage (GTDB taxonomy): Bacteria > Pseudomonadota > Gammaproteobacteria > Steroidobacterales > SHZI01. Next base: position 11,231 of record CALGMY010000224.1, on the reverse strand, counting down.
CAGGCACCGGCCTTCATGGTGGACCGCATCCGCATCGGGGGCGAGTGGCGGGAAGGCCCCCTGCTCGCCAATCCCTACGGTCGCTGGCCCGACGAGGCGGTGCTGTTCGGCGTCCCGGAGATCACGGCGGATCACCAGCAGATGTACCACGCGGTGCTGAAGGAGCTGGAGAAGCGGCTTGACCCCTCCGGCAGCTGGCGGCGCATCCCGCCGGTCGACGTGCGGGACCCGCGTGCGGCGCCCTGCAAGGAGGTCGTGCTGAAGGGCGATGCCATCGATATCGGTCGGTTCGCCTGGCTGCAGAACAACCCGGCCGACGCCGGGCGCTACATCAACATCACTTCCGTGATCATGGACGACCCGGAGTTCGGCAAGAACACGGGCACCTACCGCTGCCAGGTGCGCGACGCCCGGCGCATCAGCATCAACCCGGAGCCGAGCCAGCACGGCTGGCGCCTGCTCAACATGATGAAGAAGCGCGGTGACAAGGTGGCCAAGGTCGCCATTGCCGTAGGCGCCGATCCCTTCACCTTCTGCGCCAGCAGCACCAAGATGGCGGGCTTCCAGGAGGACGAGCTGGAATTCGCCGGGGGGCTCAGGGGCGCGCCCCTCGAGGTCGTGAAGTGCGAAACCAGCCACATCCGGGTGCCGGCCCACGCCGAGATGATCATCGAGGGCGAGGTGCCCCTGGACGAAGGACTCGACGAAGGGCCCTACGGCGAGATGTACGGCTACCTCGGCCCCATGAAGCCCAACAACTTCTTCATGAACATCCAGTGCGTCACCCACCGCCGCCAGCCCTGGATCGTCAACTCGTTCACCGGGCTCACGTGCGACATGCCCCGGGCGCCCCAGGTCGCCTCCAACTTCTTCCTGTACCGGAAGCTGATCCCCAACCTCACGGGCCTGTATTCGCCCCGGGGTGCGAACGGGGTGATCGTGATCAGCATCGACAAGAAACTGCCGGGCGAGGGCATGGCGGCCGGCCAGTACCTGGCGGCGAACATCGGCCTGAACAAGGTGGTGATCGTGGTGGAAAAGGACATCAACATCCTGGAGCCGAGCCAGATCCTCCACGCGCTGGGAGCCCGCTGGCAGCCCACCGCGAGCCTGCTGATCCCCCAGACCCAGATGATGATGCCGGACCCGAGCCGCAGCCACTGGGCCCTGTCCAGCAAGATGATCATCGACGCCACCCGCCAGCTCGAGGCGGAGGGCGGCCCGAAGACCTGGGCACCCCTGAACCGGGACCTGCTCGTCAAAGGCGCACCCGGGGCCTTTACCCTGGTCGACAGCCGCTGGGACGAGTACCTGGGGAACTGGGCGCGGAAATAATGTCGCCGATCCTGCGGATCATCGCCGGCCTGCTGGCCATCGTCCTGCTCGGCGGCCTCGGGCTGTGGTCCTGGGGCCTGCGGACGCCGGCGTACCCGCAGCCGGCCCTCACGGGCAAGGTTGAGCAGCGCCGCCTGGACGTGGGGGGTGTGAGCCGGCGGTTCCTTGCCTACATTCCCGGCCGCCTGGCCGACCCGGCGCCTGTCCTGCTGGTACTGCACGGGGCCGCGAGTTCTGCCGAACGCATGCGTGCCACGACGGGCTGGGCCTTCGAGGAGATCGCCGACCGGGACGGGGCCGTGATCGTCTACCCCGAGGGGTTCGAGGGCCACTGGAACGACTGCCGCCGGGAGGGCGACTTCGCGGCAAAGCGGCGCGCACTCGACGACGTGCAGTTCCTCCGGGCGGTCGTCGGGCGCCTCCAGGGCGACCCCGCGTTGGAGGGGCGACAACTTGCCGCAGACCAGGTGTTCGCGGTGGGACTCTCGAACGGCGGGCACATGGCCTTCCGCCTCGCCCTCGAGGCGCCGGACTTCATCGCCGGCGTTGCGGCGATCGCGGCGTCACTGCCCGCCGTGGCCAACTCCGAGTGCACACCCACTCGGCAGCCGGTTGCCGTGCTGCTGGTGAACGGCGACGCGGATCCGGTCAGCCCCTACGATGGCGGACGCATCACGTCCATCGGACCCATCAATCGCCGGGGGGAAGTGCAGTCTTCACTGGACACGGCCCGGTACTTCAGCAACCTCGCGGGCTACACGGAGCCTCCCTTCGAGCATCGCTATCCCGACGCCGATCCGGCCGACGGCACGGTCGCCACGCGCATGGTGTGGACCGCCAGTGACCGGCCGGAAGTGGACCTCATCACCATCCACGGCGGCGGTCACACGATCCCGCATCCCAGGAAGGCGATGCCCCGCATCCTCGGCCGCACCAGCCACGACGTGCCCGCGGCGGAAGAGATCTGGCGATTCTTCCGGCGGCAGTTGATCAGTGGCGCGAGCCGTGATTAGCATCGGGGACAACCTCCGAGGAGAACCTGCGATGCAACCCAGCGTTTCGCTCCCGCTCCCGCTCCGGCGCCCCGCCACCCTGCTTCCGGGGCTTTGCCTCGCCGCAGTAGCCGCCCTCGCGGCGGAGAAGGAGTCCATGGACCACTCCACCATGGATCACTCCACCATGGACCACTCGGGCCATGCCATGGACAAGACGCGGGATGCGGAGGGTCGCAGCCTCTATGGCATGAAGCACCAGATGGACGCGGCCCTGATGAAGGAACTGCGGGAGAAGGTGGCGCTGTACGAGAAATACAGCGACGCGGAAATCGCCCTCTCCATGGACATGATGGGCCCGGAGTACGCCTGGTACATCAGCCCGCCGGACGTCAAGGGCGGCCAGGGCGTGCTGATCCTCATGCATGGCTTCCGGGAGCAGGGAGACCGCATCTTCAAGCAGCAGGTCCAGCCCATCGGCAACATCTTCCCCACGTCGATGGGCGTCGGCATGGCCATGATGATGTCGGACCACATCCAGATCGCGCTGGACGACCTGACGGCTGCTGGCGCGAAGGAGATCGCGGTGGTGCCGATCACGTCGTCCGCCACCAACGAGCTCTATCGCCAGTGGCTGTACATCTTCGGCCAGCAGGAGACCGCGGAATTCGCCACGGTACCCCGGGTGAAGACCGATGCGAAGCTGCTGTTCGTGGACCCGCCGGGTGATGACCCGCTGGTGGCCGAGATCCTGATCGACCACGCCCTCGAGATCAGCAAGGACCCGGCCAAGGAGGTCGTGATCATCGCGGGCCACGGCCCGAGTTCCGCCGAGGACAACGAGCGGGAGCTGCGCGTGCTGCAGGGCCTCGCGAAGGTGGTCAGGTCGGATGGCGGTTTCGCCGACGTGCGCGGCCTGACCCTGCAGGACGACGCGCCGCCGGAAATCCGGGAGGCCAACGTCAGGAAGTTGCGCGAAATGGTCGAGGCTGCCACCGGCAAGGGCCAGCGCGTGCTCGTGGTCACCAACCTGATCGGTGCCCGCACCGTCCAGGCCAAGCTGCGCAGTGACCTCAAGGGCCTCGATTACGAGTTCAACCCCAAGGGGCTCGTGCAGCACGACAACTTCATGAAGTGGATGGGCGAGGCCATCCGGGGCCAGTTCGAGAAGAGCTGAGGTTCCGCGGGATCAGCTGCTGGCGACCACCAGCAGCGGTCCAGCGGAGACCACCACGCCACCCGGCTGTTCGGCGGTGATGGCGAAGGCGCGGGGTGCGCGCACGGGGAGCTTGGCCTGGATCGGGATGATGACTTCCCCGGACGAGGTCACGTCGAACACGCCGCCATCGACGGGGCGCGAGTCCCGCTCCGGGTCGACGATCCAGAGCTGGTACTGGGACGTCGCCGGATCGTTCACCGGCATGTTGGCCAGGCGCAGGTAGCCCTGCTGCCGGGCCTCGCTCCAGACCACGTCGCCCGTCACCTGTTCGTAGCCCGCTGACGCGGGCGGCGACCAGGGCAGCACGACGACGTCGGGGGCCGCCGTGACGAAGGCGGAGCGCTCCGCCGCGAGGTCGAGCGCGGGGGCGTTGCCGGACTGCTCCGTGCGGGGCAGGACCAGCGCGAGCGCGAGCACGGCGGCGAGACCCCAGCCGAGCCACGCGCTGGCGGGCATCCTGGTGCGGCTGGGAGTGACTGCTGGCGCGGGACGCGGCGCCTCGGGGGCCAGGGGCGCCACCGCCCGCAGCCGGGCGGCCGGAAGCCCGGCCTGGCGCTCCAGCCGGGCGCGCAGCCCGGCCGGCATGCGCTCGACCGTCGAACCGGGGGCCGCAGCGCTCCGCCGCGCCCGCCGCAGGAAGGCGACCTGGGCCAGTGCCGCGGCTTGGACCAGCTGGTCCCTGTCGACTGCCCGGTGGCGGGCCAGGAGTTCCTGCAGTTCGGTGGCGTCGGCAGCCTCCAGGGCGGCCGCGGCCTCGTCCGCCAGGAGTTCGTCAAGCCGCTCGCGGTCGTGCCGGTGGGTGGCGTTCATCCCAGCAGCTCCTCGGCCGGATCCCCGGCGGCGGTGATGTTCAGCTGCTCCCGGATGTGGATCAGCCCGCGGCGGACCCGGGTCTTGACCGTACCGAGCGGCAGGGAGAGCCGCTCGGCGATCTCGCTGTGGCTGTAGCCCTCGTAGAGTGACATGGCGAGCACCTTCTGGTGCTCGGGGTCCATCTCGGCCAGGACCCGCTCGACGATGGTGACCTCGGTGTCCTCCTCGGCCGTGGCCGGGATGCCCGGGTCGATGGGCGCGCCCTCCTCGTCGTCGAGGGAGTCCATGAGGGGCCGCCGCTCGAACTGGCGGATCTTGTCGATCAGCCGACGGCGGGCGATGGTGGAGATGAAGGCCACCTCGCTGGCGATGTTGCGGTCGTAGCGGGCAGCACTGCCCCAGATGTCGATGAAGATGTCCTGGACCGCATCCTCGGCGTCAGTCGCGTTCCGGAGGTACCGGCGGGCCAGGGACCAGACCAGGTCGCCATAGCGGTCCAGGCACTCGCTGACCGCGGCACTGTCTCCCGCTGCAACGCGTTCGAGGATGGAAGAGGTGGTGCTCAATACGGTCGATGGGCCGCGGCGAAGGCGCCGGGTGGCAGGGGTTGTTGCGACGACCGTCATCATACAACAGGCCGATCATCCTGCCGTCCGCCAGGGGGCCTGGCCGGATGGTGGCCGGGGCGCTCGCCCCGGCCACCGGGCAGGCGATGAGGCTACTGGGCCGGCGGCAGGACCACGGCGTCGATCACGTGGATCACGCCGTTGCTGGCCTCGATGTCGGCCTTGGCCACGTTGGCGTCATTCACCTTGACGCCATTGCCCGCGACGATCGTGAGGGTCGCGCCCTGCAGGGTCGCCGGCTTGACGGTGCCCTTGAGGTCCGTCGACATCACCTTGCCGGATACCACGTGGTACAGGAGGATGCCCTTCAGCTTCTCCTTGTTTTCCGGCTTGAGCAGGTCCTCGACCGTGCCCGCGGGCAGCTTGGCGAAGGCGGCATCGGTGGGGGCGAACACGGTGAGGGGCCCGGGGCCCTTCAGCGCGTCGACCAGGCCGGCGGCCTTGACCGCGGTCACCAGCGTGGTGAAGGAGCCGGCCGCCACCGCGGTGTCGACGATGTCGGCAGGCTTGGGTGCGCCACCGCCGGAGTGGGCCCCGGCGAAGACCACGGGCGAGGCAGCCAGGGCCAGGGCGGCCAGGCCGGCGGCGATGCGGAAGCGGAGGGCGGGAGCGGTCATGGGGATGTTCTCCTTGTGGGGTCAGCGGTCATTGGGGACGGGTAGGGCTTCGCGAGCCCGTGCCGGGCGGATTCACCGGGCTGGACGCCAGCCGCTGTTCCGTGTGAGATGCAGGCCGTGCGCAGCAAGCCCTTCCTCATCGCCGGACTGCTCCTGCTGCTGACGGGTACGGCAGCCGTCAACGTGTCGTACTGGCAGGACCCGCCATTCTGGCGGCGCTGGTGGAACATCCTCACGCACCTGTCTCCGGACCACATGGACTTCCGGCCCACGGCGGCCGTGGGCGGCGGTCCGGTGGCCACCTTGCCGGTGGCCGCGCCCGACGGGCTGACGGTTGCGCCTGCCGCGTTGCGGGAGGCCGAGCGGTACGCGGCGGCATTCGATTCCTACGCGCTGATCGTCGTGCACTGGGGCGTGGTCCAGACGGAGTGGTACGCGCCCGGCTGGGACCGGCAGCGGCTCACCCAGTCCCAGTCCATGATGAAGACCCTTGCGGCGCTCGCCCTCGGCGCCGCCGTTGCCGAGGGCTACATCACTTCCGTCGAGGAACCCGTCTCGACCTACCTGCCCGAGTGGGCCGGCGATCCCCGGGGCGCGATCCGCATCGTGGACCTCCTGCAGATGGCGAGCGGCCTCGCCCAGGCCCGGTTCACGCTGAACCCGTTCGCCAGCGATTCGGCCTTCCGCGTGCTGAACAGCTCCGACCGTGCCCCCGTCTACCTGCGCACGCCGCTCACCGGCGCTACCGGCAAGACCTTCGACTACAACGACCTCAACGCGGCCCTCGTCGGGCTGATCGTGCAGCGGGCGACGGGGCGCCCCTTCGCCGAGTGGCTGGACACGAGGATCTGGCGGCCCATGGGCGGACAGCCGGCGGCGGTGTGGCTTGACCGGGAGGGCGAGGGCGCCACGGCAATGACGGCCTGCTGCATGCTCGCCGCCGCGATGGACTGGGCCCGCGTGGGCCTGCTGATGAAGGACCGGGGAATGGTCCGGGGCAATGCCGTGCTGCCGGCGGCATGGATCGACGCGATGATTACGCCGTCGCCGGCCTTCGCGGGTTACGGCTACTTCACGTGGCTCGGGCCTGACCTCGGCAGCACCCAGCTGCGGCCCGGCGACCGGGAGCGGCCCCAGTCCGAGCCGCTGCTGGCACCCGACATGTTCATGCTGCTCGGTCGTGGCGGCCAGCGGGTCTATGTGTCCCGGGCCCTGGACCTCGTGATCGTCCGGCTCGGGCCCCACAACGGGATGGAGCCGCTGAAGGCCGGCTGGGACAACTCACGCCTGCCCAACATCGTGATCCGGGGCCTGCGCTGAAAAGAAAAAGGGCCGGCGCCTCACGGCGCCGGCCCTTCACTGTTGCGATTACGGCTGGCGGGCGATCAGCCGGCCTTCCACTCACCGCCCTGGAAACCGCAGCCGATCTCGAGGCCGCCCGGGTCACCCTCGTAGTAGACCCGCTTGCCGGCGTCGCCCATGTCGCACACGCCAACCTTGCCGTCGCTGGCACACTCACCGGCGCCGTGCACGGCGTCGCTGTTCTCGTCGGTCTTGCCGAGCTCGGCGCACTTCTCGGGGCTGACCGGCTGGTCGCAGACCTTGAACGGGCCGGCGAACATGTTCTTCTGGACGTAGTTGCAGTGACCGGCACCGTCCTGGGCGGAGGCGGTGAGCGGGCCGATAGCCAGCAGCGCGACGGCTGCGATGAGACTCGACTTCATGGTTGGGGCACTCCTGCCATCAGGTGGCTTGCGAAATACGAAGCGGGCCGATCATGGCACGCAGCAAATCCGGAATCCATAGGCGCGGGGACAGCCTCGCGTTCGCAGGCTGAACACCCGGTTAATCGGGCCTAACGCCCCGTTTCGAGATACTTTTCCGGCAGTGCATAGGCGACCAGCCAGTCGTCGATGGTCGCCGCGTTGATGAACATGTGGCTCCCGGCGGCGACCACCACGTACTGACGGCCGTTGCGCTCGTAGGTCATGGGGTTGGCGTGGGCGGAAGCGGGCAGAGGGGTGGACCAGAGTTCGGCGCCCGTCTCGGTGTCGAAGGCCCGCAGGCGCTGGTCGGCGGTCGAGCCGATGAAGACGAGTCCGCCGGCGGTGACGATGGGGCCGCCGGTCACCGGGGCGCCCCACTTCAGCGGCGGGAGCGGCACCGGCGCCAGTTTGTCGATCGTCCCGAGCGGTACCGTCCAGCGGATCTCGCCGGCCGCGAGGTCCACCCCCACGAGGGTGGCCCAGGGCGGTGGCGTGCACGGCATCATGGTGGGACCGAGCAGAATTCGCTGCTCGATGGCCCAGGGTGTGCCCTCGATGATGCCCGGTGGTCCCATGGGCGCTCCCCGGGTGGGATCGAAGGATTCCGCCGGCGGGACCTGCGCCCGCGGCACCAGCTTCAGGTACAGGCCGATCCGGGAGAGATTGGTCACCAGCAGGCTGCGGCCGGGGTCGTACGCGCCGCTGCCCCAGTTCATGCCGCCGGCCGAACCTGGGTACATGATCCAGCCCTGGTCGCTCGGTGGCGTGAAGAGGTCGCCATGGCGCGCGCTGGCGATGAGATCGCGGCAGCGGTTCTCGTCCCAGAACGTGAGCCCCCAGGCGTCATCGGGCGACAGCCGGGTGGGCATCAGCGGTGGCGGCTTCACCGGGAAGGGCTGGGTCTTCGACAGGACGTCCCCCGCCACCCCGTCGGTTGGCACCGGGCGTTCCTCCACCGGGAACAGCGGCCGGCCAGTCGCCCGGTCCAGGACGAAGACCAGCGACTGCTTGGTCAGGATCACCACCGCCGGCACCTTGCGGCCGTTGCGGGGCACGTCCACCAGCAGTGGCTGGGCCGGCGTGTCCCAGTCCCACACGTCGTGGTGGATGGTCTGGAAGCTCCAGACGACCTCGCCGGTGCGACCCTTGAGGGCCACCACCGAGTTCGCGTGCCGGTTGTCGCCGGGACGCGTGCCCCCGAACCAGTTCGGCGATGCGCTCGACGTGGGGATGAAGACCAGGTCCCGGGCCTCGTCGACGGACAGGAGGCTCCAGGCATTGCCGCCGCCAATCCCGGGCACGGGGTCGAAGCTCCAGAGGAATTGCCCGGTGCGCGCGTCGAAGGCCCGCACGGCCCCGCTGGGGGCGCTGGCGTACTGGTTCTTCATGTTGTTGATGTGGCCGATGACCAGCACGCCGTTCACGACCACGGGCGGGGCGGAGAACTGCACGCCCCAGGGATCGGCTGGCGCGGGGGTTGCGGCGGCAAACAACGGGTTCACGTCCACCTGGCCGTTGGTGCCGAAGTCCTCGCAGGGCGTGCCGCTCGCCGCGTCGACCGCGAGCAGGCGCCGGTCGTTGGTGCCCGCGAGGATCCGGTGTGCGCACCGGCCGCCTGCGGGCGCGGCGGTATCGTGCCAGTAGGTGACGCCGAGGCACTTCAGCCGCTTCGGCGCCTTCGTCACCTCGATGCGGGGATCGAAGGTCCACCGTTCCTTGCCCGTGGCGGGGTCCAGCGCGACGAGCCGGTTCGAGGGCGTGCATACCACCAGGCTGCCGCCGGCAGCATCCGGCAGCAGGATCGGCGTGGCGTGGAAGCCCGCGAAGGGCCGTCGCTCCGGAAATTCCACGAACTCCCCGTGGCGCCAGCTCCAGGCACGCTCGAGGCGCCAGACGTTGCGCCGGTCGATCTGGCCGAGGGGGGAGTAGCGGGAGCCGCCCGCATCACCGCCCACGTGGCTCCAGCTGCCGGCTGGTGCGGACCCGGTGCCCGTCGCGGCCGGCACGGGCAGGGCCAGTGCGGCGGCCAGCAGTCCGGAGACGAGGGCAAGTGGAATGCGCATGGGGATTCCTCAGTTCATGGGCACGGCCAGCTGCCGGCGGGTCTCGTCCAGCAGTAGCCGGGCATCCGGCGACAGGGTCTCGTCGTTGCGGTAGACGAGGGCCACGGTGCTGTACCACTCCACCTTGGGGACGTGCAGTTCGGCGAGCTGGCCCGACTCGATGGCGTCCAGGATGGTCCCGATCATCGGCACCACCGCCACCATGTTGCAGTTGGCCAGCATGGCCCGCAGGAAATCGTCGGTCGCCTCGCCCATGGGCTGCGGCGGCGGCTCGACACCGGCGTCCGCGAACGCGTCCTCCCAGTTCTCCAGCACGAAGCGCCAGGTGCTGGCGTAGGCGAGCCGGTAGTCCATCACCCGGGCGAGGCTCAGGTTGCGCCGGCCAGCCAGCGGGTGCTTCTGCCCGACGACCAGCCCGTAGCGCAGGCGGAACAGGGGCTCATGCACGACCTGCCGGCTCGCGGGGGCCTCGGACTCGGAGACCATGAAGTCCAGCTCGCCCTCGTTCAGGCGTCCGACCAGGTAGCCGTAGGAACCGAGCGCCGTCTGTACGCGCAGGCCCGGGTAGCGGTCGCAGAAGCGGCCGATGAGTTCGCCCATGGCCGAGGGAATCCCGTAGGGCAGGAGTCCGACGTTGACCCGGCCATTGCCGATGCCACGGATCCGGTTCAGCTGGTCCACCGCGGCCTCGACGTTGGCCTGGATCGCCTGGGCGCTGGTGTAGAGGCAGTTGCCGAAGGACGTCGGGAGGATGCCGCCGGGCTTGCGCTCGAGCAGCGTCACCCCGAGTTCGGACTCCAGCTTCTTGATCGAGAGGCTCAAGGCGGGCGGCGAGATATTCAGGGCATCCGCGGCCCGGTGGAAGCTGCCCTGGTCGACGACGGCACAGAAATACTTGAGCTGGCGCAGGTCCATGGCTTAAGCCTAGCAAAACGAATTCCGGATACCAGTAAAAACGCCAAAACCGGATTTCCTCCCGCCAGCCTGTCCACGCTGTGGGATGATGCCCGCCTTCGACGCGCCCCCGGCGCACCGCTGCAAGGAACACCATGGCCACGGATATCAACCGCAACAGCGAAGTCGCGATTGCCGTCTTCGTGGATTTCGAGAACCTGGCGCTCGGCGTCCAGGACACCAAGGGCGCCCGGTTCGACATCGAGCTGGTGCTGAAGCGCCTGCTGGAGAAGGGCCGCATCGTCGCCAAGCGGGCCTACTGCGACTGGACCCGCTACCGGAACTTCATGCAGGAGTTCCACCTGCAGGGCTTCGAGATGGTGGACATCCCCCAGACCAAGGTCAGCGGCAAGAACAGCGCCGATATCCGCATGGTCGTCGACGCCCTGGACATGTGCTACTCGAAGGCGCACATCGACACCTTCGTGCTGTTGACGGGCGACAGCGACTTCTCCCCCCTGGCGTCCAAGCTCAAGGAGAACGACAAGCGGGTGATCGGCTGCGGCGTCCGCAACTCCACGTCGGACCTGCTGGCATCCAACTGCGACGAGTTCATCTTCTACGACGACCTCATCGCGGTCTCGCGCCGGCCGCGCACGCGGGCCAAGCCCTCCAAGAACACGGAGCAGGCCGAGGCGCTGGACAAGGTCGCGGAGACGGTCGAGTCCCTGTCCCAGGAGTACGACCCGCTCTGGGGCTCGCTGGTGAAGCAGACCGTTCGCCGCGTGTATCCCGGCTTCAACGAGACCGTGTACGGTTACCGCAGCTTCTCGGAGCTGCTCGAGGACGCGGCCAAGCAGGGCATGGTGGAGCTGGAGTTCGACCAGCAGCGGGGCAACTACAAGG
>CALGMY010000223.1 GCA_937958785.1 uncultured Gammaproteobacteria bacterium | reverse complement strand
CGAGCCGTGGCAGGCTGAACTCGGGGGCCGGCTTGCCCACCAGGGGTGACGGCACCAGCGTGGGATCCTTGCCGAGGCCGGCCAGGAACACCGCGACCAGGCCGGCAAAGATCCCGACCGGCAGCAGGAAGCGCCACCAGGAACCGCGCGCTGCCGGGGCCTCCGTCAAGGTCAGGGCTGCGCCGGCTGCGCCGCGAGTGGCGCCGCCTCCCGGGCACGCACCCGGTACCGCCGGTCGGAGGCCGCGAGGATGCCGCCGAGGGCCATCACGAGGGCACCGAACCAGATGAACCGGACGAGCGGCTTGTACTGGAGCCGCACGCTCCAGGCGTCGTCGCCCAGCGGATCGCCGAGCGCGATGAAGACGTCCCGGGACCAGCCGGCGTCGATGCCCGCCTCGGTCATCGGCGAGCCCCGCACCGAGTAGGTGCGCTTCTCGGGATGTAGTGTGGCCACCGGCTTGCCCTGGCGGGTCACGGTCACGTCGCCCCGCAGGGCCTGGTAGTTGGGGCCGGACACCGGCCGGGTACCGGCGAACGCTATCTCGTAGTCACCGATGCGGGCCGTCTCGCCCGGGGCCAGCCGCTGGTCGTTGGCGAGGCCGAAGCTGGACGTCGCGGTGATGCCGAGCACGCATAGCCCGAGGCCCAGGTGGGCGACGGACATGCCGAGGCCGGCGCGGGTAAGACGCGGTCCGCGGCCCGCCAGCTGGCGGATGGGATCCAGCAGCGCAGTCACGACCAGCCACGCCGCGACGCCCATGCCGGCCATGGTCAGCAGGCCGCCGCCCCCGTACACGAGCAGGGGCACGGCGATGCCGGCCAGGACCGCTGCTGCCGCCGGGACGCGCAGCTTGCGGCCCACGTCGCCGGTGCTCGCGCTGCGCCAGGCGGTGTGCATGCCGACACCAACCGCCACGAGCAGCGGCAGCATGGGGATGAGGAAGGCCGTCTCGAAGTACGGCGGCCCCACCGAGATCTTGCCGGCGTCCAGGGCATCGAGGATGAGCGGGTAGATGGTGCCGAGGAAAATGAGGCCGGCAGCGATGCACAGCAGGACGTTGTTCACCAGCAGGAAGCTCTCGCGGGAGAACGGCTTGAAACCCACGGCCCGGTCGAGGGTCGGTGCCCGCCAGGCATACAGGCCGAGCGCGGTGCCGATGACCAGGGCCAGGAAGCCGAGGATGAACAGGCCGCGCGCCGGGTCGGCCGCAAAGGAATGGACCGACACCAGCACCCCGGACCGGACCAGGAAGGTGCCGATGAGACTGAGCGAGAACGCCGCGATGGAAAGCAGCAGCGTGGTGCCCTTGAAGATGCCGCGCTTCTCGGTCACGGCCAGCGAGTGCATCAGCGCCGTGCCGACCAGCCAGGGCATGAACGACGCGTTCTCGACCGGGTCCCAGAACCACCAGCCGCCCCAGCCCAGTTCGTAGTAGGCCCACCAGCTGCCGAGGGCGATGCCGACGGTCAGGAATACCCAGGCCGCGGTGGTCCACGGCCGGGCCCAGCGGGTCCATTCCTGGTCCACCTTGCCCGCCAGCAGCGCCGCCACTGCGAAGGCGAAGGCCACCGAGAACCCGACGTAGCCCATGTAGAGCATGGGCGGGTGCAGGGCCATGGCGGGATCCTGCAGCAGCGGGTTCAGGTCGTTGCCGTCCGGGGGCGCCGGGCTGAGGCGCAGGAAGGGGTTCGACGTGAACAGGATGAAGGCGAGGAAGCCGACGCTGATCGCGCCCATCACGCCGTTGATGCGCGCGGCGACTTCCCGGGGCAGCGCGCTGCCGAAGGCCACGACGGCAATGGTCCAGGTGGCGAGCACCAGCACCCAGAGCAGCAGCGAGCCCTCGTGGCCGCCCCACACGGCGGCGAACCGGTAGAGGTCGGGCAGCTGGCTGTTCGAGTTGCTGGCGACGTAGAGCAGCGTGAAGTCGTTGCGGAGGAACGACCAGGCGAGCATCCCGAAGGCGCCGGCGACGAACACGAACTGGCCCGCGGCGGCGGCAGGCCCGGCGGCCATGAGGCCCGGCTTGCCGAGCTGGGCGCCGGCGAGGCCGAACACCGCCTGGCAGGTGGCGAGGCACAGCGCGAGGATCAGGCAGAGCTGGCCGAGTTCCGGGATCATCGGGAGGCCTCAGTTCGGGGTCGGACCGGCCGGCAGGGAAACCGGGTGCCCCTGGTCCGCGAGGGCCTCGGCCACTTCCGGCGGCATGTAGTTCTCGTCGTGCTTGGCGAGTACTTCCTCGGCCTTGAAGGTGCCGTCGGCACCCATCTGGCCCATGGCGATGACGCCCTGCCCGTCCCGGAACAGGTCGGGCAGCACGCCCGAGTAGGCAACCGTGACGGTGTCCTTGTTGTCGGTGACGTCGAAGCGGACCTCCAGGGCACCGGGCTCGCGCCGCACACTGCCCTTCTCCACCATGCCGCCCAGGCGGAACTTCTTGCCATCGGGCGCCTCGCCCGCGAGCGCCTGGCTGGGCGTATAGAAGAACAGCAGGTTCTCCTGGAAGGCCCGCAGCGACAGGCCGACGGCGACGGCCACGCCGACGAGCACCAGGCCCACCACCATCATTCTCTGTCGACGTGGCGTCATACACCTCTCCCTGCGGATGTCGGGTTGTTGGCGGAATCCAGGCCGGCTGGCGGCCGACGCCGGTCCTGGCGCGCCAGCTGATCCCTGAGCCGCTCCTGGGTCCGGCGGAAGCGCCGGCGGGCCGCGACCAGGTTGCCTACCAGCACCAGCGCCGTCACCCCGTAGGCCACCGCAAGGTACCGCCCGTAGCCGCCCATGGCCAGGAATTCATCCATCAGTTTACGCCCGCCGGGCTGGCGCCGCGCAGCACGTCCTGGGCCCAGCGGGCCTGGATCTCCCGCTCCAGCACCTCGGCCCGCACGCGCATGGCGAGGACCCCGAGGAAGAACAGGGTGAAGGCGAGGAGCATGGTGAGCAGGGGCCAGAGCATGTCACCCACGATCGACGGCGCCTCGAGCTTGGACAGCGTCGGACCCTGGTGGAGGCTGGCCCACCAGACCACCGAGAAA
>CALGMY010000222.1 GCA_937958785.1 uncultured Gammaproteobacteria bacterium | reverse complement strand
GCCATCCTGGACCCGAACGAGACCTGGACGGTCCGGGGCGCCGAGTCCGAGTCCAAGCAGGGCTACACGCCCTTCGAGGGCATGGAGCTGTCAGGCCGGGTGAAGACCACCTTCCTCCGGGGCCAGCGGATCTACGACAACAACCAGATCGTCGGCAAGGCCACCGGCCGCTACCTATCCCGCCCGTACTGAGCCTGGCAAGGTTCCAGGCGGTCGGCCCGCAGGGGGTGCGGCATGACGCGGCGACTGAAGGTCCTGATCCAACAACAGGTGTTGCCGCCATACCGGGTGCCCTTCTTCCGGGAGTTGGGGCGCCGGGTCGACCTTACGGTCTCCATTGCCGACAACGTGCGCATTCCTGGCGTGGGCACAGCGGAGCCCGCGCCGGAGGAACGCACGTTTACCCTTCTGAAGTTTCCCGAGCGGATGTTCCTAGGCCGTGCGTACCAGGAGGGTGCCGTCCAGCACGCACTGGCGACGCGTCCCGACGTCCTGGTTGCCGGGGGGGGGTATCTGCCGTATCTCGCCTGGGCGCGAGGCGGTACGCGCAGGTTGGAGAGGGCCGGAATTGGCTTGATGACCTGGGGGTGCTCGGGGTATGAGTTCGACGGCCCCGAGGACTGGCGTCGCTTCGCCCACGGAACGCTCAGGCGCCGTCTGCATCACGCCTATCTTGGCCACTTCTACCGCGGACATGTTCGCGGATTCATCAGCTATTCCGCGCACACGAGTGAACACCTGAGCTATGCCTACGCGATTCCGGGGGATCGCCTGTTCGTGGCGGAAAACGCGGTCGACACGGCCGCGATAGAGGGTGTCTACGCAAAGGTCGCAACAGGTGCGTTGCGAAAGGCTCCCGACCGGATTGTCTTCGTGGGCAGGCTGATTCCATCGAAGGGCGTGGACGCGCTGGTCAGGGTCTTTGCATCGATAGCGGCTGGCTTTCCCACCTCGCAGTTGGTGATTGCGGGTGATGGTCCCCACCGCACCGAACTCGAGGAGATTGCTGCGGGCTCCGGGCTGCTCGGCGACCGGATCCGGTTCTGCGGCCATGTCGGCGACAAACGGCAACTGGCGGAAATCCTTGCTGGGGGAGGGATATTCGTGTTGCCGGGCTACGGTGGACTCGCGATCAACGAGGCGATGGCCGCGGGGATGGCTATTGTGTGCAGCCGCGGCGATGGCACGGAGAAGCATCTGGTCGCTCCGGGGGAGAATGGCCTGCTCCTGCCGAGGAATGACGTGAATGCGCTGCGCTCGGCATTGGTTACGCTCCTGCAGGACCCGGCCCTGGTGCAAGCGATGGGGCAAGCGTCCTTCCATCGCATCACCCGCATCTTCACGCTCGCCCACATGGTCGATCGGTACGTGGCCGCACTCGACGGTGCCTCGGGACGCCAAAGGGCGCACCCGACGTTGCCCTTGAACGGGGATGCCCAGGCTGCCGAGCCTTGAACTGCCCGGCCCACCTCCTGCTTATGACGCATGCCCCCCGGACCGTCGTGACGGCCCTCACAGATCCCTCATCCCGCCTTTGACGCCAGCTCGGCGGTGGCTATAGTTCCTCGCCTTAGATCTTGATTGCACGCGCTTTTTTCGTGCGGAACAAGACGAGCTGGACGCCCGCCAACAAGAACAAGACGAGGGATCGCATGTGTCAGGTTGCAGACCGGTTCTACGCCGCCGTCCGGACGCTCTCCGGTGACGGTCCGCTGAAGCAGCGGCTCATCGCCGCCTATGTCGACCACCTGGAGTGCCTGGGCGAGGATGCGGTGCCCGAGGCCATCCGGCCCCGGTTCGAGGCCCTGAGAAAGGCCATGGCCGCCGTGCCGCCCACCGAGAAGGAGACCGCCGTACAGGTCTCCGTCCGCAAGATGTCCCAGGCCGAGGCCGCCCGGCTCACCCGGTCGGTGCTCGCGATGTTCGCCGAGCTGGTGCGCGTGAAGGGATCCGGCGAGCGCCTGAACGGCACCGAGGGCCCCCGGGCACCCGCCTTCAACCGTGTGGACTCCGGCGTCCGGGTGCCCGACTTCCTCGCCCGCTCCGCCATGTAGGAGCGGCTGGTAGGAGCGGCTTTTCCGATAGCGCCTGAAGGCGCTCCTACGGCGCTTAGAACTTCAGTGTCGCCTCCACGCCCAGGCGGCGCTCCGTGCCCGGGTGGATGAAGGAGCCGCCGAACTCGGGGGCCGGGATGACCTCCTCCAGGTACTGCTCGTCCAGCGCGTTCTTGATGAAGGCCACCAGGGACCAGCGGTCCGCGGAGACGCCGGCCCGGAGGTTCAGCAGGGCATAGGCGTCGCGTTCCGTCGCGGCCATGTTCGAGGGGCCGAGGGGCGGTATCACCAGCGTGAAGATCGTCGGCCGGTCGTTCGCCTGGATCACGTGGAACCAGGTCTCGCCCACGCCCGAGACGTCCGCGCTGGCCACGAAGTCGTAGTCCGCCGACATCGGGAACTGCACCTGCGCACCGGCGCTCCAGGTGTAGTCGGGCGTGTACGGTGACTTGTTGCCCACGCTGTCCGGACGGGCCGTGTTCTCCTTGATCTCCGTGTCGTTATAGTTGAAGCCGCCGTAGAGCGACAGCCAGTCGTTGGCCGCGTAGTTCAGCGCGACCTCGAAGCCGTCGATGTCCACCTCGTCGATGTTGGACACCACGCGCAGCAGGCCGAAGCCGCCCACGATGAACTCGAAGAACTGCATGTCGTCCACGTCCACGTGGTACACGGCGAATTCGGCCCGCAGCCGGTCATCCAGCCACTGGGTCTTGACGCCCGCCTCGTAGGACCAGGAGGTCTCCTCGTCGTAGGTGTCCTGGATGCCCACGGGCGCGAAGTCGCCCTCGAAGGGCGCCCCGGTACCCAGCAATGGCTCATTGATGAACAGGTCGACAGTGGCCGCGGCCCCCTGGTTGTTGAAGCCGCCGCTCTTGAAGCCCACGCCGGCCGTGGCGTAGGCCGTGACCGTCTCGGTGGCGTCCCAGGTGAGGGAGAGCTTGGGCTGCAGCTCGTCGAACTCCTCGCTCTTCGACGGGATGTTGCCCGTGGCGCAGAGGCCGGGATTGATGGGGTCCAGGCCCGGGACCGGATCGTTGGGGTCGCAGGTATTGATGTACTGGGTGACCGCCGTGAGCGGCACCAGGTTGTCCACGTCGCGCTCTTCCCGGTCGTAGCGCAAGGCCAGCGAGGCCTCGATGGTGTCGGTGAGGTCGTAGGCGAGCTGGCCGAACACGGCGTACACGTCGGTGTTGAACTCGTCGTGTACCAGCTGCTCGGTCGGGTTGTTGGGGTCGTCGGTGTAGAGCTCGGGGATGATGCCGAAGCCCCGGTCGATGCCGGTGTTGACGCCGACCTCCCGCTCGATGTTCAGGTAGTAGAGTCCGGCGAGCCAGCGCAGGCGCTGGTCGCCCTTGGAGGCGAGCCGCGCCTCGAAGGACCAGTCCTTCTGGTTGCGCACCTGGTACTGGGTGCCGTCGCAGGCGGTGGGCGTGTAGGCACCGAACAGGGAACCGGCCGGACCGCCACTGCCGGGACCGAACGCGCCCTCGGGCACGATGATCTGGGGCGGGATCACCGGGTAGAAGCCCAGGTCGTTCGTGGTATCGATGCACTGCTGTTCCTGCCAGAAGAACCCGAAGGCGCCGCTGGTGCCATCGGCGCCGAGGTCGTTCTCGATGTCGCTGTAGAGGCCCCAGGCGGTGAGGTCGGCCCAGCCCAGGTCATAGTCAGCCTTGACCGACACCTCGACAGTGTCCTGGTTGTTGAAGGGAACGATGTTGTTGTCGAACTTGAAGTCGTGCCCGTTCACGTTTTCGTTGCCGAAGGCCGCGACCTCGGGCGCATAGCCGAAGCCGCCGATGAGCACGCCCACCAGGCTCGGGATGTGGAATACCGAGTTGAAGCTGATGGAGCCGGCCTCCACCTCGCCCACCCGAACCTTGCCGTCGATGGTCAGCGCGTCGGTGGGCTGCCAGACCGCGCGCGCGGCCACGTCCCAGCTGCGGAAGTTGTCGACCACGTCCGTGTCGCCGCCGAAGGTCTCGAAGTAGGAGTTGCTGTAGTAGCCGTCCGTGTCCCGGAAGTCGCCGGACACGCTGAGGCCCAGCGTGTCGCTCACCGGGCCGCCGATCAGGCCGGAGAGGGTGTAGGTGTCGTCCTCGGCGAGGCTCGCCTTGACGTTACCGCCCCACTCGTCGCCGGGTTTCTCGGTGGTGATGATGATCGCGCCGGCGGCGGCATTGCGGCCGTACAGGGCGCCCTGGGGGCCCTTCAGTACCTCGATCTGCTGCAGGTTGGTGTACTCCCGGTTCAGTGCCGCCGGGTTCGTCATCAGCACGCCGTCGATGATGAGCGCGTAGTTGGTCTCGGCGTCCCGGGCGCCGTTGATGCCCCGGATGTTCACCTGGGTGTCGGCAACCTCGGCCGAATTGACGATGGAGACGCCGGGCGTCATCGCGATGAAGTCGTCGGCCCGCTGGATGCCCGAGGCCTCGATCTGGGCCGCGGAGAAGGCCGTGACCGAACCCGGTA
>CALGMY010000221.1 GCA_937958785.1 uncultured Gammaproteobacteria bacterium | reverse complement strand
GCCTGGTCCCGGCTGGCCGCGGCGATGCCGAGCCGCCGCAGGGCCGGCGCAGTCTCGCCCGGTTCGGACTTCATGGCGGTGAAGCGGTAGCTCACGTCCTGCCAGGTCTCCACGGCGAGGCGCGCGCGGCGATAGGCATCCGCATCGCCAGCCGGCTCGGCGGTGAGATAGCAGATGGCATCGGCATACCGGCCGCGGGCCACGGCGCCAAGGGCCGCGCGCAGCGCCTTGCGCCAGGCCTTGCGGTCGAGACGGTCCCGGTTGCCGAGGCCGACGACCAGGACGCGCTGGCAGGGCAGGCCGCCCGTCGCTGTGAGCAGCAGCAGGTCACCCGCATCGCCCTTGATGTCCCGGTTGCGGATGGCCCGCGTGACGAGCCCGCCGCCGGCCTTGTCGAGCGCGCGGGTGATGGCTGGCAGTTCGCCGGCCGAATAGATCGGGACGATGGCGCAGGCCGTGCGCTGCTGGCCCGCTCCGCCGGTCTTTACCTGGTATTGCATGCTGACCTCATTTGCGGGAGCTTGACTCCATGCGACCCCTCAACCATGGTGGTTGCCATGGTCGGCCGTGATGCGGGAAGTCGCATGCAAACCCTGTTGGAACGCCCGTTAGTGTAATGTCCGGCCTCCTCAAGCGCTACGTCCGGCGTGAGACCCTGCAGACCTGGCTGGTCGTGACCCTCGTGCTGCTGCTGATCCTGGTCACCAACCAGCTCGCCTCGGTACTCGGTGACGCGGCCGCGAACAAACTGCCACGGGGGGCCATCTTCCAGGTGCTCGGCCTGACCACGGTCCAGTACCTCACCATCCTCGTTCCCGTCGGCTTCTTCCTGGCCATCATGCTGGCGCTCGCGCGCCTCTACCACGACAGCGAGATGGCGGCGATGATGGCCTGTGGCGTTGGGCCCGCCCAGCTCTACCGTGCCGTGCTGTCGGTGGGCCTGGTGCTGGCGGCCGGGGTCGCGGTCCTCGCGCTCGTCGTTTCCCCCGCGGCGCTCCGGCAGGTGGAGCAGTTCGCCGCCGTGGCGAAGCGCGAGGCTGCGATCGGCCTCCTGGAGGCGGGGCGCTTCGTGAGTTTCGCCGACGGCAGGGCCGCCCTGTATGCGGCTTCGATGGGGCCCGACCAGCACCTTCGGGACGTCTTCGTGCAGCGGCGGGTGGGGGAGCGCGTCGAGGTCATCGTTGCCGAGGAGGCCTGGCAGCGGGACGTGGGCAACGGCACCCGCGTGCTGATCTTCGCCCGGGGCCACCGCTACGAGGGCCAGCCCGGCGAGGCCCGGTTCCGGCTGGTGGAATTCGCCGAGCACGGCATTCCCTTCGAGCTGCCCAGCACGGGTCCGCTGAAGTTCGGCCCCGAGGCCCGGACGACGGCCGAACTCCTTGCCGCGAGCGACCCGGACAGCCGCGCGGAACTCCACTGGCGGCTTGCCGTGCCGCTGACGTTGATCGTGCTGGCCATCCTGGCTGTGCCGCTCGCAAAGACCGAGCCGCGCAAGGGACGCTTCGCGGGCCTCACGGCCGCGGTGCTGGTCTACCTCGTCTATGCCAACCTGCTGGCCGCCGGCCGCGGGTGGCTGGAACGGGGCCAGGTCCCGGATGCCCTGGGCCTCTGGTGGGTCCACGCCCTGTTCCTCGCCGCCGCGGCGCTGCTCCACGCCCACCAGATGGGCCTGCCTGCCCGGCTGCTGCGCCGGTCCACGCCGGTCGCGATGGGCGCCCGGCCATGAACATCCTGAACGGTTACATCCTGCGCACGATACTTGCCACGACGGGCATCGTGCTGGGCGTCCTGGTAAGCATCGCCGCCTTCATCGAGTTCGTCGGCCAGCTCGATGACATCGGCGTCGGGGACTACGGGCTGGCAGGCGCGGTGGCCTGGGTGCTGTTGCAGATGCCGCGCATCGTGGCCGAGCTGCTGCCCATCGCTGCGCTGCTGGGGTCCCTGCTGGGCCTCGGCATGCTCGCGAGCCGCAGCGAACTCGTCGTACTGCGGGCAGCCGGCGTTTCCCCGGCAGGGCTGGCGCAGGCGGTCCTCGTCACGGGGATCATCCTCGCCCTGGCGGGTGCCGCCATCAGCCAGTACCTCGGCCCGCCGCTCGAGCGTTACGGTCGCCAGCAGCGGGAGATCGCCAAGTTCGGGCAGGCGGGCGTCAACGCCGGGGAGAGTGCCTGGATACGGGACCGGGACACCATCCTCAACGTGGTGCCTCCCGGCGAGCAGTATCCCGCCGGGCGCGTCTTCGTGTACCGGGTGGCGGCAGATGGCACGCTCGCCGCGGTCGGGCGCGCCGATGCCGTGCGGGCGCAGCCGGACCAGCGCTGGTTCCTCACCAACTACGTCGAGAGCCGCTTCATGCCGGAGGCCGTGCGCACGAGCGCCGTGCCGGAGGCGCTCGGGCTGGTCGGGGTGAATCCCGACCTGCTCGGACTCGCCGTGGTGCGCGAGAAGACGATGACCGGGACGGCGCTGTGGCGGTACGTCCGCTACCTGAAGGCGAGCGGCCTCGAGGCCCGGGAGTACGAGGTGGCCTTCTGGTCCCGGCTCGCCTCCGCGTGCGCGGTGCCCCTCATGTGCGTGCTGGCGGTGCCGTTCGTGCTGGGACCGCTCCGGTCCGGCGGGGCGGGGACCCGCATGCTGGCGGGTCTCGGGATCGGCCTCACCTGGTTCCTGTTCAGCAGGACCCTGGCGGACGGCGGGGAGGTCTGGAACCTCGCTCCGGCGCTCACGGCGTGGCTGCCGACCGTCGCCCTTGGCGCCGCGACGGCACTGGCCCTTGCCCGGACCCGCTAGGTCCGGTCGCCACGGCTCAGCCCGGATCCTTCGGCAGCAGCAGCACCCGGGTGCGGGCCAGCCGGTCGTGCCAGGTGAGTTCGTCCCGGTCGAACCAGAGCCAGGCCAGCCCGAGGCCGCAGGTCGCGAGGGTCAGGGCGCCGGCGACCAGGCGGACGGCGCCCGTCCGGGGATCGACGGGCTCACCCGAGGCGCGCTCGACGCGCAGGCGCCAGGCCCGCATCCCGAGCGTCTGCCCACCCCGGACCCAGGAAACCCCGAAGTACAGCGCCGCCAGCAACAGCAGGAGCAGGCGGTAGGCCGGATCCCCGGCGGGCACGGGCTCGCCGCCCCGGAAAACGACGATGGCGAAGGTGGCAGCCATCCACAGGGCGCCCAGCAGCAATGCGTCGTAGGCGCCGGCCGCGAGCCGGCGCATGACCCCGGCGACTGGCGCCTGCACCATGGGTATTCCTCACCTGATTGGCGCTCCCTGCGGGAATCGAACCCGCGTTTCAGCCTTGAGAGGGCCGCGTCCTAACCGCTAGACGAAGGGAGCCTGGGGAGACTTTGCCGCCGGGGCGGGGCTGCTATTATAGGCGGCCTTGCCGTTGGCTCAAGCCGGAGTTGCCTTGACTCACCCGATGCCGAGCAATCCGGAGTCCGCCGCGGAGTCCCCGCGCATCATTCCGCGCTCCGACCATCCGATTTCCCGCGCCAACATCTCGCGCAACGCCGTCAAGGTCCTCTACCGGCTGAAGGATGCGGGCTACCAGGCCTTCATCGTGGGTGGTGGCGTCCGGGACCTGCTGCTCAACCGGCAGCCCAAGGACTTCGACATCGCCACCAATGCCAGCCCGGAGCAGGTCCGGGCCCTGTTCGGGAATGCCCGGCTGATCGGCCGCCGCTTCCGGCTGGTGCACGTCCGCTTCCGGGACGAGATCGTCGAAGTTGCCACGTTCCGCGGCCTCGGCAACGAGGACCTCGAGAGCGAGGACCGGCAGGTGCTCGACGAGGCCGGCCGGATCATCAAGGACAACTCCTTCGGTTCGATCGAGGAGGACGCCTGGCGGCGCGATTTCACCGTCAACGCCCTGTACTACGAGCCGCACAAGATGGAAATCTGGGACTACTGCCACGGCGTCGCCGACCTCAAGGACTGGCTCGGCGCCGCCGTGCCGCCCGGCC
>CALGMY010000220.1 GCA_937958785.1 uncultured Gammaproteobacteria bacterium | reverse complement strand
GCCTGATCTGCCTTAAGGCGCCCTATTTCGCCTCGGTCCGCCCCCGGTTCCTGGCGCTCCGGCCGGGGCACTGCGCGGTGGCGATCCGCAAGCGCCGGGCGGTGACCAACCACCTCGGCACGGTGCACGCCATCGCCATGTGCAACATGGCGGAGCTCGCCGCCGGGATCATGAGCGAGGCCACGGTGCCGGCCACCCACCGCTGGATCCCGAAGGGCATGAGCGTGGAGTACCTGAAGAAGGCCGGCAGCGACCTGGTGGCAGTCGCCGAGGTGGCAGAGCTGCCCGCCTTCGGCGCCGCCGCCGAGCTGCCCGTGCCCGTCACCATCCGGGACCGGGCAGGGGAGGTCGTGTGCCGGGCCGAGATCCACATGTGGGTCTCGCCGCGCAAGCCAACCTGACGCCGTGCTCGAACGCTTCAACGCGCGCATCGCGGCGCTCGCCACGGGCCGCAACGTGCTCCTGCTGCTGGTGGCTGCGCTGGGGGTCTTCGCCCTGTTCGGCGTCTGGCTCGTGCCGGCCTTCCAGGCGGTGACGGGCGGGCGTTACCCGGTGGACCTCGCCTTCCCGATCACGCCCGCCGTGATCCGCGCGGAGTACGCCCACTATGGCGCGGAGTCCATTCGCCTCTACCACCAGTTCGTGGTGGTGGACTTCATCTGGCCGCCGCTGCTCGCCGCCTGGTCCGCGCTCGCCTGGGCGTGGCTCGCGCGCCGCACGACCTCGACGCTGCCCGCCCGGATGATCGCGGCCGGCGCGCTGCTGCTGCCGTTTGCCGAGGCGCTGCTGGACCTCACGGAGAACGTGGGCTTCCTGGCGCTGCTGGCCGCGTATCCGGGGGACCCGCCGGGGCTTGCCGTCGCGACCAGCGTCGCGAGGGCGGCGAAGCTGGTGGTCTATGCGCTGTGCTGGCTGGTGCTGATCATGTTTGCCGGGCTGGCAATGGCGCGACCCGCGCGAGCCGATGTCGGGCTATGCTGAACGAATGCCAACTGCTTTGCGGCGCGCCACCACCTTCCCGGGGCCACGCCCCCGGTCCGGACTGCTGCTGCCGTGCCTCGCCCTGCTGGCGGGCTGCGCCTTCGTCGGCCCGCCCGCAGGCCCGACCGCCAGTGTCGAGACGGGCGCCCTGCGCGGGACGCGGGTGGACGGCGTGGCGATGTTCCGGGGCATTCCCTACGCGGCACCCCCCGTGGGCGAGTGGCGCTGGCGGCCACCCCGGCCCGCGCCTGCCTGGAGCGGGGTCCGGCCGGCGGACACCTTCGGTGCGACCTGCGCCCAGCCGGCGTCGCCGGCCTTTCCCTTCGACCCGGGGGTGACCAGCGAGGACTGCCTCACCCTGAATGTCGCCACGCCGGACCTGCGGCCAGCCGCCCCGCTGCCGGTCATGGTCTGGATCCACGGCGGCGGCTTCTCCCAGGGCAGCGGCAACCTCCCGCAGCTGAACGGCACCGCCCTGCCGGCCCGGGGCCTCGTCGTGGTGACGATCAACTACCGCCTGGCCATGTTCGGGTTCCTCGCGCACCCGGCCCTGGCCGCCCCGGGGCACCCGGTCGGCAACTACGGCCTGCTGGACGCGGTCGCGGCCCTCGGGTGGGTGCAGCGGAACATCGCGGCCTTCGGTGGCGACCCGGGCCGGGTCACGATCTTCGGCGAGTCCGCCGGTGCCGACGCGGTGAACTACCTGATGGTGATGCCCGCGGCCCGGGGGCTGTTCCACCAGGCCATCAGCCAGAGTTCCTCGGTGGGCATGGCACCCGTGCCCCGCCTCGGGCGCCGGGCGGGCTTCAACCCGCCCGCTGACCAGGTGGCGGCGGATTACCTCGGGAAGCTGGGCCTGTCGGCGGACGCCGGGGGCGCCGCGGCCCTCCGCACCCTGCCGGCGGCCCGGTTGCTGGCGGCCATGGGGGAGCGGGACCGGTTCACGCCCGTCGTGGACGGGGCGACGCTCCCCGACCAGCCCGGCCTGCTGTTTGCGGCCGGCCGGCAGGCCCGGGTGCCCTACCTGACCGGCGGCAACAGCTGGGAGGCGAGCCTCGGCCGGCTGATCGGCGGTGGCTTCTCCCCGGCCTTCGCCGCGCGACTCGTCCCGGCCGCGGACAAGGCCCGCCTCTACCCGGGCCTGGCGGGCGACGCGCTGGACGATGCGGTGTTCGGGGACCTGGTCATCCTGTCCCACTCCCGGTTCCTGGCGGAGCGGATGCACGAGCAGGGGCAACCGGTCTACAGCTACCACTTCTCCTACGTGGCGGACGACCGGCGCGCCCGGCAGCCCGGCGCGGCCCACGCGGATGACATCCCCTTCGTGATGGGCACGCTGGCGGCGGAGCCGGACCTCCCGCGCGTCACCCGCCGGGACCAGGCCGTGAGCCGCCTCATGGGGGACTACTGGGCCCAGTTCGCCCGGACCGGCGATCCCAACGGCCCCGGACTGCCCGCCTGGCCGGCCTTCGAGCCGGCCTCGGCCCCCGTGCTGGAGATCGGCGCGAGAACCGGGGTGCGGGAGGGCTTCCTGGCGGCGCGCATGGCCTACCACCTGGAGCGGGGGCGGGCGCTGCTGCAGGGCTCACGCTGACTGCTCGTACAACGCCGGCAACTCGTGCACTCGCATTCCCGCCAGGAACGGGTTGACCGCCCGGACCCGGCCGTAATGCCGGCCGTGCTGGAAATCCTCGGACAGGATCTCGGGCAACCCGTGGACCTCTGCCGTTGCCCAGATCTGGGCGTCGAACCAGGGCAACCCGTAGGCCGCCGCGCCGCGCATCGCCGTCACCAGCACGTCCCGCGTGGGGTAGAGCACGTCGAACTGGGACAGGAGGGATTCGGCTTCCGTCAACGCGTCAGCGAGGGCGAGGAGGGGAGCACTGGCCTTGCCCCCGGCTTTCCCCCCGACTTGGCCCCGGAGCGGGCGGCTGACGGCGGCGACGAACTCCAGGACGGATTGGTGCGCGAGGACCAGGGAGCGGTCAGCGATGCCCGCCTCCAGCAGTTCCGTCGCCCGGCGCTGCTTGCCCGGATCCCGGGGGTCGACCCGGTAGACGAGGACGTTGGTGTCAACGAGGCTTGGCACGGGTGTAGAGCTCGCTCCGGGTCCAGCCCCGCGCGCTGCCCGCGGGGCCGCCGGACCTGGCGGGGTCCCCGGGCTTTTCCCCGGCCTTGTCGCGGGCCTTGTCCCAGGCCTTGTCGCGGGCCCGCTGCCGTTCGCTGGCGGCCTGGAAGAGCCGAAGACGCTCGGGTGTGCTGAGCGCGCCCGCCCGGGCCTTGCCCGCGGGCACCATCCGGATGCCGTCCCCCGCCGCGAGGAATTCGACCTCGTCGCCCGGGCCCAGGCCGACCTGCTCGGCCAGGCGCTTCGGAATGGTGATCTGGAGCTTGCTCGTGATCCGGGGCATCTCCTTACTCTAGCAAGGAGAAAATCCTTGCTCAAGAGGCGCAGTGGCTTGTCCGCGCCACCGTCCGGGCGTAGACCACGCACGACGGCGAGGCAGGCCCGTGCGCCTCAGGACTTCAGCTGACCTCTGACCGCGTACACGAGGCACGCGATGCCCAGCACGACCGAATTCGCACAGGTCACGACCCGACGAAGTAAGGTCTCCTCGTCCAGCTGCGCGTAGTACGCGGCAAAGACCAGGAAAATCACGCCGAGTGCTGCCCCCAGTACTCTCAGTATTGTTCTCGTCATCGGCGGACGGTCTCCACTCTCGTCAGGGGCTCCCTCTACTCGTCGCGCCACCGGCCGGGCATCCGCCGGTCCCTTCAGTGCTGGTGAATGACCAGCGGAACGCCGGTCAGGCCCATGTGCCGGTCCGTGGACCAGCAGGACTTCACGCGGCGCGCCGTCATCAACGGCAGTCCCACGGCATCGGCCAGTGTCAGCGACAGGTCAGCAAACCGGTGATGACCTTGAGCGGGCGCATGGCCTCCACCATCGCGAGGAACTGTAGCGCCCTGGCCGGATCGAATCGGCGCAGGAACCAGCCGTGGCCCTCGGCGACCACGAGCGCCGCGGACGTCCCGTCAGAACCTGCTGCCGATGTCGAGCCGCAGGCCGCCGAAGCTGGGCGTGCCGCTCGCCTCACCGATGTCCAGCCAGCGCTCCTCGTAGCTGAGTCGCGCGAACCAGCCCCGGGCGAAGTCCCATCGGCCACCGACGGCCAGCCCGTAGGTGAAGGCATCCTCCGTCTTCGTATCCACGAAGGAAGTGCAGATGTAGCCGTACCACGGATCCCACCAGCAGCCGGTCTGCGGCGGTCCTTCCGCAATGTTCGTGTCCACCGAGGTGTAGCCGAGCATGGCGCTGACGAAGGGCGTCAGCGGCCCCTCCATGAAGTGCCACGTGGCGTTGGCAGCGATGCTGAAGACATCGAACTCCCCGGAGATCCCCTGGCTGACGTCGGGGTCGTCGGCGGACTGCAGGCGCCCGTCGTAATCCACCGTGCCGAACGACATGTCGCCGCCCACCAGCAGGTGCTCGCTGAAGTTGTAGCCGAAGCCGAAGCCCAGGCTGGCCTCGTCGTCGGTCTCAATCGTCGAGCCCCCGTCGAAGTCGACGGTCTCGCCGAAGTTCCACCGCAGGCCGCCGTAGGCTTCCCAGGTACCGGCGCGCTCGGGGCCAGGCCCCATCCCCGGTACCTGCGCCAACGCGGCCGGCCCGCCGGACCCGGCGACCAGCGCGGCAAGGGCAGTTGCCTGAATCAGTTTCATCTGCAATCTCCTGGGAATGTCAGGGTGCGGGAACGCTGCCGGGGCGCTGTCGGTCAGCGCCGGCGCTACTTGGCGGCCTTGCCCCGCACCTCGTCCAGCCGCGCGCGGAGCGCGCCGGCCCAGCGGCGCAGGATGCGGTCTGCTTCCGCCTTGTTGGTCACGGCGTTCTGCCACTGGATCCGGCCCATGCCCCGGTCCTCCTGCCGGTCGATGGCCCGGGCCAGGATCTGGCCCGTGGCGGAGTCGTAGATTTCCAGGTACAGGGTCATGCCGCCGGCCCCCTCGCTGAGGGTATAGCTGCGGCCCGCCGTCATCGTGTCCGGCGCGGACACCTCCAGGTCGATGATGGCCGGGCGCAGGATCAGCACGTCCTCGGCGCCCTCCGTCACGATCGTGTAGCCGCCCTTGCTCTGCAGCTCGTCGGTGAAGATCTTGAGGAACTCCGCCGACAGGCTCGCCTTCATCTCGTCCATGTCCTTCTGGCTGACGCGCAGGGGGCCGGATTTGCGGTCGCGCTCCCAGTCCTTGCTGAAGGCCACCGGGCATTCCAGGATGACGAAGCGCTGGTAGCCGCTGAAGTCGACCCCCGGCCGGACGTAGAGCACCTCGGCCACCTTGCCCTGGCGCAACTCGAGGCCGTCATGGGACACGGCCGGAAGCTCCGCCTTCCTGGCCAGTGCCGGGCCGGACAGCAGGCAGGTCACCATCACGACGATCAGGAAGCGGTGGAGTTTCATGGCTTTTTCGTCCCGCCGGTGGAGGAATGGCGTGAATATCGCACAAGCCCGCCGGACCGGCCACTGGCCGGCGCGGGGCGGGGTGGAGCCTGCCGAGACTCGACGCCTAGCGCGCCTCCAGCACCACCACGCTCCGGGGCTGGCTCAGGTAGCGCGGCGCCATCCACACCACCTGGGAGTGGCGCGGGGTGACGTCCCAGGGTGATTCCCGGGACGTGTCCATGGCCACGTGCCAGCGGCGACCTGGCGCGGGCGGCAGGGCCACGGACTCGCTCCGGTCCGACATGTTGAGCAGCACGTGCAGGTCCTCCTCCTCGCGGTCCGTCCCCGCGAGGGTGAAGGCCAGGTAGCGCGACCCGGCATCCCAGGGAGATTGCTCGCCGTTCGGACCATGCCACGCGATGTCCGGCAGCCCCCGGCCCGGCGCGAGTTCGCCGGTGAGGAAGCCATTGCGGGCGAGGCACGGATGCCGCCGGCGCAGGGCGATGGCCTGGCGCACGAAGTTCAGGAAGTCGCCGTTCGTCTCGGTGAGCCGCCAGTCGAACCAGGAGAGCTCGTTGTCCTGGCACCAGGCGTTGTTGTTGCCGCCCTGGCTGCGCAGCACCTCGTCACCGGAGAGCAGCATGGGCACCCCCTGGGACAGCATCAGCAGGGCGATGGCGTTGCGCGCGTGCTGGCGGCGCAGGCGCACCGTTGCCTCGTCGAGCGTCTCACCCTCGGTGCCGCAGTTCCAGCTCAGGTTGTGCTCCCAGCCGTCGTGATTGTCTTCGCCGTTGGCGTCGTTGTGCTTCTGATTGTACGAGACCAGATCGTGCAGCGTGAAGCCATCGTGGCAGGTGATGAAGTTGACGCTGTGGACCGGCCGCCGGTCACTGGCCTGGTAGAGGTCACTGCTGCCCGCGAGGCAGGTGGCCACGGCGCCGGTCAGCCCCGGGTCACCGCGGAGGAAGCGTCGCATCACGTCCCGGTAGTGCCCGTTCCACTCGTGGTAGGCCCGCCCGGGGAAGCTCCCCACCTGGTACAGGCCGGCCGCGTCCCAGGGCTCGGCGACGAGCGCCCGGCCCGGCAGGGCTTCCTCGATCACCCAGGGCGCGGGCGGGTCCGCCAGTGGCACGCCATCGGTGCCCCGGGCGAGCACGCTCGCGAGGTCCAGGCGGAAGCCGTCCACGTGGCGTTCCTCGGCCCAGAGCCGCAGCGCCCGGGCCAGCATCTGGGTCACCACCGGGTGGTTGGCATTGATGGTGTTGCCGCAGCCCGTGTAGTCCCGGAACCGGTGCCCATCCGGGTGCCCGTCGCGATGATAGAACTCCGGCATCAGCGCCTTGAAGTTGAGCACGGGCCCCGTCGCGCCGCCCTCGGCCGTGTGGTTCAGCACCACGTCGAGCAGCACGCCGATGCCGGCCGCGTGGCAGGCCTGCACCATCGCCCGGAACTCGTCCTCGTGCCGGGCCGGATCCGGATCGGCGGCATAGGCCGGGTGCGGGGCCACGAGGGTGAGCGGACTGTAGCCCCAGTAGTTGCCGAGCCCGAGCGCCGCTACGCCCGCGGGCACGTCGTCCGGGTCGAAGGCCGTCACGGGCAGCAGCTGCACGTGGGTGATGCCGAGGTCCCGGAGGTAGGGCAGTTTCTCGACGAGGCCGGCGAAGGTGCCGGGTCGCGTGACGCCCGCGGACGGGTGCCGGGTGAAGCCACGCAGGTGAACCTCGTAGATCACCGCGCCCTCGAGGCCTAGCGGCGCGGGCCCGGAACGGTCCGGCGCCGCGGTGACCACGCCCCGGATGCCGAGCGGCTGGTGCGGGGCCCACGCCGTGCGCTGCCAGCGCGCCAGGGTCACCGCCCGGGCAAAGGGGTCCAGCACTTCCTGATCGCCGCCGGGGCCGGACACCCGCCAGTTGTAGCGGATGCCCGCCGGCAGTTTCCCGACGGCCACGTGCCAGGTGAAGGCGTGGCGGTGGCTGGCCGGGTCCAGCGCGATCGACTGGAACGGGGCCTCGGCTCCGTCGTCCCGGTAGAGCAGCAGGCTCATGCCGGTGGCGGCCCGGCTGTAGACCGCGAAGTTGGTCCGGGCCGGGCTGAAGGTCGCGCCCGGTGGCCCCGGGGTCCCGGCCGTGACGGGGTAGCTACTGCGCACCGAAGACCCGCAACCAGTCGTAGCGCATGCTCACGAGCAGCCAGCCGCTCTCGTTGGCAGTCCGCACCGAGGCGCCCTCCGGATCGTCATAGGCGTACTCCCGCTCGAAGTCATCGTGACGGACGAGCACCTGCAGGTTCGGCCGGCCGGTCTGCTGGCTGTAGCGGAGCATCGGGATGTCGCCGCCGGACCCGGCGTTGCCCACGGCGAGGATCGGGCGGCGCCCGATGTGCGCGTCGATGGTGAGCGGCTTCGTCGCGCCGTCGTTCAGGCCATGCACCGTGGCGAGCCGGCGCAGGACCAGCTGGCCGTCCTCCTCCCGCAGGGTGCTGACGACGCTGCTGCCGAGCACGTCGTCGGGGGGGATGCCGAACATCTCCTCGGCGAGGACGCGCACCAGTTCGACGCTGCCCGCCGTGCTGATGAACACCCGGAAGCCGTTGGCCCGCAGGTGACCGATGAGCTCGCGCATCGGGCCGTAGGCCAGCTGGGTGTAAGGCCGGTCGAAGCGCGGGTGGCGGGCGGTGGCGAAATAGTCCCGCACATCCTGGCGGAAGGCGTCCTGCGTGCGCCCCGCGTGGGCGGCAGCCAGCAGCTGGAAGGCCTCCGCCTCGGTGGCCTCCTGCATGAACTTGCCGCCGAGTTCGAGCGCCCCGGCGTAGGGCAGCAGGGTGCTCCACTCCGGATGCTGCCCGGCAACGGCCCGGAGCCGCTGCAGGGCGAACATGCCCTGGGGCCGCGGCTTCTCCGGCCAGAGCGTGCCGTCGTCGTCGAAGATGGCGATGCGTTCTGCGGGCGTCACGTAGTTCGCGGTGCCCGGCGTACTCACGGCCGTGACGAAGGCGAGCAGCCGGTCCCGCACGGGCGACGGCCGCCAGCCGGGCAGGGACTCGGCGGCGTGGGTGGCGGTGGTGACCAGGGCAAGGCCGAGCAGTGCCAGCAGGCTTGCTGCAGTTCGCATGGGGGACATTCGATCGGCTTCCATTCCAGTAGCGCCGCGCGGGAAGTATAGTCACCCCGGTGAACCCCGAAGCGACCTGCGTCCCACACCGTCGCCTGCTGCTCGCCGCCCTGGCCGTGGCGCTGGCCGTGGCTCAGCTGCTGCTCGCCCCCTGCGCGATGGCGTTCGCCACCGGCCCGGCCGAGGACTGTGAACACTGTGCCACGGGGGACGACCCCTGCCTCGGCACCGTCCCGGCGCCGGCAGAGGCCGACGCCGCGCCGGTGCCCGGCCGGGCCCGCGCGCCGGACGGGCCCCTGCCGGCGGTGTCGCCCGCCCCGTCCTGGCACCTGCTCCTCGCCGGCCCCGGCCTCCCGGCCGACGATGCCCGCCCGCCGGCGCTTCCGATCCACGGCGGTGAGCGCCCACTCCTGCTCCGGCTGGTGCGCTTCCTGATCTAGGTCCCCGGTTGCGCATCGGTCCGGCCCCACGGGGCCGGCGGCCCAACCGGAGGAGACCCCCATGACCACCCGATATCCGCCCGACACCGGGCGACGCCGCTTCGTCCAGGCGCTGGCGCTCGGCGCCACGGCGCTTGCCTTGCGCCCGCGCGCCGCCGGGGCCCTCGACACGGCACCGGCGCCCGCCGTCCTCACCGGCAACGAGTTCGACCTGCGCATCGGCGTGCTGCCCGTCAACATCACGGGCCGCGAGCGCCAGGCGATCGCCGTCAACGGCAGCGTGCCGGCTCCGACGCTGCGCTGGCGCGAAGGTGAGACCGTCACGATCCGCGTGACCAATGCGCTCGACGAGCCCACGTCGATCCACTGGCACGGCCTCCTCGTGCCCGCGGCGATGGACGGCGTTCCCGGGCTCGGTTTCCCGGGCATCGCGCCGGGCGAGACCTTTACCTACCGCTTTCCGGTGGTCCAGAGCGGCACCTACTGGTACCACAGCCACTCTGGCCTTCAGGAGCAGCTGGGCCTCTACGGGGCGCTGGTAATCGAGCCGCGTGACGAGGCGCCGGACCCGGCAGCCATCGATCATGTCGTCGTGCTTGCCGACTGGACCGACGAGGATCCCCACCGGATGCTCGGCCGGCTGAAGAAGCAGCCCGACTACTACAACTTCCGGCAGCGGACCGTGGCGGACTTCCTCCGCGATATCCGGCAGGACGGCCTCCGCGCCACCCTGGCGGAACGGGCGGGGTGGGGCGCGATGCGCATGAACCCGACCGACCTCGCCGATGTCAGCGGCTACACCTACACGTACCTGGTGAACGGGTTGGCGCCCGCCACCAACTGGACCGGGTTGTTCCGGCCCGGCGAGCCGGTGCGCCTGCGCCTCGTCAACGCGGCGGCGATGACGCTCTTCGACGTGCGGATCCCCGGGCTCGCGCTGACGGTGGTGGCCGCGGACGGGCAGCCCGTGCGTCCCGTCACGGTCGACGAACTGCGCATCGGCAACGCGGAGACCTACGACGTGGTGGTGACGCCGCCCGAGGATCGCGCCTACACGCTGTTCGCCCAGTCCCTGGACCGGACGGGCTTTGCCCGCGGGACCCTGGCACCCCGTCCCGGCATGACCGCGCCGGTGCCGGCGCCGGACCCGCGGGTCATGCTCGGCATGGCGGACCTGGGGCACGCTGCCCACGCCGACCACTCGATGCACGCGGGGCACGCCATGCCCGCGGCGGCGCCCGGCATCCACCATGCGCCCACCGAGTCCAGTCCCTGGGTCGACATGCGGGTCGATGACCCGTCCCCCCGGCTCGATGACCCGGGCATCGGCTTGCGCGACAACGGCCGGCGGGTGCTGACCTACGCCGACCTCGCGACCCCCGGGGGTGACCCGGACGGACGGGAGCCCGGACGCACCATCGAGCTGCACCTGACCGGCAACATGGAACGCTATTCCTGGTCCTTCGACGGCCAGCGCGCGGCAGAGGCCGGGCCGGTGCGCCTCGAGCTGGGCGAGCGGGTCCGGCTGCTGCTGGTCAACGACACGATGATGGATCACCCCGTGCATCTCCACGGCATGTGGAGCGACCTCGAGGACGAGGCCGGCCGGTTCAAGGTCCGCAAGCACACGGTGGTGGTGCAGGCGGGGCACCGGGTGGCGGTGCGGGTCACCGCCGATGCCCCCGGCGCCTGGGCCTTCCACTGCCACCTGCTGCTGCACATGGAGACCGGGATGTTCCGCACGGTGCTCGTGGGTGAGGCCGGGGAGGTGCAGCATGGTTGAGCAGCTGCGGCTGGCGGCGCTTGCCGTCGCCCTCCTGCCGGCGCTTGCCCGCGCCGGGGATGAGCCCGCGATGGGTGCCCACATGGACGCGGATCCCTGGTACGCGCGGGTGCTCGTGGACCGGCTCGAATGGCAGGACGCGGCTGATGGCCCGGCGGCCGCCTGGGAGGTCGACGCCTGGGCGGGCCGGGACGCTGCCCGGGTCCTGCTCCGGGCCGAGGGCGAACGGACCGACGGCGACACCGGGGAGAACAGCGTCGAGCTGCTCGGCTGGCGTCCGGTCGCGGGCTTCTGGAACCTGGTGGCGGGACTGCGCCAGGACTTCGAACCCGACACGCCGCGGACCTACCTCGCATTCGGCGTGGAGGGCCTCGCGCCCGGCTGGGTTCACCTCGAGGCCACGGGCTACTACGGGGAGCGGGGCCAGCTGGCCGCGGGTCTCGAGGCCGACGTCGAGCTCCTGCTGACCAACCGCCTGATCCTGGTTCCCGAAGTGGAACTTCAGGCCTTCGCCCGGGATGACGAGGTGAACGGCATCGGCGCCGGGCTGGGTGCCGTCCGGGCAGGCTTGCGCCTGCGCTATGAGATCCGGCGGGAATTCGCGCCCTACGCCGGCCTGGAGTGGGCCGGCAAGCTCGGCGGGACTGCAGACCTCGCCCGGGCAGCCGGGGAGCGGGTGCGGGAGGCCCGCTGGGTGGCCGGCCTGCGGGTCTGGTTCTGAGGCGCAGCAGCCGGAGGCTGTGACCGGCATCAACGGCGGCCGGGCCGTTTTAATGCACGCTCCTCTTCCGATGCGCCCGTTCACCGAGAGCCCGTTCTTCGTCGCCAATCCGCTCCAGGCGGGGGCCCTGGTGCGCCTGCGCCAGGCGGCCACGTTCCCGGGCGGGCTGGCCGTGCTGTCGGGCGGCCCGGGCGTCGGCAAGTCGGCATTCCTGCGCCAGGCCCTGGCGCCGGTGGCGGCGGATGTCCGGCTCGTGCCGGTCGACCTTCGCGGCGGCGATCCGGCCGACTTCACGGAGACGCTGCTCGCCGTCCTCGACGGTGGCGCACCGGCAACCCTGCGCTCGGTCCTCGGCGCGCGGCGCGCCGCGGGCCAGGCGCTGGTGATCGCCCTCGACATCACCGGCCTCAACGTGGAACTCGCCCGCCGGCTGCTGCGCCTCATGCATGCCGTCGACGAGCAGCAGGCCCCGGTGTCCCTGGTCCTGATGGGACCGCATACCCTGCACCCGCTGCTCGACGTGGCGGGACTCATCCAGCTGCGCCAGCGGCTGAGTTTCCGCCTCAAGCTGCGGCCGCTCACGCTGCTCG
>CALGMY010000219.1 GCA_937958785.1 uncultured Gammaproteobacteria bacterium | reverse complement strand
CCGGAAGCAGGAGCAGCACGGCAACGGCCGCAAGCAGTGACTTCATTGTGTCTCCACGGGTGTTGATGTGCTCCCCCGCCGGGAGCAGCATGCTTCAAGTGTAAGCAATCGTGAGCAATCCTTGCGAACCACGGGGAACTTGTGGCGCCAGCGCCCGGCGGGCGCAGTCAGGGGCCAATCCGCACCGGAATCCGGCGTGCGCCGAATGGTGGCCCCAACGGGCCGCTCCGTCCCGCGATGGCGCTGGCGCAATGACGGCAGAGGCCCTCGGGATCGAGGTCGTAACCCGGGATGCGGTAACAGTCGCGCCGGACCGCGGCCATGCCGCAGCGGGGACAAAGGGTCTGATCACCGGCGCGGTCATGGACCTTGCCGGTATACAGGTAGCGCAGGCCGGCATCCATGACGATTCGCCGGGCGCTGGTCAGGGTTGCCGACAGCGTGGCGGGGATGAACGAACACATCGCAAAGCCGGTCGATCGGCAGAGGCTGTACGAAACCTTGCTGAACTGGTTGGAGCAGTGCGGCCGCTGATTGACGGCTTGTCCGCAAGTACCTGCCGTCAGATCCTGGAAGCTGCCAATGGCGGCAGTGGGTCCGCGGCAGCCAGTGGCGTACGAAAGATGAACGACTGCTTCCGTTCTGATCCGGCCGTTGATGCTCGGCCTCGTCGGTGTCCCCTCGAGCTGGCCGCTCCGGGACGACGAGCGGCCACTGAGTTTTCGTGGTTTGCTGTCGGCCAGCGACCCCAAAGGGGACAGTCGAGGTCTTGGAAAGCAGTCCTTCACCGCACCACCAGACAACACGAAAGCGGCTGTTCGATACTCAGAAGTGCCACTCTTGCGTGAGCGGCAGCTTTCAAGCAATTTCCGGCGCAGCCCGAAAAGGTTCGACCGGCAGGTCGTGGCCGGCAGCGGAGATTGGAGGCTCCGAAACACCAACGGCAGGTTGCGGAGAGGAGCGGTCTCCAGCTGCTTGCCGGAGCGATGGCACTCAGCCCGAGGGACGCTCTCCGCGGCCGGTGCCCGTGCGAGAGTGACAAAACGCCCCTCAGAAGTCGTAGCGGTAGCTTGCGTAGGCCCAGTAGGTCGCACCGTTGGTTTCGGTGCTGGCGTTGAGGATCACGGCGGCGACGCCCGGACCGATCTTTCCTTCGGCACCGATGTTGGCGCGTAGCCAGTTCTGCCTGTAATCCACCTCGTCGGTGCTGAAGTTGCCGAGACCCAGGATGGTGCCCGTGGCTCCGCTGCTCTGCGCGTCGAAGCGACGTACGCCCTCGATCTTGGCGAGGAGGTTCCAGCCCTCGGCCAGTAAGTAGGTGGCGTCCGCGCCGATGCGGCGGAGGCTAGTGCGCTCCGTACGTGCATCCCACTTCACCGGGAAGCCGCCGCCGGTTTCGGTGTAGGCGCTAACGTGGCCACGGTAGCCGCTGATGCTGACGTACGGGGTGAGGCGCAGGTCGCCCGTCTCCAAGGCATTGAGCCAGTCGAGCCGCAGGCGCGCGCCGGTCGTGCTGGTATCGGGCGAGCCGTCCGACGTTACCGGAGAACCAGCATTCAGGTAGCCGCGTTTGATATCTGCATCGCCCGCGTTGTAATAGCCGGAAACGGTCAGGTATAGCGGCGTACGGGGGAGCGCTGCGACGATCTCCGGCAGCACGTAGGTGCCCATGACTTTGGCACTGCCGCCGTAGGCCAACTCCTGAGCGCCGTAGGTTCGGCCGACGGCCAGCTTGACCTTCACTGGCTCGCTCAGCCCATAGGCCAAGCCCACCTCACCGGCACCGACGTCGCCGTCCCCGGGCACGTTCTTCTGCCGGCCCCAGTCTCCTGATACCCAGGCGCTATGGCGCCCGGCCGCCGGCAGGCCACGCAACGGACTACCGTTGAGGCCCTCTACCACGAGGTTGGCCTGGCTGGTGGTCTGTACCGCGATGTAGCTGACGCCCTGAAGGGTTCGTCTGAAGTCGGCGACGTCGATCAGGCCACTGCCGAGCGGGCCGACCCGCGCGTAGAAGGGGCGACCGCTTTCCAGTTGCCCGACCACCACGTTGCCGTTGCTGTTGGTGCCGTTCGCCTGCTCAGTCGCGAGGGAGGGCGCCACCGTCACGCCGTTGGCGGCGAGCCACTGCTCGACGCTCTGCATGCCGGTGGCCTGAGTCCATCGGAAGGCGCGGGTGGCTGCATTGTTGGCGGTGCGGGAACCTCCGACCACCACCTTGCCATCGGCCGAGACGTCGTAGGCATGGGAATCCGCCCCCCCCAGGGTGCCGAGGTCGGCCATGCCGCCGGACGTCGTCCAGCGGTAAGCGTGGCTGGCCGCATTGTTGGCGGTGGTGGAACTTCCCACGACGACGCTGCCGTCGGCGGAGACGCCGCTGGCGAAAGAATGCGCCCCGCCCAGGGTGCCGAGGTCGGCCATGCCGCCGGACGTCGTCCAGCGGAAGGCGTGGAAGGCTGCATTGTTGGTGGTGGTGGAACTTCCCACCACCACGCTGCCGTCGGCGGAGACGGCTCGGGCCTCGGAAAATCCCCCGCCCAGGGTGCCGAGGTCGGCGATACCGCCGGACGTCGTCCAACGGTAAGCGTGGATGGCTGGATTGTTGGCGGTGCTGGAACTTCCCACGACGACGCTGCCGTCGGCGGAGACGGCGCTGGCGAAAGAATGCGCCCCGCCCAGGGTGCCGAGGTCGGCCATGCCGCCGGACGTCGTCCAGCGGAAGGCGTGGGGAGCTGCATTGTTGGCGGTGTAGGAATCGCCCACCACCACGCTGCCGTCGGCGGAGACGGCGCTGGCGAAGGAATACGCCCCGCCCAGGGTGCCGAGGTCGGCCATGCCGCCGGACGTCGTCCAGCGGAAGGCATGGCTGGCTGCATTGTTGGCGGTGTCGGAGTTTCCCACCACCACGCTGCCGTCGGCGGAGACGGCGCGGGCCTCGGAAAATCGCCCGCCCAGCGTGCCGAGGTCGGCCATGCCGCCGGACGTCGTCCAGCGGAAGGCGTGGCGAGCTGCATTGTTGGCGGTGTAGGAATCTCCCACCACCACGCTGCCGTCGGCGGAGACGGCCGTGGCGAAGGAATACGCCCCGCCCAGGGTGCCGAGGTCGAAAATCCCGTCTGCAGCCCGGGCGATGGTGGATAGTAGCGCGACCGTCGTGGCCAGGGCAGCCGCCCGCAGGCGCAAGGCATCAGAGAGTAGAGCGCGGGTCGGAGCGGGATTTCGGCTCGGGTACATCATGACTCAGTCAAAGGAATGCAGTCTGAGGGACGCAGCATCCCGGCAGGACGCTCCGACAATGGCGCGGAGCCGCCTACAAAATGATAGCTCCTTCCACCCGGTGTCAGCGTGAGTCTGTCAATGCAGAAGACATATGCCATCCAGTCGTTGTGTCGGCACAACAGGCATAGCGGGAGGAGTGCCCTGAGTCGCCATCGCCCGTTACCCCAAGGAGAGATCGATGCAGTGGCGCGGGTTTCCGTCGGGGAGGGGTCATCCGGCGCCGCCGATCGCTCCACGCCAAGGTGTCGGTGGCCCGCTTTCGGCGTGGCGCTTGAGTGAGCCTTGCGGCAGCTTTCAAAGTTGAGCCGCCCGCCGAACGGCTGCTTGGGAGAATGGCGGACGGTCCGAATGTGGACGGCTGCGGACCGACGCCATCCTACACCCATCGGCTGCACTCCGGAGCGTAGCGGTCGGCCCGCCGAGGAAACCAACATGCCCAACCGAATGACCGCTTACGGTTGATCGCCCCGGAGCAACGTCGGTCTTGAGGGCACATGGCCTGCACGATCGGCTCTTGACCGATTGTACGCGTTCGGCTCCATGGCACAGAGCCGCCGCACGGTGCCGAGCTACGTGATTCCCCGTGCGACCAACATTCTCAGCGACACGGCTAGATTTCAGTCTGCTCCGAGATCTCCAAGGCATCATCGACGTCGATGCAAAGGTACTGGACGGTGCTCTCCAGATTGCTGTGACCGAGGAGAAGCTGGACGGCGTGCAGATTCTTCGTTCGCTTATGGATCAAGGTCGCCTTGGTCCGCCGCATCGAATGTGTGCCCTAGGCCGTCGAGTCGAGGCCGATGACGGCCACCCACTGATGACCGATCCGGGCGTCCTGGCGAGTCGAAATATGGAGCGATTTCGCCAGCCGACTGGAGACCAGGAACGCCTCGGGTCTCAGTCCCGCCTTCTCGATCCACGCCGCGACAGCAGTCCTCGTGGGCTCCGTCAGCTCAAACTGGACTGGCCGCTGGGCCTTTCGCTGCACGATCATTGAGCAGCGTCAGCATTCTCGATGGCAAGTTTGAACACGGCCAGATCGCGGACCAGATGTTGGTCTTGAAGGTGGATTCGGAGAGCCCAGATAGCCCTTGGCTTGAGCGCCGGCTTCTGGCCGACCAGCTTTCCTTTGTTCCAGGGTTTCCCGAGCTTCCGTCGATTCCATGTCAGACTCCTTGGTGATGGACAAGAGCCCGATTGTGGTGCCTTGTCCTCCCCGCATCTGCCTTCAGCGAGACCCGCGGGATGAGCACCATTCAGTAGCACTCGTTGATGCACGACCGCCCGCCCGGGTAGGAACTCAGCTTCAGAACGACCGGTCGCGTCGAGACGGCAGCCTGGGTCGCGCAGGCACGCGCCACCCGCGAGCAGCCGCTGCCGTTGACCGGTTCAGACGCTCCCGCCGGCCGAAGGACGTCTCAGCCGCCGAACGGCCGTACGCCGATCAGCCAGACGTGCAGCCATGAAGAGAACGCGGCCCAGGCGGCGAGACCCACGACCACCGCCGTGAGGTCCCGCGACATCGGACCGGCCACGTACTCGGTGCCCGCAGCGCGGTCGCGGCGACGCGCGGAAGCGTAATCCAGGATCGCCCACGCCAGGAAGCTGCCGAACATCAGAAAGTCGGCCAGTGTGCCATTGGAGATCAGGTGCGCGAACGCCCAGACTTTCACGGCCGCGACCATCGGATGACCGACCGCCCGCTTGATTCGCGTACCGGGTACGTACGCCGCTGCCAGCAGGATGAACGCCGGAATCGTCAGCAGCGCGGCGACGTGCTGGGTCCACAGTGGAGGGCTCCACACCTGCGCGTTGCGAAACTCCTCGGCGAAGATCCGTGTGGAATGAACACCAAGGAAGGTCGCGAGCCCGAGAATCAGCAGGGTCATGGTTGCTCCGAGAAGGCATCGATGGGTGTGGCACCGCGAAGAAGCTGTCGGACCGGCAGCCACACATCCGCCACGAAGTCACTCAGAGTGCATCGGCCAGCAAAGATTCCCGCCGATGAGGTACCGTCCAGGGTTCCCACGCGGAGACACGCGGCCCGAGACTGGTCCCTCACCTTCCCTGCTGGTAGCTGCAACCACCCTTGACGGAATACCGTTTGACGACGGCGACCACGTCCCGCCGTGGCCCGCACGGTGTCGTCGCCACCGGCCCGCTGCTTCGCCCCGCGGCGGGCACCAGGAGATCGGCTCTGCGTTTCGGAGGTGGGGCCCACACCCTCTTCCGGCCCGCTCGATATCCCGGCTTGAACCAGTGCCTTGGGGGTCGCGCCTCCTCCGTCTGGCCATAGTGGCGCTTGAGCAGGTTGAACGCCTTTTTCGACAGTTCGCCGGCTGAGGCATCGCCGCAGTGGTCTAGGCGCGTGGCATGGACGGTTTGCCGGAGCAGTCGCGAAGCGCGCGGGTCGGACGCGAAGCGTGCGACGAGATCCAGCGTGTTCTGCATCAGGAGGTTCGGGCGTGGTGGCAGGGCGTCGAGAACGTCGCGTTCCGCCCGCCAACGTTCGCACGCGTCGCCCGGCAGGAGGCGCATCGCTGCTTCCCCGAACCGGTACGCGAGATCGTCGCGGTCACCCCAGCCATCTTCCTGGCGTTCGGAGACGACCGGCGGCCGCAGCCGACACCAGTCTCCGCCCAGGACGGGCCTCAGGGCCCGATTTCCACAGCGTGAGCCTGCCCTCCATGAGAAACACCGCGTGGTCGCCGATCGACGCCAGCCGGGCCGATCTTTCCACCGACAGGGCCCCCTGCAATTCGGGGCGCGCCAGACTGTCCCGTGCCGACCGGGTGTCTCCGCGCAGGACGGCGCGGGCCCAGAGCATCCCCGCCACCTGCCGTCGCAAAGTCTCCGGCCACGGCGCTTTCCTGGAAGCTGCACGCGCTCGCCCTGCACCACGTCCCCTGTCAGCCCCGCCGCGCCGCCTCGATCGCTGCAATGTCGATCTTTCTCATCGTCATCATCGATTCGAACGCACGCTTGGCTGCCACGCGATCAGGGTCGGAGATCGCGTCGATGAGGGCGCGCGGTGTGATCTGCCAGTTCAACCCCCACTTGTCCTTGCACCACCCGCACGCGCTTTCCTGGCCGCCGTTGCCAACGATCGCATTCCACAAGCGATCGGTCTCGGCCTGATCGTCGGTCAAAATCTGGAACGAGAACGCCTCGTTGTGCTTGAACTGCGGCCCGCCGTTGAGTCCGATGCAGGGAATCCCCGCCACGGTGAACTCGACCGTCAGGATGTCTCCCTGCTGGCCGTCAGGATAGTCACCAGGTGCGCGCATGACGGCGCCCACCGCACTGTCCGGGAAGGTCTCGGCGTAGAACCGGGCAGCGTCCAAGGCGGTGCCGTCGTACCACAGGCAAACAATGTTCTTCCTGACCATGTCAGCACTCCTATTGGAGCTCAGAGGCTCTTCCCCATAGAACTGGTCGAACAGATTGATGTGGAATCGACATCCGGCTGAAAGGAAAGACGCGCGCTTGGGACCCGGCGCGTCAAGCGGGAGCTTCTGGCCGTCAATGGACTCCCATCAATGGACTTTCGGCGCCATCCCCCGCTCCCGCCGCCACACCGCCGCAACGATCACCATCGACGCATCATCCGCCTGTGCCTCGCCCTTCGCCTCGAGCAGCGCCCGGTTCCCCTTCCACAGCCCCAGGTTGTTCGGAATCCATGCTCCCAACCCGAAGTGTAGCCCGATCAGCCCCGACTCCGCGATCGCGGCCCTATCCCTATTTGACGGCGAGGCGATTGAAGTGGTCCTGTCCCTGCAAACGCATCCTCCTCCGCCAGGCACATGGTTGGGGTCCGCCGCGCTTGAGGTGAGGCGCCAACTTCTGGCCGCGGGCCCGAGATGAGGTCGACAGACATCCAGCGACTGACTTCGCAGATTGGGGTGTCTTCTCCGTTGCCCGTTGCAGAGTAGAATAGTCGCGCCAGTGCCACCGACAACACCACGGGAGAGCCAGCGCTCATCGTCGTACTACTGGCGGCTCGTCGCACGGTATCGAAGCCACCGCTAGGCACATCGGCAGGGGGTCTTCCATGCGGTCGAAGTGGCATGGTGGCTCGGTTGAGGTCGCTGGTGGACCCTTCTTTCGCGAAGCCTGAATTCTTGGGGCCTGAGGGATGAGGGGAACACTTCTTGCTCACCGCAGGTCTCCGTTCTCCACTCCTTCCCGACACGCAGCAGGCATCACTGAGGAACGACAACTGACCGATGATTCATTCAGCAGCCCCTCGCCTCCTCCGCCCGCC
>CALGMY010000218.1 GCA_937958785.1 uncultured Gammaproteobacteria bacterium | reverse complement strand
CCTTCCATCGGCCGGCTGGTCCGCTGCCGGCCGCCCGCCGAGTCCGATTCGGTCCGGGTGGACACGGGCATCGAGGAAGGCAGCGAGGTGTCGATGTACTACGACCCGATGATTGCCAAGCTGGTCACCAGCGGGCAAACCCGGGACGAGGCCATCGACCGCATGGCCGACGCGCTCGATGCGTACCACATCCGCGGGGTGTCCCATAACATCAGCTTCCTCAATGCGCTGGTCTCCCACCCCCGCTTTCGCGAGGGGCGACTCAGCACCAACTTCATCGCGGAGGAATATCCGGACGGGTTCCACGCCGCCGACGTGCCCCAGGCGGACCCGGCCCTGCCCGTGGTCGTCGCGGCGACGATCCACCGTCGCTTCATGGACCGGGCGGCGCGGCTTTCGGGCCAGCTCCCGAGCCACGAACGACGGGTCGGCAACGAGTTCGTCGTGATCATCGGCCAGCAGCACCACGCGGTGGCGGTGCTGCCGGTGGCTGGCGGCTGCGAGGTGCGCCTCGGCGGCCGGACCCACCGGGTCATCACGGGCTGGCGGTTCGGCGAACCGCTGGTCCGCGCCGAGGTGGACGGCCGGGAAGTCTGCTTCCAGCTCGACCGGGTCGGCATCCGCTACCGGCTTAGCCACCGGGGTGCCCAGCTAGACGCGCTGGTCTGCGAGCCCCGGGCCGCGGAGCTCGCGCGGCTGATGCTCGAGAAGGTGCCGCCCGACCTGTCGCGTTTCCTGCTCTCGCC
Source organism: uncultured Gammaproteobacteria bacterium (assembly GCA_937958785.1). Lineage (GTDB taxonomy): Bacteria > Pseudomonadota > Gammaproteobacteria > Steroidobacterales > SHZI01. Next base: position 3,560 of record CALGMY010000218.1, on the reverse strand, counting down.
GATGCCGGGGCTCCTGGTCCGCCTCGCCGTGACGGAGGGCCAGGAGCTGAAGGCGGGCGAGGAGATCGCCGTCGTCGAGGCGATGAAGATGGAGAACAGCCTGCGGGCCACGGATGACGTGAAGATCAAGCGCATCCTGGCCCAGCAGGGGCAGAGCCTCGTCGTCGACCAGCCCATCGTCGAGTTCGGCTGAGTGGGGGCGACCCCCGCCAGGCCGATCCCGGAACAGCTCGCGGCCGACCTGCGGGGCGGCGACCGGCGGGCGCTGGGCCGGGCCATCACCCTGGTGGAGTCCAGCCACCCGGACGACCGGGGGCCGGCGAACCGCCTGCTCGAGCTCCTCGCGCCCCACGCCGGCAACGCCATCCGCGTCGGCATCTCGGGCGTCCCGGGCGTCGGCAAGTCGACCTTCATCGAGAGCCTGGGCAACCTCGTCATCGACCGGGGACACAAGGTGGCCGTGCTCGCCGTCGACCCGTCGTCGGCCCTGTCGGGCGGCTCGATCCTCGGGGACAAGACCCGCATGGAGACGCTGTCCCGGCGGCTCGAGGCGTTCATCCGGCCATCGCCGGCGGGCACGACCCTGGGCGGCGTCGCGCGCCATACCCGCGAGACGCTGCTGCTCGTGGAAGCCGCCGGCTTCGATGTCGTCATCGTCGAGACGGTGGGGGTCGGGCAGTCGGAGACCGCCGTCGCGGACATGACCGACATCTTCCTGCTCCTGCTGCTGCCCGGCGGTGGTGACGAGCTCCAGGGCATCAAGCGCGGCATCGTCGAACTGGCGGATGTCATCGTGGTCAACAAGGCGGACGGGGCCATGCAGGCTGCCGCCGACCGGGCGGCCGCCGATTACCGCAGCGCCCTGCGCTTCCTGCGCCCGCGCTCGGCCCGCTGGGAGGTGCCGGTGGTCACCTGCTCGGCGCTCGAGGGCCGCGGGGTGGACGACATCTGGTCGCTCATCGGGAAGTTCCACGCCACCATGGCTGACAGCGGCGACCTGGCGGCCAACCGGTCGGCCCAGGCGCGCCGCTGGCTGTGGACCGAGCTGGCCGAACAGCTGCTCGCCCACCTGCGCGAAGACCCCGCGCTGCGCGCCCGGATAGAGGTCCTGGAGGACGCCGTCGGTGCCGGCCGCATCGCCCCCCGCGTCGCTGCGGGACAGCTCGTGAACCGCTACTGGAAGGACGGAGAGGACAAGTGATCGGACGTCTCAACCACGTGGCCATCGTGGTCCCGGACCTCGCGGCCGCCACGACGATCTACCGGGACACCCTGGGTGCCCGGGTGTCGGCACCCCTGGACCTGCCGGACCACGGCGTGACCACCGTGTTCGTCGAACTGCCCAACACCAAGATCGAGCTGCTGCATCCGCTGGGCGCGAACTCGCCGATCGCGAAGTTCCTGGCCGCCAATCCCGCCGGCGGCATGCACCACGTCTGCTACGAAGTCGACGACATCCTCGCGGCCCGGGACCGGCTGAAGGCGGCAGGTGCCCGGGTGCTGGGTGACGGCGAGCCAAGGACCGGCGCCCACGGCAAGCCGGTGCTGTTCCTGCACCCGAAGGACTTCTGCGGAACCCTGGTCGAGCTCGAACAGGTCTGACGACGCCGCAGGCCCCCGTCAGGCCACGTCGGCCTCGGCCTGGGCGACGAGCGCTGCCATCCGGGCTTCCAGCTCCCGCCGGACGGTGCCGAGGTCGTCCACGCCGACTCCCGCGGGCACCCGGTAGGGCTCGGCCACCGCGATGGCCACCTTCGCGAAGGGCAGCGGGACGATGAAGCGGTCCCAGCTCCGCCAGCGGATGCAGGGCCGGGCCGCGTAGGCCACCAGGATGATGGGGGCCTTCGTCATCCTCGCCAGCATGATGGTGCCCGGCTTGAACTCGTGCAGGGGCCCCGTCGGCCCGTCGGGCGTGATCACGAGCGACGTGCGGTTCGTGACCAGGACCTCGTACATGTCCTTCAGGGCCTGGCCGGCCGACCGCTTCGACGACCCCCGGAGCACGCCGCCGCCCCAGCGGCGGATGATCGCGGCGGGCACTTCGCCGCTCACGGAGGGACTGGTGAGAAAGGTGACCTTGAGCCCCTTCCCCGCCCGCTCGAGCAGGTGGCGACCGCAGAAGACCTGCATCTGGTGCCAGTAGGAGAGGATCGCCGCCGGCCCGCCGGCCTGCAGGCGGTCCAGATGCTCCCCGCCCCGCACGGGCTGCAGGCGGCAGGTGGCGGCGAGGAGCCCGACGAAGCCCCGGGCCAGCGCGATGATCACGGCATACCAGGCGCGCCGGCCGGCCGACAGGACCCGCCGGGAGGACTTCGGCTTTCCCGTAGGGCGATTGCGCTGGGCCCGCTCGCTGGCGGCGTAGGGTTGTCCGTTCACGTTGCTAGAATACCCGGCCATGCACTCCGGCGAGACGAAAACCAGCGGTCCCGTCCGGGAGGCTGCCCGGCCCGGCGGCCTGCCACCGGGACCCGACGAGCTCCACACCCTCCGCCCGGACCGGGCGACTTTCGATGCGCTGGCCCGGTGGGTGCCCCGGTACGGGGACATCTTCTGCGTGCTGTCCCGGGAACGCCGGGACCCGAGCTACGTGCTCAGCAGCCCGGAGCTGATCAAGCAGGTCCTCCTCACCAACCACGAGAACTACGCGAAGGGCGTCGGCTTCGAGCTGGTGAAGATGCTGCTCGGCAACGGCATCATCGTCAGCGACGGCGACGAGTGGCGCCGCCAGCGCACGCTCATGCAGCCAGGCTTCAGCCGCAGCAACGTCGCGCGCCTGGCCGAGCCCATGCGGGCCATGAACCTCGCCCTGCGGGCCCGGTGGGAACAACTGGCCACAACGGGCGGCACCCTCGATGTGACGACGGCCATGAGCGAACTCGGCCTCGAGGTGATCCTCAGGTCGATCTTCAGCAGCGACCTCGACCGGATCCTCGACCGGGAAGGCGGTAATCCCTTCGCGTTCCTGGCCGAGGACGCCACCCGGGACCTCGGCACGGCGGTCCGCTTCCGCAACCTCGCCCGGGTCGTGCTCGGGGTGGTGGCGGACCGGCGCGCCTCGGGCGAGCGGCCCTTCGACCTGCTGACCGTGCTGATGGACGCCAGGGACCGGCGCACCGGCGCCGGCATGTCCGACAAGGAACTTCTGGACGAGGTGAACACGCTGATCATCGCCGGCCACGAGACGTCCGCCGGCACCCTCAACTGGGCCTGGTACCTGCTCGACCGGCACCCGGAGGTCGAGGCGCGGCTACTGGCCGAAATCGCCGCGGTGGCCCCGGGGGACGACTTCAGCTTCGACCAGCTCATGGGCCTCGGCTATGCGAACCGGGTGCTGCGGGAGACGCTGCGCCTCTACCCCCCCGTGTGGCTCTTCTCCCGGCGCGCGGTGCGCCCGGACCGCCTGGGAAGCTGGGATATCCCCGCGGGCGCCCACCTGTTCATCGCACCCTATTTCCTGCACCGGCGGCCCGAACTGTGGTCCGACCCGGAACGCTTCGATCCGGACCGCTTCGACGAGAGCCGCCACCCGGAGGTCGACCGCTACGCCTTCATCCCGTTCT
>CALGMY010000217.1 GCA_937958785.1 uncultured Gammaproteobacteria bacterium | reverse complement strand
GTGTAAAGGCCGTCCACCACCGCCGCGCTGTTGCACTGGTACAGGTCCCGGTGGTCGGACTCGGTGACCTCGTCCGCCCGCAGGCGCTGGACCATGTCCAGCGGATGGGCCATGGGCTCGACGGCACCGGTGTCCGCCGACTTGAGCTGGTCCACGAAGCTCACGATCCGGCCGAGCTTCTCGACCACGCCGGCAAGCTCGTCCGGGGTGATCTCGAGGCGGGCGAGGTGCGCAATGTGCTCGACGTTCTGGCGGGTGAGTTTCATGGCGGATCCGGGCCGAAGCATCCGGCGGATGTGTGACTCAGGACGCGGTTTTCCCGGGCCCGGAATCATACACCGCTGTTGTGGAATCCGACCCCCGTTGCTAGGCTACCGCGCTTCTACGGGGCACTCTCGCGGGCGCAGGCCACCATGCTGAAAAAGCCATGATCAAGCGGCTTCTGGGCTACTTTTCCCATGACCTGTCCATCGACCTGGGCACGGCGAACACCCTGATCTACCTGGCCGGCCAGGGCATCGTGCTCGACGAGCCCTCGGTGGTCGTCGAGGCGGTCGGCCTCCAGGCCAAGAACATGCTGGGCCGGACCCCGGGCAACATCACCGCCATCCGGCCCCTGAAGGACGGCGTGATCGCCGACTTCACGGTCACGGAGAAGATGCTCCAGCACTTCATCCGCAAGGCACTGCCGGGCCGCTACTTCCGCCCCAGCCCGCGCGTCATCGTCTGCGTGCCCTACGGCTCCACCCAGGTCGAGCGCCGGGCCATCCGGGAGTCCGCCGAGGGCGCCGGCGCCCGCAAGGTCTGGCTGGTCGAGGAGCCCATGGCCGCCGCGGTCGGCGCCGGCATGCCGGTGCACGAGGCCCGGGGCTCCATGGTCCTCGACATCGGCGGCGGCACTTCCGAGGTCGCCGTCATCTCCCTCAACGGCATCGTGTACGCCGCCTCTGCCCGCATCGGCGGCGACAAGTTCGACGAAGCCATCATCAACTACGTGCGCCGCAACTACGGCATCCTGATCGGCGAGTCCACCGCCGAGCGCATCAAGAAGGAGATCGGCTCCGCCTTCCCCGGCGACGAGGTGAAGGAGATTTCCGTGAAGGGCCGCAACCTGTCCGAGGGTGTGCCCCGCAGCTTCAGCCTGAACAGCAACGAGATCCTCGAGGCGCTGCAGGAGCCCCTGCAGGGTATCGTCCAGGCCGTGAAGCAGGCCCTGGAGCAGACGCCGCCGGAGCTCGGCGCCGACGTGGCCGAGCGCGGCATCGTGCTGACGGGTGGCGGCGCGCTCCTGCGCCACATCGACAAGCTGCTCATGGAGGAGACCGGCCTCCCGGTGGTGGTGGCCGACGAACCCCTCACCTGCGTGGCCCGCGGCGGTGGCCGGATCCTCGAGCTGCTCGACGAGGTCCCGCCGTCGACTCTAGGACTGGAGTAGGAGCAGCGACCGCGGCGACCGGTTCCCTGCTCCCCGTCGGGAGCGTGTTCATCTAGCGACCAAGGGGAGCGGGGAACCGGTCGCCGCGGTCGCCGCTCCTACCCACGGATAAAGGCATGGCGCTCTCGTCACCAGATACCGACGGCCGGGCCTCCCGCAACGCCAGCCCCAACCTGCGCTTCTTCCTGGCGGCCGCCGCGGCCGTGACCCTCATGTTCCTCGACCACCGGGGCCCCTACCTCGAAGACGTGCGTTCCCGGCTGGGCGCCCTGATGTACCCCCTGCAGGTCGCGATCGATTCGCCCGCGGCGGGGGCGCGCTGGGTCCGGGAGAACCTCGCGCTCCGGGAGCAGCTGATCAGCGAGAACGCGGCCCTCCGCCGCCAGGCCCTCACCGACAGCGCCCGGCTGCAGCGCCTCGCCGCGCTCGAGGCGGAGAACACCCGCATCCGGGCCCTGCTCGGCTCGAAGCCCCCGGTGGCCGACCGGGTGGTCGTGGCCGAGATCCTCGCGGTCGACATGGACCCGCTGCGCCACCGGGTGGTGCTGAACAAGGGCAAACGGGACGGCCTTGCCGAGGGGCAGTCCCTGATCGACGCCGACGGCGTCGTCGGCCAGATCACCCGGAACCAGCCGGAGAGCGCCGAGGCCATCCTCATCACCGACAGCGACCACGCCGTGCCCGTCGAGGTGGTGCGCAACGGCCTGCGCACCATTGCGGTGGGCACCGGCGACCTCGCGAAGCTGTCCCTGCCCTTCCTCACCCGCAATGCCGACATCAAGGCCGGCGACCTCCTCGTGACGTCGGGCCTCGGCGGCAAGTTTCCGCCCGGCTATCCGGTGGGCACGGTCACCGGCGTTGATGGCTCGTCGGGCGATGCCTTCCTCGAGGTCACCGCCCGGCCGGCCGCCAGCCTGGACCGGCTGCACGAGGTGCTGGTGGTCTTCCCGCAGGCCGCGGCACCCCCGGTCCCGGACCCTGCCGGAACGACGCCATGAAGGCGCCACGCTGGCCCATCTGGCTGCTGCTGTTCCTCGCGCTGGTCGCCGAACTGCTGCCCCTGCCGGCTGCAATGCAGCCAGTGCGCCCGGCCTGGAGCACGCTGGTGGTGATCTACTGGGCGCTCATGTGGCCCGGGCGCTTCGGCGTGATCAGCGCATTCCTCGCCGGTCTGCTGGTGGACGTGGCGCACGGTTCCCTGCTCGGCCAGCACGCCCTGTCCCTGTCGCTGGTAGCCTACCTGGTACTGCGGCTGCACCTGCAGATGCGGGTCTTCCCGCTCTGGCAGCTGACCCTGTCGGTGTTTGCGCTCACGCTGCTCGAGGCCTTCGTCCTGCTGTGGATCGACGGGGCCACGGGGCGCGCGGAGTTCGGGCCGGGTCGCTGGGGCCCGGTGATCGCCGCCGGGGTATTCTGGCCCGTGCTGATGGCGGCGATGGACCGCCTGCGGGAGCGGCTGGAACGGCGGGACTCCAGCTTCGTGTGAGGTAGAGGGCGATCGTGGCACGGACGCTGCGCATCAAGGACCACTGGCGGGAACAGCAGCTCTTCACGAGCCGCCTGCTCGTGTCCGTGGTCATCGTGCTGGGCCTCATGGGGCTCGTGGTCGCCCGGCTCGTGCACCTCCAGGTCGGGCAATACGAGTACTACTCCGCCCAGTCCAGCGGTAACCGGATCCGCGTCCAGCCGATCCCGCCGATCCGCGGGCTGATCCTCGATCGCAATGGCAGCATCCTGGCGGAGAACACCCCGAGCTACCAGCTCGAGATGACGCCCGAGGAAGTGCCCGACATGGCGGACACGCTGCGCCGGCTGCAGGCGAGCGGCATCCTCGGGGAAGAAGACGTGCCGGAGCTCGAGGAGCAGATCGCGAGCCGCCGCGCCTTCGACACCGTGGTCGTGGCGGAGCGCCTGACCGACGAGGAACTGGCGGCCTTCGCCGTGCAGCGCCCCCACTTCCCGGGCCTCGAGATCCGGGCCCGGCTCGGCCGCAGCTATCCCTACGGCATGGCAGCCGCCCACGTGCTGGGCTATGTGGGCGGGATCAGCGCGGACGACAAGAAGGTGCTCGACCCGGTCGAATACGCCGGCACCACCCACGTGGGCAAGATCTCGGTCGAGCGCAGCTTCGAAGCCGCGCTGCACGGCACGTCCGGGCACGAGGACGTGGTCGTCAACGTGCATGGCCGCCGCATGCAGCTGCTGGACCGGGTGCGGTCGCTGCCTGGCCGGGACGTGATCCTCACCATCGACATGGCCACCCAGCTGGCGGCCGACGCCGCCCTGACCGGCCGGCGGGGCGCCGCCGTGGCAATCGACCCGCGCAACGGCGAGGTGCTGGCCTTCGTCAGCACCCCCGCCTTCGATCCCAATGCGATCAGCGCCGGCCTGAGCCGCCGCGCCTACCTGGCCCTGCAGGAGGACATCGACCGGCCGCTCTTCAACCGGGCCCTGCGGGGCCAGTACCCACCGGGCTCCACCATCAAGCCCATGGTTGCCCTGGCGGCCCTGCACTTCGGCGTCACCACCGCCGAACGGCGCATCGGCTGCGGGGGTGCCTACAGCCTGCCGGGCAGCCGCCACCGCTACCGGGACTGGCGTCCCGAGGGCCACGGGTCCGTGAACCTGTACAACGCCATCGAGCAGTCCTGCGACGTGTATTTCTATTCCGTGGCCCGGGACCTCGGCATCGAGCGGCTGGGCGACTTCCTGAAGGCCTTCGGCCTGGGCAGCGTGACGGGCCTCGACATCGGCGGTGAGCAGTCCGGCCTGGTGCCGAGCCCGGCGTGGAAGAAGAAGGCCTTCCGGCGCCCGGCTGACCAGGTCTGGTTCCCCGGCGAGACGGTGATCGCCGGCATCGGCCAGGGCTACCTGCTCGTGACCCCGCTGCAGCTCGCCCACGCGACCGCCACCGTGGCGGCCCGCGGCCAGCGCTTCCAGCCCACCCTCCTCAGGGGCTCGCGCGACCCGGCCACCGGCACGGTCACCTACGAGGCACCGAAGCCCCTGCCGCCGGTCCCGGACCAGGAGAGGGCCGACTGGGACGCCATCATCGAAGGCATGCACGGTGTGATGCAGGGCCCCCGCGGCACCGCACGGGCCGTCGGCATGAACGCGCCCTTCCAGATGGCCGGCAAGAGCGGCACGGCCCAGGTTTTCACGGTCGGGCAGAACGAACGCTACAACGCCGCGGAGGTCGAGGAGCGGCGCCGGGACCACGCGCTGTTCGTGGCCTTCGCACCCCTCGAGGCACCGCGCATCGCGGTCGCCGTGGTGATCGAGAACGGCGAGAGCGGCAGCAAGGCCGCCGCGCCCATCGCCCGGGCCATGATGGAAGCCTACCTGCAAACCACCCCCGCCGAGGAACCCACATGAACACGCCTGCCCTCGGCATCAGCCTGGAGCCCCGCAGCCGCGTCGAGCAGGGCGTGTCGGCCCGCCTGCTGCGCTTCCTGCACCTGGACGGGTGGCTGCTCGCCGGCATCGGCGGCGTGTTGCTGGTGAGCCTGCTTGCGCTCTACAGCGCCGAGAGCGGCGACCTCCGGGAGCTGTTCGACCAGGTGGTCCGCATGCTGGCGGCCTTCGGTGCGCTGCTCTTCATGGCCCAGATCAGCCCGTCCTGGCTGCGCCGGGGCGCCCCCCTGGCGTACGCCCTCGGCCTGGTGCTGCTGACGCTCGTTCTCGTCACCGGCGACATCGGCAAGGGCGCCCAGCGGTGGCTCGACATCGGCATCCGCTTCCAGCCCTCCGAGATCATGAAGCTCGCGGTGCCCATGACGCTCTGCTGGTTCCTGCAGGACCGGCCCCTGCCGCCGTCCTTCGGCGTGCTGGCCCTGGTGGTCGCGGTGGTGGCCATTCCCGCGGTGATGATTGCCGTGCAGCCAGACCTGGGCACCGCGATCCTCATCGTGCTCTCCGGCGCCGTGGTGATCTTCCTCGCCGGACTCGGCTGGCGCTACATCATCGCGATCGGGGCGCTGGCCGCCGCAGCCATGCCGGCGCTCTGGATGGTCATGCACGACTACCAGCGCAAGCGGGTGCTCACCCTGCTCGATCCGGAGAGCGACCCGCTGGGGGCGGGCTACCACATCATCCAGTCGAAGATCGCCATCGGGTCTGGCGGCGTCTTCGGCAAGGGCTGGCTGAACGGCACCCAGGGCCAGCTCGAGTTCCTGCCAGAGCGGCACACCGACTTCATCTTCGCGGTCATCGGCGAGGAGTTCGGCCTGCTCGGGGCCCTCGCGCTGCTGCTGCTCTACCTGTTCATCGTGGGCCGGGGCCTGTACATCGCCGCGGGCGCGCCGGACACCTTCTCGCGCCTGCTGGCCGGAAGCCTCTCCATCACCTTCTTTTTCTACGTCTTCGTGAACACGGCCATGGTGATGGGCATGATCCCCGTCGTGGGCGTGCCCCTCCCCCTGGTCAGCGCCGGCGGCACCTCCATGGTGGCCCTGCTGGCGGGATTCGGTATCCTGATGTCCATCCAGAC
>CALGMY010000216.1 GCA_937958785.1 uncultured Gammaproteobacteria bacterium | reverse complement strand
CTGAAGCCGCTCCTACAGAAGGCGCTCCTACGGGCGGCGCGGCTACTCGACGGTGACCGACTTGGCCAGGTTCCGCGGCTGGTCCACGTCGGTGCCGCGGATGATGGCCACGTGGTAGGCGAGCAGCTGCAGCGGGATCGTGTAGACGATGGGTGCCTGCAGGTAGGTGATGTGCTTGGGCATGGTGATCACGGTCACGCCGTCGCTGGACTCGAAGCCGGAGTCCGGGTCCGCGAAGACGAAGAGCTCGCCGCCCCGGGCCCGCACCTCCATGAGGTTGCTCTTCAGCTTCTCCAGGAGGTCGTTGTTCGGGGCCACGGTGATGACCGGCATGTCCGCATCCACCAGGGCGAGGGGCCCGTGCTTCAGCTCGCCGGCCGGGTAGGCCTCGGCGTGGATGTAGGAGATCTCCTTCAGCTTCAGCGCGCCTTCCATGGCGATCGGGTGCAGCACGCCCCGGCCGAGGAACAGCGAGTGGTGCTTGTCGGCGAAGCGCTCCGCGAGCTTCTGCATCACCGGGTCTAGCACGAGGGTCTTCTCGATGAGGCCCGGGATCTCGATGAGGCGCTGCACGAGGCCCCGCTCCCGCTCCGGGTCGGCGGTGCGGTGCTTCGCGAGCGCAATCACCAGCATGGTGAGCGCCGCGATCTGGGTGGTGAAGGCCTTGGTGGAGGCCACGCCGATTTCCGGGCCGGCCCGGGTGAGCATGACCAGCTCGGACTCCCGCACCAGGGAGCTCTCGGGCACGTTGCAGATGGCGAGTGAGGACAGGTAGCCGGCGGCCTTGGCCAGCCGGAGCGCGGCCAGCGTGTCGGCGGTCTCGCCGGACTGGGAGATGGTGACGAACAGGGTGTTCTTCGGCACCACCGGGTTCCGGTAGCGGTACTCGCTGGCGATGTCCACGTGGCAGGGGACGCGGCAGACCTGCTCGATGAGGTACCGGGCCACGGAGCCCGCGTGGTAGCTGGTGCCGCAGGCCACGATCTGGACCGCCTCGACGCGCCCGAAGACCTCGTTGGCGGCCGGCCCGAAGGCGGCCTCCAGCAGCCGGCCGTTGGCGACCCGTTCCTCGAGGGTCTGGGCCACCGCCCGGGGCTGCTCGTGGATCTCCTTGAGCATGTAGTGGGGGTACTGCCCCTTCTCGGCCGCGTCGGCGGAGAGCTCGCTCTCCTTCACCGGCCGGTGGGTGGCCTTGCCGTCGTGGTCCACCACCCGCACGTGGCTGCGGTGGATCTCGGCGACGTCGCCCTCCTCCAGGAAGATGAAGCGGCGGGTCACGGGCAGCAGCGCCGACACGTCGGACGCCACGAAATTCTCGCCATCGCCGAGCCCGACGACCACCGGGCAGCCGCACCGGGCGAGGATCAGCTGGCCGGGATTGGCCTCGCTCATCACGACCAGGGCATAGGCGCCCTCGAGTTCGGCCACCGTGGCCTGCACCGCCTCGAAGAGGTTGGGCGTCTTCTTCAGGTGGTGGTGGATGCGGTGGGCGATGACCTCGGTGTCGGTGTCCGACGTGAAGGTGTAGCCCAGGGCCTTGAGTTCATCCCGGAGGTCCTCGTGGTTCTCGATGATCCCGTTGTGGACGATCGCGAGGCCGTCGTGGGAGATGTGCGGGTGGGCGTTGCGTTCGCTGGGGACCCCGTGGGTCGCCCAGCGGGTGTGGGCGATGCCGATGGTCGACTTCAGCGGCTCGGCGTCCAGCGCCGACTGCAGCTCGGCGACCTTGCCCATGCGCCGCTGGCGGCGCAGGTGCCCGTCGGTGAGCACCGCGAGGCCGGCGGAATCGTAGCCCCGGTATTCGAGCCGGCGCAGCCCCTCCATCAGGATGGGGACCACGTTGCGCTCAGCAATGGCTCCGACGATGCCGCACATTCTTTAATTATCGCTTGGCTGGGACGAATGTGCGCGCAGCTTAGCGCCCCGGCGGGTTACGGGGCTGTAACCCAGGTCGCGAAAATGGGCCCGGGGCCTGGTCCTGGGGGCCTGGTCCCCGGGTCCTAGTCCCCGGGCCCGAGTTCGGCGACCAGTTCCCGGGCCGCCGCGGCGAGGGCCGCGTCGGCGACCGGCCGCCCGGTGCCGCCGGGGGCAGCCGCCAGGGCCAGCCCGGCATGCCGGCGCGCCTCCTCCGGCCGGTCCTGGTCGGCGAGGAAATCCGCATACCGGTAGTTGGGCTCGACGCCCTGGGGGTCGACGGCCAGCGCGTGCCGGAACTGCCGTTCGGCCCGGCGCGGGCTGCCGACCCCCAGGGGGCCGGACGGCATCTTGTGGTAGAGCAACCCCAGGCTGGTGTGGGCCGCGCCGTGGAGGGCCGCCGGGTCCCGGGCGAGGGCTTCCTTCAGCACGGCCCGGGCCTCCCCGGCGTCATCCGCGCCCGCTGCCCCGCCCGCACCGATGGCGAGCTCCGTGAGGGCCGCACCCCGCACGACCAGGGGCCCGGTGGCGTCCGGATGGCGGGTGGCGAGCATCGCCGCGTCGGCCGCCACGGCCCGCAGCGCCGCCACGCGCTCCCACCGGGGGGATTCGAACCGGGCCACATCGAAGGCGGCGATGAGGGCCTGCAGGCCATCGTCCGGTTCGCCCGCGCGGACAGGCCCGGCTGCCAGCAGCAGCGCGGCGAGCAGCAACGAGGCCATCGAACCCTTCATGGGTCGCGTTCCCTGTTATCGGCTAGAAGACCGTTGGACGGGCCCCGGGATGAAATCAACCGGGGCTGGCGGGTGGCGATTGATTTTCAGCCCGACTCCGTCCAACCTCCCGTCGCCCACTCGACCACCCGGGCGCCCCACTGAGGTTGCAGATGCCCGGAAATGCTCTCGGTCGATTGGTAGCGCCTGCGCCGGTGTCCCCGCGCCGGACCGCCCGGTTCCGCCAGCTCCTGGCGCGCCCGGAGCTCGACTTCCTCATGGAGGCGCACAACGGCGTGAGCGCCCGCATCGCGGAGGAGGCCGGCTTCCAGGCGATCTGGGCCGGGGGGCTGTGCATGTCGGCCCAGTATGGCGTGCGGGATTCCAACGAGGCCAGCTGGACCCAGGTGCTGGAGATGCTGGAGTTCATGGCCGATGCCACGTCGCTGCCCATCCTGATGGATGGCGACACGGGCTACGGCAACTTCAACAACGTGCGCCGGCTGGTGCGCAAGCTCGAGCAGCGGGGCATCGCGGCGGTCTGCATCGAGGACAAGCTCTACCCCAAGACCAACAGCTTCATCGACGGCACCCGCCAGGAACTGGCGGACGTGGACGAGTTCTGCAGCCGCATCAAGGCCGGCAAGGACGCCCAGCGGGACGACGACTTCGCGATCATCACCCGGGTCGAGGCCTTCATCGCGGGCTGGGGCCTCAGCGAGGCCCTGCGCCGGGCCGAGGCCTACCACGCGGCCGGGTCGGACGGCATCCTGATCCACAGCGCCCTCAGCCAGCCCAGCGAGGTGCTCGCCTTCAAGAAGGAGTGGGCCGACCGCAGCCCCGTGGTGATCGTGCCCACCAAGTACCACGCGACCCCCACCGACGTGTTCCGGGAAGCCGGCTTCTCCCTGGCGATCTGGGCCAACCACCTGCTCCGGGCGGCCATCGTCGCCATGCAGGAGACGGCGGCGACCATCGCGCGGGAGCAGGGCCTGCAGTCGGTCGAGCCCCGCATCGCGCCGCTCCGGGAGCTGTTCCGGCTGCAGGGGGCCTCGGAGCTGCAGGAGGCGGAGGAGCGCTACCTGCCCCGCCGGTCCGACCGGTCCCGGGTGATCGTGCTCGCCGCTTCCCGTGGCGCGGCCCTCGGCGAGCTCACCCTGCACCGCCCGAAGACCATGGTGCAGGTGCGCGGCAAGCCCCTGCTCGCCCACATCGTCGAGGCCTACAACAGCGCGGGGATCAAGCGCATCACCGTGGTCCGGGGCTACCGGGCCGAGGCCGTGGACCTGCCGTCGCTCACCTACGTGGACAACACCGAGTACGCGGACACCAGCGAGATCCATTCGCTGGCGGCCGCCCTGGCCGCCGACCCGGACGATTCGGTCGATCTCTACGTGTGCTACGGCGACGTGATCTTCAAGCCCTACATCCTCGAGGTGCTGGCCGAGGCGGACGCCGACCTCGCCATCGTCGTGGATGCAGACTGGCGGGAATCCGCCAACCGGGGCCGGCCGGCGGACTACGTGCGGTGCACGCTGCCCCACTCCCGCCGGGCCTTCTACGAGCGCATCCACCTCGGGCGCTGTGCCGCCGACCTCCCCGAGCCCGAGATCCACGGTGAATGGATGGGCTTCCTGCGGGTCGCGGCACCGGCGCTGCCCCGGGTGCGGGCCGCCGTGGCCGCGCTGGCCGGCCGGCCGGGCGGGCGAGCGGCGACCCTGCCCGACCTGCTGAACGAACTCTCGGCCCAAGGCGACGCGGTGCGGGTGATCTACACCACCGGCCACTGGCTCGACGTGGACAGCCTCGAGGACGTCGTGGCGGCGGGCAGCTTCGCGTGATCCCGGCGGCGGCGTTCATCGATGCCGCCCGGGCCCGCGGCTTCGGCCTCTACACCGGCGTCCCCTGCTCGTACCTCACCCCGTTCATCAACTACACCCTGGGCGCCCCGGGGCTGCGCTACGTGGGGGCCGCCAACGAGGGCGACGCGGTCGCCATCGCGGCGGGCGCCTGCATCGGCGGGCTGCGCTCGGTGGCCATGTTCCAGAACTCCGGGCTCGGCAACGCGGTAAACCCGCTCACGTCACTGACCCATACCTTCCGCATCCCGGTGCTGCTGATCGTCACCTGGCGCGGCGAGCCCGGCGGCGCGCCCGACGAGCCCCAGCACGAGTTGATGGGCCGCATCACCCGGGACCTTCTCCAGGCCATGGAGATCCCCTCGGCGCTGTTCCCGACCGTGGCGGCTGAGATCCCGGCCGTGCTGGACCAGGCCCTGTCCCACCTGGAGGGGGCCCGGCGGCCGTTCGCGCTGGTCATGCGCAAGGGCAGCGTCGCGCCCTGCCCGCTGGCCCCGGCGTCACCGCCAGCACCCCGGCCCCCGGCCGGGCCCGCCACCCGGCCGGCTGCCCTGGTCACGCGACAGGAACTGCTGCGGGCCGTGCAGGCGGCGGCGGGACCGGCCGATGTGCTGGTCGCCACGACGGGTTTCACCGGCCGGGAACTGTCGGCCCTGGATGACCGGGCGAACCAGCTCTACCTGGTCGGCTCCATGGGCTGCGCGTCCAGCCTCGGCCTTGGCCTCGCGCTGGCGCGGCCGGACCGCCGGGTGATCGTGCTGGACGGGGATGGCGCGGCGCTGATGCGGCTGGGTGCCTTCGCCACCGTCGGCCACGAGCGGCCGGGGAACCTCCTGCACCTGCTCATCGACAACGGCCAGCACGAATCCACCGGCGGCCAGGCCACGGTGGCCGACACGGTGGACTTCTGCGGCGTGGCCCGGGCCTGCGGCTATCCCGCCGTGGCGGCGCTGGCGGAGGCCGGCGCCGTCCAGGCGGCCATCGCCGACCGCACGCCGGGCCTGCGCTTCCTGCATGTCCCGGTGCGCCCGGGCGTGGCCGCGGACCTGCCGCGTCCGGCGCTCACCCCGGCCCAGGTGCTCGACCGGCTCGTCACCGGGCTCGGCCCGCGGCAGGTGCGGCCGTGAGCCGGCGCCTGGTGCTGCTGAATCCCGGTCCCGTGACCCTGACGGACCGGGTGCGGAGCGCGCTCACCGCCGGGGACTGGTGCCACCGGGAGCCCGAGTTCGCCGCCCTGACGACCGGCATCAACCGCCGGCTGGCCGCCGTGTATCCGGACCACGCCCGCGATTACCGCGCCGTGCTGCTGGCGGGCTCCGGGACCGCGGCGGTCGAGGCCATGCTGGTGACCTTCGCGCCGCCGGCGGCCCGGACGCTGGTGCTCGCCAACGGGGTGTACGGCGAGCGCATCGCCCGCATGCTGGCCGCCCACGGCCGCCCCGCCGAGGTGCTGCGCCAGGCCTGGACCGCGCCGCTGGACCTCCCGGCGATCGAGGCCCGCCTCGCCGCGGATCCCGCCATCAGCCACGTGGCCGCCGTCCACCACGAGACGACCACCGGCCGCCTGAACGACCTCGCTGCCCTCGGCCGCCTGTGCAAATCCCGCGGGGTAACCCTGCTGCTGGATGCGGTCAGCAGCTTCGGCGGCGAGGAACTCGCCGGTGAGGACTGGAACCTGGGGGCGCTGGCCGGCACCGCCAACAAGTGCCTGCATGGCGTGGCGGGGCTGGCCTTCGTGCTGGCGCCCGTGCCGGCCTGGGAGCGGGTCGCGGGCCCGGCCGTTGATTCCGTCTACCTGCACCTGGGTCCCTACTACCAGGGCCAGCACGGCGACGGCTTTGCACCCTTCACGTTGCCGGTGCAACTCGCCCTGGCGCTGGACGCGGCGCTGGACGAGCTTGCTGACGGGGGGGGCTGGCAGGCCCGGCGCCAGGTCTACCGGGAGCGCGCCGCCCGGATCCACGCCACGCTGCTCGCGGGCGGCGTCGCGCCGCTGCTGCCGGACGGGACGTCGTCGGCGGTGCTGCGGGCCTACCGCCTGCCCGCCGGGCTCACTTACGAGGCCCTCCACGACCGCCTCAAGGCCGACGGCTTCATCATCTACGCCGGCCAGGGGGATCTCGCCCGGGAGATCTTCCGGATCTCGCCCATGGGTGACATCCGGCCCGCCGACCTGGACCGGCTGTGCGGCCTGCTGGCCGACAGCCTGCGGGGGGATCCCCGCCCGGTGGTGGCGCCATGATCACCACCGCCGTCATCCTCGCCGCCGGACGCGGCACCCGGCTGGCCGGTGAAGTCCGGGACGTGCCCAAGGGCTTCCTGCGCCTCGGGGCACAACCGATCATCGAGGAGTCCATCGCCCGGCTGGCCGGCGCCGGCGTCCAGGACGTGGTGATCGTCACCGGCCACCTGGCGTCGTTCTACGACGACCTCGCCCGCCGCAACCCGCGCGTGCGCACCGTACACAATCCCCGCTTTGCCGAGTCGGGCAGCATGTACTCCCTGTGGTGCGCCCGGGAGGCCGTGCAGGGCCCGTTCCTGCTGCTCGAGTCCGACCTCATCTACGAACCCCGGGCCCTCACCCACCTGCTGGCCCAGCCCGGCGACGACGGCATCCTGCTCTCGGGCCCCACCCAGGCGGGAGACGAGGTGTACGTGGCGACCCGCGACGGCTGCCTCCTGGCCATGAGCAAGGACCGGGCGGCGCTCGGCGCCGACGTGACCGGCGAACTCGTGGGCATTTCCCGCGTCTCGCCCGGGCTCTTCGCGACCATGATCAGGCTGGCCGACCGGGCCTTCGCCACCTCGCTCCGCTACGACTATGAAACCGACTGCCTCGTGGCAGCCGGCCGGGAACGGTGCATCCCGTGCCCCCTGCTGCCGGACCTCGTCTGGTCCGAGATCGACGACCCGGCGCACCTCGCCCGGGCCCGGGCCCGCATCTACCCGGAAATCCTCCGCCGCGCCGGCGGCGCCCCTTCCCCGTGAACGGAACCCTGGCCATGCACATTGCCGCCCCGTCCCGCGCGCCGCTCACCTGGCTCATCGCCCTGCTGCTGCTCGCGCCCTCGGCCCATGCCTACCTGGACCCCAACACCGGCAGCATGATCCTGTCGGCCATCGTGGGCATCTTCGCGACGGTGGCCCTGGCGGTGAAGACCTGGTGGTACCGGCTGAAGGGCCTGGTGCGCCGGCTGCGCCAGGCGCCGCCCCCGGCGGAACCTGAGTCGCCGGCCCCCGCGGAACCCCGCAAGCCCGACTGACGTGCGGCAGGCCTTCCGCGACTGGCGCGAGTGGCGCCGTTTCCAGGCGGTGCCCCGCGCGGAGCGGCGCATCGTCTTCCTGTCGGAGAGCCACCAGGACTGGCACCACTTCGCCCCGGTCGTGAAGCACCTCACCGGGCCGCTCGGCGAGACCCTCCTCTACGTGGCCTCGGACCAGAAGGATGAGGGCCTCCGGCAGGACCCGGCCCGGGTCCGCCCCTTCTGCGTGGGCCAGGGCCTCGCCCGGATCTGGTTCTGCCAGTTCCTGGACGCGGACGTGCTGGTCACGCAGATCCTCGACCTCGGCAACCTGCAGCTGAAGCGCTCCATCCACCAGGTCCACTACGTGCACCAGATGCACTCGCTGGTGAGCACCCACCGCACCGACCACGCCAACTCCTACGACCACTACGACACGATCCTTTGCGGCGGCCCCCATCACGTGGCCGAGATCCGCCGGCGCGAGGAACTGAAGGGCCTGCCGGCCAAGCAGCTGGTGCCCCACGGCTATGGCCGCGTGGACGAGTTGCTGGCCCAGGGCCGGGAGCCCCCACCCCCCGGGCCGATCCACGTGCTCCTCGCCCCGTCCTGGGGACCCGACAGCATCCTGCCCGTGTGCGGGCTCGCCCTCACGACGACACTGCTCGAGGCCGGCTTCCGGGTGACCCTGCGCCCCCACTTCCAGACCCGCTGGACCACCCCCGAGGTGATCGACCGGATCGTCGCCGCCTGCCGCGACCGCCCGGGCTTCCGGCTGGTCGAGCAGATGGGCGAGAGCGACTCGCTGTTCGATTCCCACCTCATGATCAGCGACTGGTCGGGAGCGGCCCTCGACTACGGGCTCGGCCTCGAGAAGCCGGTGCTCTTCATCGACGTGCCGCCCAAGGCCCGCAACGACGAGTGGCCCGCGCTCGGCATCGAACCCTTCGAGTCGCTGGCCCGCGGGCGGCTCGGGGCGGTGCTGCACCCGGACCGGATCGCCGACGCACCGGACACCATCCGCCGCCTGGTCGGCGACCGGGCCGGCTTCCGCCAGGCGATGCAGGCCCTGCGCGACGGGAGCATCTTCAACGTGGGCCGGAGCGGCGTCGCGGGCGCCGAAGCCATCCAGCACATCGCCCTCCAGGTGGCGGGGCGGTCCGATGGCGGCTGAGGCGCCCACCCGGGCAGCGCTGCTTCGCTGGTGCGGCTGGTTCGCCCTGGCCAACGGGGCGCTGGCGGCGCTGGTGGGTGTCCGGTACCTGCTTTACTACGACCTGCCGGGGGATGCCCTGGGGCTCGTCTACACGGCCCTCGCCTTCACGGCGCACTACGCGACCCTGGGCCTCCTCGCGCTCCTGCCGGTGATGGCGGTCGTGCTGGTCCTGCCCCGGCGCGGGCTGGCGACGACCCTGGCGGTGGTGGCGGGCGCGGCGCTGCTCACGCTGCTGATGGTGGATGCCAACGTCTTCAGCGAGCACCGCTACCACCTGACGCCGCTCACCGCGGCCATCTTCGCGCCCTCGACCTGGCTGCTGATCGGCCTGATCGCGGTCATTGCGCTGGTCTTCGAGTCGGTGCTCGCCACCGCCGTGTGGCAGTGGGTCGGCGGTGCCCGCCGGCGGGGCGGCCCGGTGCTGGCCCTCGTGCTCACCCTCGCCTGGCTGGGCGGGCAGGGCATCCACGTGTGGGGCGATGCGGTCGGGCTGCCGTCCGTGACCCAGCTCACCCGGTACCTGCCGGCCTATTTCCCGATCCATTCCCGGCGGGGCCTTGCGCGGCTCGGCCTGGTGGACCCGGCGGCGGTGGAACGCCAGCGCCTGCTGGCGCGAGCGGGCGCCGCGTCAGCCGACGGCCAGCTGCAGTACCCCCTCGCGCCGCTGGCCTGCGGACCGGTCGATCCACCATTGAACCTGCTCATGGTGCTGATCGATGGCCTGCGCCCGGACGCGATCGACCCGGGCCTGATGCCGGTGCTCGCGGGATTCCGGGCCGGCGGCCAGGACTTCGCCCGGCACTCCAGCGGGGGCAATTCCACCAAGGCCGGGGTGTTCTCGATCTTCTACGGCATCCCCAGCACCTACATGGACACCTTCTACGGCGTGCAGCGGCCGCCGGTGCTGGTCACCGAACTGAAGCGCCAGGGCTACGACTTCGGGCTGTTCTCGGCGCCGGGCTTCGGCACGCCCATGGACATGGACCGCACCGTCTTCGCCGGCGTGCCGGGCCTGCCGCCCATGCGCCGGGACCTCGGGCCCACGGCCAGGAACCGGCAGGCGACGGACGACTGGCTGGCCTGGCTGGCGGACCGGGACGGGGCGGCGCCCTTCTTCAGCCTCGTCTACTACGACCCGCCGACCGGCGACATGGCGACGGCAGCGGCTCCGGACCTGCCCCTGAACGACCGCTTCCCGGGCCGCAGCGAGGAGATCGACCTGGCCTGGCGGCGCTACCGGCGCGCCATGGCCTTCACCGACCGGGAGCTGGGGCGCGTGCTCGACGGCCTCGGGGCCGCGGGGCTCCGGGAACGCACGGTGGTGGTGGTGCTGAGCGACCATGGCTACGAGTTCGGCGAGACCGACCCGGACCTGCTGGGCCATGCCAGCAACTACGGCCCCGCCCAGATCCGCGCGACCCTCGCGATGGCCTGGCCGGGCCGCCCCACGACCCGCTACGACCACCGGACGTCCCACCACGACCTGCCGGTGACCCTGCTCCAGGACCTGCTGGGCTGCCGGAACCCGCCCGCGGACTACAGCGTGGGCCGCAACCTCTTTGCGGGCGAGGACTGGCCGTGGATCATTGCGGGCAGTTACCAGTCCTGGGCGGTGATCGCCCCGGACAGCATCCTCGTGGCGCACCCGGGTGGCTTCATGGAACAGCTGGATGGCAATTACCGGCCCGTGGCGGGGGGCCGCCTGGACGGCGACCTGATCCGCGCCGTGCTGGCGGAGAACCGGCGGTTCTACCGGTGAGGGCGGTCGCCGGCGCCCTGCTGCTGCTGGTGTCGTTGTGGTTGGCGGCAGGACCCGGCCCCGCCCGGGCCGCCGACGGGGTCGTGCGCCTCACCGGGCCCCGCCAGGAAATCCTCCTCAACCCGGCCGGCGGGCTCCCGGCCCGGTGGCTGGCCTGTGCGGACGACTGCGCGGCCGACGGTCCCGCCCGGACCCAGGTCTTCCTGCGGGTGACGATGGGCGGGGGCCAGCTCCGCTGGTCGGTGCCGGGCGACCCGGCCCGGGAAGAAGCGCTCAATGCCTTGCGCTACACGGCGAGCGCGGGGCCCGGTGGCGCGGGCTCGGTCGTGCTCACCGCCGTGGAGCTCTGGGAGGGCGTGCCCCTGGTGCACCACTTCCGGCTGCGCCCGGACGGCCGGGGTCTCGACGTGG
Source organism: uncultured Gammaproteobacteria bacterium (assembly GCA_937958785.1). Taxonomy (GTDB): domain Bacteria; phylum Pseudomonadota; class Gammaproteobacteria; order Steroidobacterales; genus SHZI01. Next base: position 2,330 of record CALGMY010000216.1, on the reverse strand, counting down.
ACCTGCAGGTGCCGCCCGGTGCAGTACTCCGGCTCACGGGCGGCGAAGACCTGGTCCCGGAGCGGCTGCCCGGCCTCGGCGCCTGGTACAGCCGGGCCCGCCCGGTGATCGTCACGGCGGACGGCGAGGCGGAGGCGCCGGACGGTGACGGGTCAGCGTCACTCCCGCTGGCCGCGGGGGAGTGGGCCGGCGTGCGCAGCCGGTTCTGGGCCCTGCTGCTCCGGCCCGCCACGCCGCTGCCCGTGCGCCTCGAGCCGGCCGACGCCCGGGTGCCGGGCGTCGTGTTCGGCGCGCCCGACCCGGGCGGCCGGACCTGGCGCTTCACGCTCTACGGCGGGCCGGTGGACCGGGCGACGCTCGCCGCCGTGGACCCGGCGCTCGAGGGGCTGCTCTATGCCGCCATCTGGGACTGGCTGCGGGTGCTGTCCTTCGGCATGGCGGCCCTGCTCGACTTCTGGCACGGGCTGCTCGGCCACTGGGGCCTCGCGATCGTCCTGCTCTCCGCCTCCGTGAAGGTGCTGATGTGGCCGCTCACCTTCCTGGCGGAGCGCTGGCAGGCGGACGTGAACCGCATCCGCAGCCGGCTGGAGCCCGGGCTCGCGGCGATCCGGGCGAACCTCAAGGGCGAGGAGGCCCACGAGCGCACGCTGGCACTGTACCGGGAGCACGGGGTGAGCCCCTGGTACACGCTGAAGAGCCTGGCCGGGTTCCTGATCCAGATCCCGGTCTTCATCGCCGCCTTCGACATGCTGGGCGAGCACTTCGGCCTCGCCGGCGCGTCGTTCCTGTGGATCCCCGACCTCTCGCTGCCGGACCGGCTGGCGGCCCTGCCGGTCGCGGTGCCCTTCTTCGGTGGCCACCTGAACCTGCTGCCCTTCCTGATGACCGCCTGCACGGTGCTCGCGGCCCGCCTGCAGGAGGACCCGTCCCTGGCCCCCGCGCTGCGGGCCGGGCAACGGCTGCGGCTCTACGTCATGGCGCTCGTGTTCTTCGTGCTGCTCTACACCTTCCCGGCCGGGATGGTGCTGTACTGGACCACGAACAACGTGCTGCACCTCGGCCGGGTGCTGGTGGAGCGGGTGAGGAAGAAGTAGGCCGGGGCCGGCCTGGTGATGGTGGAACCGGCGCCGATGGTGGCCCCGGCCCCGATCTCCACGGGGGCGACCAGCTCGACGCCCGAGCCGATGAAGGCCCCGTCGCCGATGACGGTGCGGTGCTTGTTGGCGCCGTCGTAGTTGCAGGTGATGGTGCCGGCGCCCACGTTCACGTCGGCGCCGATGGTGGCGTCGCCGATGTAGGTGAGGTGGTTCACCTTGCTGTGGGGGCCGATGACGCTCTTCTTCACCTCGACGAAGTTGCCGAGCTTGGCGCCCTCGGCCAGCTCCGTGCCGGGGCGCATGCGGGCGTAGGGGCCGATGTCACAGTCCGGGCCGATCACGCCGTCCTCGAGGAGGCAGTGGGGATGGACCACGGTGCCGGCGCCGATCAGGGTGTTGCGGATCTGGGTGAAGGCGCCGATGCGCACCCCGTCTCCCACGTGCACCACGCCGTCGAAGATCACGTCGGGCTCGATGACCACGTCCCGTCCGCAGGTGAGTTCACCGCGGACGTCGATGCGCTCCGGGTCCACCAGGGTGACGCCCGCCGCCATCAGCTCTGCCGCCCGGCGCCGGCGCAGGATGCGCTCGGCCGCAGCGAGCTGGGCCTTGTCGTTGATGCCGAGCACCTCGTCCGGCGACGGGGCGAGCACGCCGGCAACGGGCACGCCGTCCTTCACCGCGAGCCCGATGATGTCGGTGAGGTAGTACTCCTTCTGGGCGTTGTTGGGCTTCAGGCGCCCGATCCATTTCGCAAGGCGGCCGGCGGGGCAGGCGATGATGCCGGTGTTGATCTCGCGGATCGCCCGCTGCTCCGCCGTCGCGTCCTTGTGCTCGACGATGCCTACCAGGGCGCCCCGCGGGCCGCGGAGGATGCGGCCATAGCCGGTGGCATCGGGCATCTCGGCGGTGAGCACGGCCACCTGGCCGCGGGCCGCCCGGGCGACCAGCCGGCGCAGGGTGTCCGGCTGCACCAGGGGTACGTCGCCGCAGAGGATCAGCACCACGTCCCCGGCCGGGATCTTCGGCAGGGCCTGCTTTACGGCGTGTCCGGTACCTTTTTGCTCGGCCTGGCGGTACCAGCCCAGCGGCTGCCCGGCGAAGGCCGCCTGGACCCGCTCGCCGCCGTGGCCATGGACGACCCGGATCTCCCGGGGCTTCAGCCGGGCGGCGCTCGCGAGCACGTGCTGGAGCAGCGGCTGGCCGGCCAGGGGGTGCAGGACCTTGGGCAGG
>CALGMY010000215.1 GCA_937958785.1 uncultured Gammaproteobacteria bacterium | reverse complement strand
TCGACACCGGCTGGATGGCCTACGGCTCCATCGCCCACAGCGCCAAGCCCGGGGTCCTGCAGCTGATCCGCGCGGACGTCATCACCGACGTCGGCGTGGAAGAGGAGCTGATCGTCAACCCCTTCGACCAGGAGAAGATCACGGCCTACGAGCTGGGCATCAAGGGCATCACGGCCAATGGCCGGATCGGCCTGGACTTCGCCGTGTTCTACAACGACTGGACGGACATCGTCCTGCGCCAGCTGACCGAGACCTCGCCCCAGAGCGGACGCCCGCTCGAGCAGGTGACGGGCTTCAACGTGAACTCGGGCGATGCCGAGGTATTCGGCTGGGAGGGAACGGCCGACATCGTCTTCACCGAGAACCTCACCGGCCGGCTCACCGTCGGGTACACCAACTCGACCCTCAAGAATGCCCGGCAGGACTCCTTCGCCCTGTTCCCGAGCTTCTACACGGACGACCCGACCTGCACGCCAGCGGCGATCCAGGCCATCACGGGTGCAGATGCGGACGAGACCGAGGCGTTGCAGATCGAGAAGGCGGGCGAGTGCCGCGCGCTGTCGGGCGACGTCTCGGGTAAGGTGCAGATGCGCCAGCCCGAGTGGACGACCAGCGCTTCCCTGACGTACAAGCGCCAGCTCGCGGGGGACTGGGAGTTCTTCACCCGCGCCGACGGCAACTACCTGGGCAAGATCTACGTCGGCAACGACAACCAGTCCTGGCTGCCGGCGCGCACCAATGTGAACCTGCGCCTCGGCTTCCAGTCGCCGCGCTACGACGTGGAGTTCTGGGTGCGGAACCTGTTCGAGAACAACAACCCGATCGCCGCGTTCCGGGACATCTACTGGACCAACACCGACGACCTGCAGGCCCAGGAGAACCCCCAGTTCATCCAGCAGGCGTCGAACTTCGACGACTTCCCGCCCTTCCGGATGTCCATCACCTACCCGAGCCTGCGCACCTTCGGCATCGTCGGCAAGGTGCGGTTCGGCGGGGAGCTGGACTAGGCAGGAACCTCAGGAGCGGTCGCCGCAGACCAGGCGCTGGCCGGCGACCGCTTCCGTCACCTGGCCGTTCTCGTAGGCCACCGTGCCGTTCACGATCGTCATCTCGATCGCCGAGCGGAACGTGTCGCCCTCGAAGGGTGACCAGCCGCACTTGGACAGCACGTCCTCCCGGCGCACGACCGTGGGCCGGCGGTGGTCCACCAGCACCAGGTCGGCGAAGTAGCCTTCCCGGATGTAGCCCCGGTCCCGGATCCCGAAGAGGTCCGCAACCCGGTGGCTCGTCTTTTCAACCACCAGCTCCAGCGGCAGCGTGCCGTCGTGCACGTGCTCCAGCATCATCAGCAGGGCGTGCTGGACCAGGGGCAGGCCCGAGGGCGCCTTGAAGTACTTCTCGCCCTTCTCGGCCAGGGTGTGGGGCGCATGGTCGGTGGCGACCACGGCGAGCCGGCCGTCCCGAAGGCCCTGCAGGAGGGCCGCCCGGTCGGCCTGGGTCTTGATGGCCGGGTTGCACTTGATGAAGGCGCCCTTCGCCGCGTAGTCCCGGTCATCGAAGTGCAGCATGTGCACGCAGACCTCGGCCGTGATCCGCTTGCCGTCGAGCGGCCCCGGCTCGAAGAGCTCCAGCTCCTTCGCCGTGGTGAGATGCAGCACGTGGAGCCGGGTGCCGTGGCGCTTCGCCAGCGAGGTCGCCAGCACCGTGGACTTGTAGCAGGCCTCCTCGGAGCGGATCAGGGGGTGGGCCGAGAAGGGCACGTCTTCGCCGTACTGCTCGCGGAACCGCTCCTCGTTCGCCTTGATCGTCGGCGTGTCCTCGCAGTGGGTCGCGATCAGCAGCGGGCAGTCGGCGAAGATGCGCTCGAGCGTCACCGGGTCGTCCACCAGCATGTTGCCGGTGGAGGCACCCATGAAGATCTTCACGCCGCAGCAGTCGCCGGGCTGAAGGGCCCGGATCTCGTCCAGGTTGTCGTTGGCGCCGCCGAAGTAGAAGGAGAAGTTTGCCCGGGACCGGCCGCGGGCCAGGCGGAACTTGTCGTTCAGCACCGCCCGACTGGTGACGTTCGGGATGGTGTTCGGCATGTCCATGAAACTGGTGATGCCGCCCGCCACGGCCGCCGCGGATTCGGTCGCGATGTCGCCCTTGTGGGTGAGGCCGGGCTCGCGGAAATGCACCTGGTCGTCGATGAAGCCCGGCAGCAGGTACCGGCCCCGCGCGTCGATGATGCGGTCCACCCGGCCGGCCGGGATTTCGCGCGCGATCATCTCGATGCGCCCGCGGCGCACCAGCACGTCGCCCGCGGCGACCCGGCCCTCGTTGCAGATCTGGGCATTGGTGATCAGCAGGCTTTCGTCGGTCATTGGGCGAAACGGTCCGTGGCCGAGATGAGTTCGTGGACGATACCCGGCTCGAAGGCCGAGTGGCCGGCGTCGGGGACGATGCGGAGGTCGGCCTCGGGCCAGGCCCGGTGCAGGTCCCAGGCGCTGCGCATTGGGCAGACCACATCATAGCGGCCCTGGACGATCACGGCGGGGATGTGCCGGATCCGGCCCACGTCCCGCAGGATCTGGTCCGGGACCTCGAGGAAGGCCCCGTTCACGAAGTAGTGGGCCTCGATGCGGGCAAAGGCCAGGGCAAAGTGGTCGGCCCCGAACCGCTCCACCGTCGCCGCGGCATCCCCGAGGTGGCTGGTGCTGCCTTCCCACACCGACCAGCGCTTCGCGGCCTCCAGGGCCAGCTGCGGGTCGGCGCCGGTCAGGCGCCGGTGGTAGGCGTGCAGCAGGTCGCCCCGCTCCGCCTCGGGGATGAAGTCCCGGTAGGGCTCCCACGCGTCGGGGTAGAGATCGCTCGCGCCCTGCTGGTAGAACCAGGCGATTTCCGCGGGCCGCAGCAGGAAGATGCCCCGGAGGATTAGGCCGGTGACGCGCTCCGGGTGCGTCTCGGCGTACAGGAGCGCAAGGGTGCTGCCCCAGGAGCCGCCGAACACCAGCCAGCGGTCGATGCCGAGCTTCTCCCGCAGGGCCTCGAGGTCCGCGATGAGGTCCCAGGTGGTGTTCTCCCGGAGCTCCGCGTGGGGCCGGCTGCGGCCCGAACCCCGCTGGTCCAGCAGCACGATGCGATAGCGGGCGGGGTCGAAGAAACGGCGTGGCGTCGCGTCACCGCCGCCCCCCGGACCGCCGTGCAGGAAGACCACCGGGCTGCCCCGGGGGTTGCCGCATTGCTCGTAGTAGATCGAGTGCAGGCCGGAAACGGCGAGATGCCCCGAGTCGTAGGGCTCCAGTGGGGGGTAGAGGGTCCGGCGCGGCATTGCCACATTCTGGCATTTTCGACGCGCGTTGTTCGATCCCGCCGGCCTTGCCGGCTAGAATCCGGCACCACCTCCGGGAACCCGCCATGGCCTTGAAGCTCCGCGTCGCCGTCCTGATCTCCGCCCTCGTCCTCGGCCCTGCCGCCGGCGCACTGGCCTCGGCAACGCCGGCCGGCATCGACATCCCCTACACGCTGCGCACGCTGGACAATGGCCTGACGGTGGTCGTGCACGAGGACCGCAAGGCGCCGATCGTGGCCGTGAACGTCTGGTACCACGTGGGCTCGAAGAACGAGGTGCCGGGCCGCACCGGTTTCGCTCATCTCTTCGAGCACCTCATGTTCCAGAGTTCGGAGAACCTGAAGGGCGAGTACCTGAACACCCTGCAGGAGCTGGGCGCCACCGACCTCAACGGCACCACCTTCTTCGACCGCACCAACTACTTCCAGACGGTGCCGAAGAACACCCTGGAAACGGTGCTGTGGCTGGAGTCCGACCGCATGGGCCACTTCAAGGGGGCGATCACCCAGGCGATCCTCGACGAGCAGCGGGGGGTCGTGAAGAACGAGAAGCGCCAGGGCCAGAACCAGCCCTATGGCCGGGTCTTCGAGCAGGTCCTGAAGCAGCTCTTCCCGCCCGACCACCCCTATTCCTGGGAAACCATCGGCTCCATGGCGGACCTGGACGCCGCCACGCTGGACGACGTGCGCCAGTGGTTCGGCACCTACTACGGGCCGAACAACGCGGTGGTGGTGATCGCCGGCGACGTGGACACGGAAGAGGCCTTTGCCAAGGCCCGGAAGTACTTCGGTGACATCCCGCCGGGCCCGCCCGTGGCCCGCTTCGAGGAGTGGATCCCGGTCCATGACCGGGTGCGCCGGCAGAGCATGGAGGACCGGGTGGCGCAGTCCCGCCTCTACCTGACCTGGACCGGGCCCCGCTGGGGCACCCGCGACGCCCACCACCTGGAACTGGCCGCCGCCGTACTGGCCGGGGGCAAGAACTCCCGGCTCTACGAGCGGCTGGTGTACCGGGAGCAGATCGCCTCCGACGTGGAGTTCGAGGCCCTGCCGCTGGAGATCGCCGGCATCACGTACCTGCAGGTGTCCGCCAACCCCGGGGTGCCGCTGGCCCGGCTGGAGGCAGTCGTCAACGAGGAACTGGCGCGGTTCCGCCAGGACGGCCCCACGGCCCGGGAACTCGAGCGGGTGAAGACCCAGCGCCGGGCCGCCTTCCTGCGCGGGCTCGAGAAGGTCGGCGGCTTCTCCGGCAAGTCCGGGGTCCTGGCCGAGAACATGGTCTACGGGGGCTCGCCCGACGCCTGGAAGACGGCCTATGCGGACGCCGAATCCGCCACCCGGGCCGACCTCAAGGCCGTGGCCGCCCGCTGGGTGACCGACGCGCCGTTCATCCTGACCGTGGAACCGGTCGGCAAGCTCGCCGCCGCCAGTGAAGGCGCTGACCGCAGCCGGATGCCGCTGCCCGAGGGCGTGGTCCCGGTGACCTTCCCCGCCTTCGAGCGCGCGAAGCTCGCCAACGGCCTCGAACTGATCGTGGTGGAGCGGCCCCAACTGCCCGTGGTCTCGCTCAGCGTGGTGCTCGACGCGGGTTTCGCCGCCGACCAGGCGGCCCTGCCCGGCACCGCGAACCTGGTGATGGCCATGCTGGACGAGGGGACCCGCAGCCGGGATGCCCTGGAAATCAGCGAGGAGCTGGCCCTGCTCGGCGCGAGCATCGGCGCGGGCTCGGGCCTCGACACCTCGTCCGTGCGCCTGTCGGCCCTCGCCGACAAGCTGGATCCGTCGCTGGCCCTCTTCACCGACGTGCTGCTGAATCCCGTGTTCCCCCAGCAGGAGCTCGACCGCCTGCGCAAGGTCTACCAGGCGGCGCTGGCCCAGGAGAAAACCCAGCCGACCGCCATGGCCCTGCGGGTCGTGCCGAAGCTGCTCTACGGCGAAGGCCATGCCTACGCCCAGCCCCTGACCGGCACTGGCACGGAGGCGGCGCTGGCCGCGCTCACCCGGGAGGACCTGGCGCGCTTCCACGCCCGGTGGTTCAAGCCGAACCATGCGACGCTGATCGCGGTGGGACCGGTCACGGTGGCCTCCCTGAAGGCCCGGCTCGAGCCCCTGCTCCGGGAGTGGCAGCCCGGTGACATCCCCGCGAAGGGCATCGGCACCGTCACCCAGCCGGCCAACCGCACGCTCTACCTGCTCGACCGGCCGGGTGCGGACCAGTCGGTGATCTTCGCCGGGCAACTGATCCCGCCCCGCGCGGCGCCCGACGACGTCGCCATCGAGCTCATGAACGACGTGCTGGGCGGCCAGTTCACGGCCCGGCTCAACATGAACCTGCGCGAGACGAAGCACTGGTCCTACGGCGCGCGCACCCTGGTGTACGACGCCCGCGGACAGCGCCCCCTGCTGGCCTACGCGCCGGTGCAGACCGACAAGACCGCGGAGTCCGTCGCCGAGATCCGCCGGGAGTTCGCCGACCTCGCCGGGCCGCGCCCGGCGAGCGAGGCGGAGGTCGCCCTGATGAAGGGCATCAACACCCTGTCCCTGCCGGGCCAGTGGGAGACCGGGGATGCCATACTCGGCTCCATCGGCCAGATCGTGCAGTTCGGCCTGCCGGACGACTACTGGCAGGACTACGCGGCGACCATCCGGGGAGCAACGCCGGCGGAGGTCAATGGCGCGGCGCGCGCCCACCTGAAGCCCGACGACCTCGTGATCGTCGTCGTCGGCGACCGGCAGGTGATCGAGCCCGGCCTGCGCACGCTCGGCTTCGACCGCATCCAGCTGATCGATGCCGATGGCCAGCAGCTCTAGGCGGTGACGACCGGCCCGGTGGCGACGGGGGCCGCAACGCGGCCCGGGGGGAAGCAGCTCCGGATCGCCGCCGCCTGCGTGCTGGTGTATTTCTTCACGAACGGCATGGCGCTGTTCGTGCCCCAGAACCTGTTCCCCCGCTTCATGGAGAGCTTCGCGGCAAGTCCCGCCGAGGTCAGCCGGACGACGGCCATCACCTTCGGCGTCGCCGGCCTCCTCGCGCCCTTCGTCGGTGCCGCCATCGACCGGCTGGGGGTCGTGCGGGTGATCCGGGCCGGGCTGCTGGTGCTCGGCCTCACCTTCGCCGCCTACCCGGCCGCCCGGTCGCTGTCGGACCTGTACCTGCTGCACGGGGTGATCGCCCTCGGCCTCATCCTCGCGGGGCTCATGCCCAACGTGGTGCTGCTGTCCCGCTGGTTCAGCACGCACCGGGGCACGGCGGTCGGGGTGCTGGTGGCAGGCTCGAGCCTGGCGGGTGCGGTGCTGCCGCTCTCGATCTCGCCCCTAGTGAACGACCCCGCCTTCGGCTGGCGTTTCGGCATGGGCGCCCTCGCGGTGGCCTTCTGGCTGTTCGCCGTGCTGCCGGGCTTCCTGGTGCTGGCCGGGCTGGCGGCGGCGGCCAGCCGGGCGGGCGCCGGGCCACCACCCCCGGTGGACGGGGTCAGCTTCGCCACCGCGCTGCGCTCGCGCACGCTCTGGTGCCTCGCGGTCGGCTCCGCCTGCCTGTGGTTCGCCATCCAGGCCATGACCAGCCAGATCACGATCTACTTCGAGGAAGAGGCGGGACTTGCCCCCGCGCGGGCCACGACCCTGTACGCCACCATCCTCGCCTGCAGCGTGGCAGGCAAGTTCCTGTTCGGCGCCGTGAGCGACCGCTTCCGCAAGCAGCGGGTGATGGTGGCCACGAGCATCACCCTGCTGGCCGGGTGCCTCCTGCTGTTCACGGCCGGCGGCAATGGGGCCGGGGCCGACGGGGCGGGGGGTGTCGTCGGGCTTGAGCAGCGCCTTGAGCGCCACGCGGCGGCGGG
>CALGMY010000214.1 GCA_937958785.1 uncultured Gammaproteobacteria bacterium | reverse complement strand
CTCGAAACCTGCGCGACCCTCGGCATGCTCACCGACGACCAGGCCCGGGAGCTGCGCGAGGCCGGCCTCGACTACTACAACCACAACCTGGACACCTCCGAGGCCTTCTATCCCCAGGTGATCTCCACCCGTACCTATGCGGACCGGCTGGCCACCCTGAAGACCGTGCGGAACGCGGGCCTCAAGGTCTGCTGCGGTGGCATCGTCGGCCTCGGCGAGGCCGACCAGGACCGCATCGAGCTGCTGCACACGCTCGCGACGCTGCCCGAGCATCCGGAGAGCGTGCCCGTGAACCAGCTGGTCAAGGTCGAAGGTACGCCGCTGGCGGCCGGCACGGCCAGCGTGGACCCGCTGACCTTCGTCCGGGTGATCGCCGTTGCCCGCATCCTCATGCCCGCGTCCCGGGTGCGGCTGTCGGCCGGGCGCACCGAGATGAGCGACGAGCTGCAGGCCCTGTGCTTCTTCGCCGGCGCCAACTCCATCTTCTACGGGGAACAGCTCCTCACCACGCCGAACCCGACGGCGGACCGGGACCTCGCGCTGCTGGCCCGGCTGGGACTGCGGCCGGCAGCCTCGCCGGTGTCATGAACGGCGGCCCGCCCATCGACCGGCGCCAGGTACGCCGGTCGTTTGCCCGGGCGGCGGAGAGCTACGACGAGGCGGGCATCCTCCAGGCCGAGGTGAGCCGCCGGCTGCTCGAGCGGCTGGACTGGCTCGCCCTCGAGCCCCGGCGGATCCTCGACCTGGGCAGCGGCACGGGTCTCGCCCTCGCGCCCCTCACCGCCCGTTATCCCCAGGCGGAAGTGATCGGCCTGGACCTGACGCCGGCCATGCTGCAGGTGGCCCGGGCCCGCCCGTGGACGGGTGGGCTCATCTGCGCTGATGCGGCGAGCCTGCCTTTTCCCGACCAGAGTTTCGACCTGATTTTCTCGAACCTGGCCATTCACTGGAGCCCGGCGCTCGACGCGGTCCTCGCAGAGGTTCGCCGCGTGCTGCGCCATCCCGGGGTCTTCACGTTCACGACGCCGGGTCCCGGGTCCTACCGGGAGCTGCGCCGGGCCTGGCTCGCCGTGGACGAGGCGCCCCACGTGCTGCCTTTTCCGGAGATGCACGCGCTGGGAGACGGGCTGCTGCAGGCGGGCCTCGCGGAACCGGTGCTGGACACCGAGACGCTGACGCTGCGCTACCGGGACTTCGGTGGCCTGGTGGCCGACCTCCGGGCCACCGGCACCACCAACGCCAGCGGGGGACGGCGGGCCGGACTGATGGGCCGGCAGGCCTGGTCCCGTCTGGTTGCCGCCTACGAGGAGAACCGGGACGTCGACGGCCTGCTGCCCGCCACCGTCGAGGTCGTCTATGGCCAGGCCTGGTCGGCGGGCGCCGCCCGCGGGCGCCGGGCACCGGGCACCGAAATCACCGTGCCCCTGGACGCGCTCCGGCGGCGTCCCCACTGAGGTGCGGGACACGCCGCCCGGCGTCGGGAATGGTTCTCAGAGACGGCCCTAACGCGCTGTTTCAGCTGACTTAAGCCGGTTGCACGCGAGGGCGTCGCAAATTGCGCCGCCCGGTGCTGTTCAAGTACCATTCCCGCGCCCGCGAAGGTGTTCTCCCGTGCATTCGTTCGAGTTGCGGCCGAATTCCTCCCTGACGCCCCGCGCCGCCGCCTGGTTCTACGGTTCCCTGGTGGCAGTGATGCTCGGCGTGGCGGGCGGGTGCGCAGCCCTGGGCTTCTGGCCGGTGCTGCCGTTCGCAGGCCTCGAGGCGGCCGTGCTGCTCGGCGCGGTCCGCTGGGTGCAGCGACGGGCCGCGGCCCGGGAGTACATCCGCGTGGACGAGGCCCTGGTCCGGGTCGAGAAGTACGGGCCTCGCAGCGGGGGCAGGCCCAGCCCGGCGGCCTACACGTTCCACCGCCCCTGGACCCGGGTGGAGTTGCGCCGGGGCAGGCGCGAGCACTGGCCGAGCCAGCTGCTCTTCCGCTCGCGGAGCGAGAGTGTCGAAGTCGGCGCGTTCCTGACCGAGGGCGAGCGCCGGGGACTCAGGGACCGGCTGGCAGAGGTGCTGGCCGGCAACGACCAACCAACGGGAAGAATCTGACATGCATCGAGTTGCCACCCACGCCCGCCGGCTCCTCGCCGGCGCCCTGCTGGCCTCCCTGGCGCTGCCGGCCCAGGCCGGCTGGGACCAGCTCAACATGACGAAGGGTGTCACGTCGATCAGCCGGGAGGTGCACGACCTGCACATGCTGACCCTGTGGATCTGCACGATCGTGGGCATCGGCGTCTTCGCCGTGATGATCTACGCGATCGCCACGTTCCGTAAGTCCAAGGGCGCGGTCCCCGCCACGTTCTCCCACAATACCAACGCCGAGATCATCTGGACCGTCATTCCCACCCTGGTCCTCGTATTCCTCGGTTACCAGACTGCGCCGGCACTGGTCCGGATCGAGGACACCCGCAACGCCGAGATGACGGTGAAGATCACCGGCTACCAGTGGAAGTGGGAATACGAGTACGTGGGCGAGAACTACTCCTTCTTCAGCACCCTGGCCGAAGGCAGCAATGCCGCCCGTCAGCTGGGGTCCGGCATCGACCCGAAGAGCGTGGAGAACTACCTCCTCGACGTGGACAACCCCCTGGTCGTCCCTGTGGGCGTGAAGATCCGCTACCTGCTCACCGCCAGTGACGTTCTGCATGCCTGGTGGGTGCCGGCCTTCGCCGTGAAGCGGGATGCCATCCCGGGCTACGTCAACGAGGGCTGGTTCCAGGTCGACGAGCCGGGCATCTACCGGGGCCAGTGCGCCGAGCTGTGCGGCAAGGACCACGGGTTCATGCCCGTGGTGGTCCAGGCCCTGCCCAAGGCCGATTTCGACGCGTGGCTGGCCGCCAAGAAGGCACCCGTAGGAGCGGCTTCAGCCGCGATCGCGGCTGAAGCCGCTCCCACAATCGCGGCCCTGAATTGAACCCGGAGCACCGAGAGATGAGCACCACCACCCACTCCCACGCCGGTCACGACCACGCGGACCACGGCCACGACGACCACCACGGCCCGGCCAAGGGCCTGTCGCGCTGGCTCTTCACCACCAATCACAAGGACATCGGCACGCTCTACCTGCTGTGGTCGCTGTTGATGCTGTTCGTCGGCGGCGCCATGGCCATGATCATCCGCCTGGAACTCTTCCAGCCGGGCCTGCAGTTCGTGAACCCGGACTTCTTCAACCAGATGACGACCATGCACGCGCTGATCATGGTCTTCGGCATGATCATGCCGGCCTTCGTGGGCTTCGCGAACTGGATGATCCCCATGATGATCGGGGCACCGGACATGGCGCTGCCCCGGCTGAACAACTGGTCGTTCTGGATCCTGCCCTTCGCCGGCGGCATCCTGCTCTCGACCCTCTTCATGGACGGCGGTGGCCCGGCGGCCGGCTGGACGCTGTACCCGCCCCTGTCCCTGCAGGCGGGCAACTCCTTCCCCTTCACGATCTTCGCCGTGCACCTGCTCGGCATGTCCTCGATCCTGGGCTCCATCAACATCATCGTCACCATCATGAACATGCGGGCGCCGGGCATGACCCTGCTCAAGATGCCCCTGTTCGTCTGGACCTGGCTGATCACCGCCTACCTGCTGATCGCCGCCATGCCGGTACTCGCCGGCGGCGTCACCATGCTGCTCACCGACCAGTTCTTCGGCACCAGCTTCTTCCAGGCGGCGGGCGGCGGCGACCCCGTGCTCTTCCAGCACATCTTCTGGTTCTTCGGCCACCCGGAGGTTTACATCATCATCCTGCCGGCCTTCGGCATCGTGTCCCAGATC
>CALGMY010000213.1 GCA_937958785.1 uncultured Gammaproteobacteria bacterium | reverse complement strand
GTTCGTGCCCGGTGATGGAGCTGCCCGTGCGCGCACGGCCCCGGCCACGCGGGGCGCCGGCCGGCGCGCCGGCAGCCTTGCGGGCAGGCCGCTTGGCCGCCGCGGGCCGCCGCCCTTCCGGCGCGGACCGGGGCTTGCCCTCGGCATCCAGCTCGACGAAGTCGTCTTCACCGACCGGCAGCGCCGGGATGGACGCCTTGCCCTCGAGGACGGCATCAGCGACTGCCACGGCGTAGAGCTCGGCGGCACGCATCGCGTCGTCGTTGCCGGGCACCATGTACTGCACGCCTTCCGGCGAGGAATTGGTGTCGACGATGCCAACGACGGGGATGCCGAGCTTGTTGGCCTCGTGCACCGCGATCTTCTCGTGGTCCACGTCGATCACGAAGATGGCATCGGGAAGGGTACCCATGCTCTTGACGCCACCCAGGCTGCGCTCGAGCTTCTCGCGCTCACGGCGCCGGTCGAGGACTTCCTTCTTGGTGAGCTTGCTGAAGCGGCCGTCCTGCTCCATCGCATCGAGGTCCTCGAGGCGCTTGATGGACTGCTTCACGGTCTTGAAATTGGTGAGGGTACCGCCCAGCCAGCGATGGCTGACGAAGGGCATCCCGCAGCGCTCGGCCTGGGCGCGCACCGCGTCCCGGGCCGACCGCTTGGTGCCGACGAAGAGGATGCGGCCACCGTCCGCCGCCAGGGACCGGATGAAGCCGGTGGCCTTGCGGAACAGGGGGACGGTGTGTTCCAGGTTGATGATGTGGATGTTGTTGCGGGCACCGAAGATGTACGGGCCCATCTTGGGGTTCCAGTACCGAGTCTGGTGGCCAAAATGCACACCAGCCTCGAGCATCTGGCGCATGCTCACGTCAGCCATGGGATCTCCTTGTGACGCGGACCGGCCGGGGTCTGTGTCCCCGGGGAAGGCCGCTGGTTATCGGGTTGGCGCCGCCGCATTCCCCATCCGGCAACCGGTTCCCGAAACGGGAACCGGCACCCAGCCGGACGTGACGGAATGCGTGTGGATTTCGTTGCCTCTAGGGCGGGCGCTTTATACCATAAGGGATTACCGGTCACAACGCGCCCGGCTCCGTCTGCCCCGGGGTTCCCCCCTTCCCGGGGCCGGCCCGCGGGCCGGCCAGCCGGGCTATCCAGGGCAGGGATGAGCATCACCATCAAGACCCCGGCGGAGCAGGATGCCATGCGGGTGGCAGGCCGGCTGACGGCCGACGTGCTCGACATGATCGGGTCCTACATCCAGCCCGGGGTCAGCACGGACGAACTCGACCGCATCTGCCACGACTACATCGTCGACGTGCAGCACGCGATCCCGGCCCCACTGAACTACCGGGGATTCCCCAAGTCGATCTGCACGTCCGTGAACCACGTGGTGTGCCACGGCATCCCGGGCGACCGCAAGCTCAAGGCCGGCGACATCGTCAACGTGGACGTCACCGTGATCAAGGACGGCTTCCACGGCGACAGCAGCCGGATGTTCGTGGTCGGCAAGGGCACGGTCCAGGGCGAGCGGGTCGTGCGGGTGTGCCGGGAAGCCCTCTGGCGGGGCATCGCCCAGGCCGCTCCCGGCCGGCGGCTGGGCGATATCGGCCATGCCATCCAGAGCTACGTCGAGGCCGAGGGCTTCAGCATCGTCCGGGAGTATTGCGGCCACGGCATCGGGCGGATCTTCCACGAGGACCCCCAGGTGCTCCACTACGGCGAGCCCGGCACCGGCCTCGAGCTGCGCGAGGGCCTGACCTTCACGATCGAACCCATGGTCAACGTGGGCAAGCGCCACGTCCGGCTGCTGCCGGACGGCTGGACCGTGGTGACCCGGGATCACTCGCTCTCTGCCCAGTGGGAGCACACGATCCTCATCACCCGGGACGGCTGCGAGGTGTTGACCCTCGGCGCTGGCGAGCAGCGATGAGTACTCCGCCCGTCCCGCCCCTCGCCCTCGGCGACGAGGCCCGGCAGCTCGCGGCCTCGGTGCTCCAGCCCGATGGCGCCGCGCTCGACTTCCGCCAGCTGCTCCAGGCCGACGGGCCCGCCCGCCAGGTCCTGCGCCACGCGCTCAACGCCGGTGACGCCGCCCTGAAGCAGCGCTTCCTGGCCGGCGAGGCCGCCGGGCGGCTGGTGGCGGACCGGGCGGCCCTGGTGGACCTCGTGGTGTGCGAGGCCTGGCGCCGGGCCGGCGACCCGGGACACGCGGACTGCGCGCTCGTCGCGGTGGGCGGCTACGGCCGCGGCGAACTCCATCCCTTCTCCGACGTGGACCTGCTCGTCCTGACCCCGCCGCGGGAAACCCCGCCTCCGCCCGACAGCCTCTCCGACTTCCTGACCCTGCTGTGGGACGCGGGCATCGAGATCCGGCACAGCGTGCGCAGCGCCGCCGAATGCGGCCAGGATGCGGGCAACGATCTCACGGTGATCACGACGCTGATGGAGGCCCGCCTGCTGCTCGGCTCCGAGGACCTGCTCTGGGAAATGCAGTCCGCCATCGCCCCCGGCCGAATCTGGCCGTCGCGACAGTTCTTCGAGGGCAAGATCCGGGAGCAGCAGAACCGCCACCACCGCTACGACGATACCGCCTACAACCTCGAGCCGGACGTGAAGGGCAGCCCCGGGGGCCTGCGGGACATCCAGACCATCAGCTGGGTGGCCCTGCGCGAATACGGCCGTGGTGACCTCGAGTACCTGGTGAGCCGGAGCTTCCTGAGCCCGCCGGAGCTGCGACTGCTCATCCAGGGACGGGAGTTCCTGTGGCGGATAAGGTTTGCCCTCCACCTGCTCACGGGCCGGCACGAGGACCGCCTGCTCTTCGACTACCAGACCCGGATCGCCCAGCTGTTCGGCTACCAGGATGCCAGCTACATGCTGGCCGTCGAGCAGTTCATGCAGCGCTATTACCGCACGGTGATGGACCTCAGCCGCCTCAACGAGATGCTGTTGCAGCAGTTCCAGGAGGCGATCCTGCACGACCCGGACGCGGAGGCCGAGCCCCTCAACGAGCGCTTCAGCGTGCACAACGGCTTCCTGCAGGTCACCGACGACGGCGTGTTCGACCGCGCACCGTCGGCCCTGCTCGAACTCTTCCTCCTCCTGCAGCAGCGACCGGAGATCAAGGGAGTCAGCGCTGGCACCATCTCGCTCATCCGGCGCAGCCTCAACCTGATCGACGACGAATTCCGCCAGGACCCGCGCAACCACCGGCTGTTCCTGCAGATACTGCGGGCGAAGGAAGGCGTCACCCACGAGCTCCGGCGCATGAACCGCTATGGCGTCCTGGGGCGCTACGTACCCGCCTTCGGCCGAATCGTGGGCCGGATGCAGTACGACCTGTTCCACGCCTACACCGTCGACGAGCACACGCTCTTCGTGGTGAGCAACCTCCGGCGCTTCGCGCTGTCCCGCTACAACCACGAGTACCCGCGCTGCTCGGAGATCATGCAGGGGCTGCCCGCACCCGAACTCGCCTACCTCGCCGGCCTGTTCCACGACATCGCCAAGGGCCGCGGTGGCGACCACTCGGAGCTGGGCGCCATCGACGCCGAGACCTTCGTCCTCGAGCACGGGCTCAGCCGCTATGACGCCCGGCTGGTTGCCTGGCTCGTGCGCAACCACCTGCTGTTGTCACTGACCGCCCAGAAACGGGACATCAGCGACCCGGCGGTGATCCGCGACTTCGCCGGCCTGATCGGTGACGAATCCCACCTGGACTACCTCTACCTGCTCACCGTCGCGGATGTTCGCGGCACGAACCCGAAGCTCTGGAATTCCTGGAAGGCGCAGCTGTTCGAGGAGACCTACGGCCAGGCCAAGCGGGCCCTGCGCCGGGGCCTCGAGAAGCCCATCGACCGGGACGAGCTCATCGCCGAGCGCAAGGCCGCCACCCGGGCCCTGCCCGCCGTGGCCGGCATCCCGGCGCCCCGCATCGACGAGATCTGGGCCGAACTCGGTGACGACTATTTCCTGCGCTGCCGGCCCGAGGAAATCGCCTGGCACACCAACCTGCTGGCCGGCCGGGAAGCCGAGGGTCGCCGCGTCCTCGTGGGGGTGCAGGACGACGCCTCGGGTGCCGGCACCTCGGTAGTGGTGTACGCACCCCGTGACCGCTACACCTTCGCGACGGCCACTGCCGTGCTGGACGAGCTCGGCCTCAACATCGCCGACGCCCGGATCATCCGCCTCGACAACGGCTTCAGCCTGTCCACCTACGTCGTGCTCGAGAACAACGGCGAGCAGATCCGCGACGCCGACCGACGTGGGCAGATCCTGCGTCGCCTGGATCAGGAGATCACCACCGGCGGGGAGAAGGGCCTGCGCGTCACGCGCCGACCTCCCCGCCAGGTGCGCATGTTCTCGACCCCCACGATCGTGACCTTCGCCTCCGACGAGACCAACGACCGCACCGTCATGGAAATCGTTGCCGGCGACCGGCCGGGGCTGCTCTACCAGGTGGGCCAGGTACTGCGCGCCCACCGGGTCGGCATCCAGGCAGCCAAGATCCTGACCGTCGGGGAGCGGGCGGAGGACGTCTTCTACGTCACCGATGCCGCCGGAGCACCACTGGACGCCGCCCTTTGCGACCAGCTGAAGGCCGCGGTGACCCAGGCCCTCGACAGCGCCAGCTGAACATCACCCCCAGCCCGGAACAGCCCCGTGAACCAGCCAGCCCTCCAGCAAGCCATAGACACCGCCTGGGAGAACCGGGCGTCGCTCGACCTGCCGAATGCCGGCCCGGAGCTCCGGGACGCGGTGGCGCAGGCCATCGCCATGCTGGACCGGGGCGAGGTGCGGGTCGCCGAGAAGACGGCTGCGGGCTGGCTCGTCAACCAGTGGTTGAAGAAGGCCGTGCTCCTCCACTTCGGCATCGAGCGCAGCGTGCGCATGCCGGGAGGCGTCACCGACTACTACGACAAGGTGCCGCTCAAGTACCAGGACTGGCCGGCCGCCCGGTTCGCCGCGGCCGGCACCCGCGTCGTGCCCGGCGCCATCGTTCGGCGGGGCGCCCATGTGGCCGCCAACGTCGTGCTGATGCCCTCCTTCGTGAACATCGGCGCGTTCGTCGACAGCGGCACCATGGTCGACACCTGGGCCACCGTCGGCTCCTGCGCCCAGATCGGCCGCAACGTGCATCTCTCCGGGGTACTGGAGCCGGGCCAGGCGGGGCCGACGATCATCGAGGACAACTGCTTCATTGGCGCCCGCTCGGAAATCGTCGAGGGCGTGGTGGTCGAGGAAGGCGCCGTGATCTCCATGGGGGTCTTCATCGGCCAGAGCACGCGCATCTACGACCGGGAGCGCGACGAGGTGCTCTACGGCCGGGTGCCCGCCGGTGCCGTCGTGGTGCCGGGCAGCCTGCCTTCGGGGGACGGCCGCTGCAGCCTGGCCTGCGCGGTAATCGTGAAGCGCGTGGACGCGAAGACCCGCGCCAAGGTTTCCCTGAACGAACTCCTGCGGAATGACTAGCGTGCGCCGGGAAGCCGTCCGCGCCAATTGACCACCACGCCGAAGGTGCCGAGGCAGACCAGCGCAACCAGCACCCAGGCCGGCATGCTGAGGCCGAGCAGTCGCCACTCCACCGCGGCGCACTCCCCGGATCCCGAGAACACCATCGCCAGTGCCTCGGCCAGCGGGAACGACTCCAGCATGAAGTCGAGGCCGGGGCCACAGGCAGGCACCCGCTCCGGCGGCAGGGTCGTCAGCCAGACGTGGCGGGCGGCGACGCCACTCCCGGCGAGCGCCACGACGGCGATCAGCAATGCATAGGTCGTGCGTCCCAGCCTGCCCGCCGGGTGAAGGGCCGCCAGCACGAAGACCACTCCCAGGCAGATCACGGCGACCCGCTGGAAGATGCACAGCGGACACGGATCGAGGCCGAGGCCATGCTGGGCGTACAGCGCATAGCCCATCAGGGCTGCGCAGGCCGTGGCACCGAGGGTATTGGCAAGCCGCACGTTCATGCTTGCACCTTTCCGGCCGGCGCGGTGCCTGCCACCGTCGCCACGCGCTGGCGGAGGTAGTTGGGACGGGCGGCCGCCGGCGCCACGCGGTGGCCCGCGCGGAAGGACCTCGCGGCGAGGCTCGCGACGTCGATGGCGGACGGCAGGCGATCGGCATCCAGGGCAGTCATGGCGCCTCCGAGGCGGGTCAGTGCGTCCGGGTAAGCGAGCCAGCCGGGGCCGACCGCGACGAAGGCATGGCCGTCCGGCAGCTCGACGGCACCGGGTGCAACGAGCGTATCCGTCATGAGCGGCAGCACGCCCGCGTCCGGGTCACGCCGGTAGGCGCCCAAGTAGACCTCGCCCATGTGGGCATCCAGGCAACAGGCCACTGCGGGGGCGGCCGTGGTGCGGAACGCGCCCTCGGCAAGGGCCGCCAGCGTGGAGACCGGGCAGAGCGGCAGTCCGCGCGCGAAGCCGAGGCCCTGGGCCACCGCGACGCCGACCCGGGTACCCGTGAAGCTGCCCGGACCCGCGCCATACGCGACACAGTCGAGCGCACCGAGGCCGATGCGCGCCTCCGCCAGCAGCTCGCCAATCCACTCGTAGACATTCCGGGATGGCGCCCGCAGGCCGCGGCTTTCCCGGACGAGCGCGCGGCCACCAACCAGCAGGGCCACGCTGGCCTGGTCCGTGGCGGTCTCGATCGCGAGGCAGGTGAAGGGTGCGGATGAAATCGTCAAATCCCCAGTGTCAGGGCCGGGCATCGCCGCCGCCCCAGCATATGTTCACAGGGTCGCGGCGGCTCCGTCCGGCCAACGGGCCGGACCGATCTGTATAATAATTGCACCTCGCGCGGCCGGCGACCCACGGCGCGGGATCCAAAGCCAACAATGCGCACCGGTCGCCGCGCCCAGGACAACCCTCAGGCAAGGACATCGGATGACGACGAGCAATGCAGCGCTGCAGCGCTGGGTAGACGACGTGGCGGCTCTCACCAAACCGGCCCGGATCCACTGGTGCGACGGCTCGGATGCCGAGTACCAGACCCTCCTCGACCTGATGGTCAAGAGCGGCGACCTGATGCCGCTGAACCCGAAGACCTACCCCAACTGCTACCTCCACCGCTCGAATCCGTCCGACGTCGCGCGTGTCGAGCACCTGACCTTCGTCTGCACGCCCGAGCGCGAGGCAGCGGGCCCCAACAACAACTGGATGGCACCGAAGGAAGCCCACGCCCGGATGTCGGGGCTGTTCGCCGGCGCCATGCAGGGAAGGACGATGTTCGTGGTGCCCTACTGCATGGGACCCATTGCCTCCCCCTACGCCCGCTGTGGCGTCGAAATCACCGAC
The DNA here is from genome assembly GCA_937958785.1 of uncultured Gammaproteobacteria bacterium. Taxonomy (GTDB): domain Bacteria; phylum Pseudomonadota; class Gammaproteobacteria; order Steroidobacterales; genus SHZI01. The sequence continues at coordinate 1,470 of CALGMY010000213.1, read as the reverse complement.
AGCGCCTACGTGGCCGCCAACATGCGGCTCATGACCCGCATGGGCAAGGCGGCACTGGAGCGAATCGAGCGGGACAACAAGTTCGTCCGCGGCCTGCATTCCACGGGTGACCTCGATCCGAACCGCCGCTTCATCATGCATTTCCCCGACGAACTGCTGATCGAGAGCATCGGCTCCGGCTACGGCGGCAACGCCCTGCTGGGCAAGAAGTGCCACGCCCTGCGTATCGCCAGCTGGCAGGCGCAGCAGGAAGGCTGGCTCGCCGAACACATGCTGCTCGTCGAGATCGAGAGCCCGGACGGCGAGAAGCACAACCTGGCGGCGGCGTTCCCGTCCGCCTGCGGCAAGACCAATCTGGCCATGCTCATTCCGCCGGACTCGCTCCCGGGCTGGAAGGTCCGCACCCTCGGCGACGACATCGCCTGGCTGCACCTGGACCCCACCGGCCAGCTGCGGGCGATCAATCCCGAGTCCGGGTACTTCGGCGTGGTGCCGGGCACGGGCCCGAAGACCAACCGTAACGCCTACGACATGATCCAGAGCGACACCATCTTCACCAACGTCGCACTGACCGCTGACAACGAGCCCTGGTGGGAGGGCAAGGGCAGCGGCACCCCGGCCATCGACTGGCAGGGCCGCCCCTACGATCCGAAGAACGGCCCGGCCGCACATCCCAACGCGCGCTTCACCGTGGCGGCCACGAAGAACCCGAGCTACTCGCCACTGGCCGACGACCCACAGGGCGTGCCCATCAGCGCCATCATCTTCGGCGGCCGCCGCCGGGAGCTTGCGCCCCTCGTCTACCAGGCGAAAAGCTGGCAGCACGGCGTGCTGGTGGGGGCCGGCGTGGCCTCGGAGACCACGGCTGCAGCCACCGGCGCGGTCGGTGTCACCCGCCGCGACCCCATGGCGATGAAGCCGTTCTGCGGCTACAACTTCGGCGATTACTGGGGCCACTGGCTGAGCTTCGCGGGTCGCTCGAAGCGCCTGCCTGCCATCTTCCACGTCAACTGGTTCCGCCAGGACGACCAGGGCCGCTTCCTGTGGCCGGGCTTCGGCGACAACCTGCGGGTGCTCCACTGGATCATCGACCGGGTGGCCGGCCGGGTCGGCGCCCGGGAAACCCCCATCGGCTACCTGCCCGAGGCCGGAGACCTCAACCTCGAGGGCGTCGACCTCATTCCCGGCGCGATCAATTCGCTGCTGGCCGTGGAGACCCGCAGCTGGCGGGAGGAAATGGCCTCGGTGGAAACCTACCTGCGGGAATACGGCGACCACCTGCCCCAGGCCCTGCTCGACGAGCACCGCCGGGTGGTGAGCGCCCTCGGCTGATCCGGCCGGGGCCGGCCCGACACTGCGGGCCGGCCCCTACTCCTCGACCCGGTACTCGATCGCGAGCGCCGTCCCGCGGGACGCCACGCGCCCCATGCTGATGATGCCGCTGCCGGTGAGCACGGCGCTGTCCCGGCG
>CALGMY010000212.1 GCA_937958785.1 uncultured Gammaproteobacteria bacterium | reverse complement strand
GCTCCTCGCCGTCGCGCAGGACGACCACGTCGAGGATCTCGCCCGGCCGGGCCCTTACCAGCTCGACCCAGTCGGGCCAGGTCTCGATGACGCGGCCGTCGGCGCTCACGATGCGGTCGCCGGACTCGAGGCCTGCAGCCTCGGCCGCGCCCCCGGGCACGAGTTCGTCGATCACGGGCGCCGGTCGCGGCGTCCAGGGTTCGAAGCCGAGCCGGTCGAAGAGCCGGCCCGGCTCGGTGAGCTCGGATTCCCGGCCCGCGGTCCGCAGGACGACGGGGCGCTCCGACCCGCCGTCCGCCATGACGGCCAGGCGGATGGTGCCGTCGGCGAGCATGCCGTCGAGCATGGCGATGGTAGCGCCCTCCCAGGTGGCGACCCGCCGTTCCCCTACCTGCACGATGGTGTCACCGGCCTCGAGGCCTGCGTCGGCCGCGAGGGAGCCGGCCTCGACACTGCCGACCACCGGCCTCATGCCGGGGACGCCGTCCACGAACATCACCGTATAGGCGAGGATCGCGAACAGCAGGTTGAAGGCGGGACCCGCCGCGAGGATGGCGATGCGCGCCGGGCCCGACTGGCGGTTGAAGGCCCGCCCCCGCTCCGCGAACGTGACGGCGCAGTCGCGCTCATCCAGCAGCTTGACGTAGCCCCCGAGGGGGATGGCCGATAGGCAGTACTCGGTCTGGTCCGGCCCGCCACGCCGGGACCAGAGCACGCGGCCGAAGCCGATCGAATAGCGGAGTACCTTGACACCAAGTAATCGCGCGACGAGGTAGTGGCCGTACTCGTGGATGGCCACCAGGATCCCGATGGCCACGACGAAGGCGAGGACGGAGGTCAGCAGCTGCGGCATGGCGCGAATCTTACGGCATTACGTCCTGGCTTGCCGTCCGCGGAAGGACTGGCAGGGCAGCATGGCAGAGCCAGGACAGCGCAAGCGCAAACAGCGGCAGCGCCGCCGTCACGCTGTCGAGGCGGTCGAGCACGCCGCCGTGGCCGGGGATCAGGCTGCCGCTGTCCTTGGCACCCACGCTGCGCTTGAACATGCTCTCCGTCAGGTCGCCGACCACGGAAAGCGCGGCGACCCCGATGCCGACCGTAAGCGAGGTGGCCGGTGGCAGGCCGACGGCAAGGCCGCCGGCGATGGCGACGGCACCGGCCAGCAGCAACCCGCCGAACAGTCCCTCCCAGGTCTTGCCGGGGCTCACCTGGGGTGCGAGCTTCACCCGGCCGAAGCGATGACCGGCGAAGTACGCACCGATGTCCGCCGCGAAGATGATCGCGAGCGCGAGCAGCAGCAGCGCGGAGCCGTCCGGGGCGCCGAGGATGGCCCGCAATGCCACCCAGGCCGGCACGAGCACGAGGACGCCGGCCAGCGCGGCGACGGGCCCGGGAACCCTCGTGGGAAAGCGCAGGATCCAGAGGAGTGCGACCAGCCACCAGCCCAGCGCGGTGTAGAGCAGCACCCCTGCCGGCACGAGGTCCGGGACCAGGCGGTCCGCCAGGACCAGCAGGAGGGCCACTGCCGCAGCGTAGGCAGCCCGCCGGGCGGGGGTGCGCCAGCCGAGGAAGGCCGCCCACTCCCAGGCGCCAAGAACCATCACGACGCCGGCGAGGAGTTCGGTCACCCGGCGGGGGGCGAAGACGAGGATTGCCAGCAGTGCCGCCACCAGCGGCACTGCGGTCTGGATGCGCCTTGCGAGTTCACTCATGCCGGGGCCACCGGCCGGGACGGCGGGGCGGTCAGTCCGCCATGGCCTCGAGCTGGTCGCCGGTGCGGCCGAAACGCCGCTGGCGCTGGCTGAAGAAGGCCAGGGCCTCGGCAATCTGCTGGGCGCCGAAATCGGGCCAGAGGGTGTCGGTGAAGCACAGCTCAGTGTACGCCAGGTCCCAGAGCAGGAAGTTGCTCACGCGCTGCTCCCCGCCGGTACGGATGAGGAGGTCCGGTGACGGCAAGCCGGCCAGGGCCCGGTGCCGGTCGATCAGTGCCTCGTCGATGTCGGCGGGGTCCAGGTCGCCGGAGCGCACCTTCTGGCTGATGCGACGCACGGCCTGCACTATGTCCCACTGGCCACCGTAGGCCACGGCGAGCACCAGGGTCATACGGGAGTTCGCGGCGGTCTTCGCCTCGGCGTCGGCCATGCGCTTGCGCAGGATGGTCGGCAGGCTGTCCCGGGCACCGATGAAGCGCAGCTGGATCCCGTTCTCATGAAGGGTATTCACCTCCCGCTGCAGCACTTCCACGAAGAGGCGCATCAGTGCATCCACTTCACTGGGGGGGCGCTTCCAGTTCTCGCTGCTGAAGGCGAAGAGGGTTAGTACCTTGACGTCGGATTCGGCGCAGGCCTCGACCACCTCTCGGGCGGACCGGACCCCTGCCCGGTGCCCCGCGTGCCGTGGCCGGCCGTGGCGCGTCGCCCAGCGGCCGTTGCCATCCATGATGATCGCGACGTGGGACGGCCGGACCGGCGGCGTGCTGCCATTGATGCTCATGAAGATACCGTCCTTGGTCCTATATGAGATAGTGACTAGAACTCCATGATTTCTTTTTGTTTTTCTTCGGAGATGCGGTCGATTTCAGCCACGTGACGGTCGGTGAGGTCCTGGACCTGCTGGGCGGCCTGGCGCTCCTGGTCCTCGTTTATCAGCTTTTCCTTCAGCGCTTCCTTGAGGTCGGTCATGGCGTCCCGGCGCACGTTGCGCACGGCTACCCGGCCGAGTTCGGCCTCCTGCTTGACCAGCTTCGCCAGGTCCCGGCGCCGTTCCTCGGTGAGTACCGGCAGTGGCACCCGGATCACGGTGCCCGCCGTGACGGGGGTGAGGCCCAGATTGGCACTCATGATGGCCTTCTCGATGACATTGACCATGCCCTTCTCCCAGGGAGTCACTGTCAGCGTGCGGGCATCCTCAACCGCGATGTTGGCGGTCTGGGACAGGGGAACATTGGTGCCGTAATACTCCACCATCAGGTGCTCCAGCAGGCTGGGACTCGCCCTACCCGTACGGAGTTTACGTAACGCCTGGCCCATTGCTGTGACGCACTTCGCCATGCGCTGATCGGCGTCCTGCCGGATTTCGTTGATCACGCGTGCTTCCTCCCGCCCCTACCCGGTGACCAGGGTCCCCACGTTCTCCCCCCGCGCCAGGCGGAGCAGTTCACCCGCCTGCTGCAGGTTGAAGACCCGGATCGGCACATTGTTTTCACGGCACATGACCACGGCCGTGGTGTCCATCACATTGAGCTTGTCGTTGATGACCCGGTCGAAGGTCAGGTGGTCATAGCGCCGGGCCGTGGGATCCCGCTTGGGGTCGGCCGTGTAGACGCCATCCACCTTGGTGCCCTTCACGAGCACGTCTGCGCCGACCTCGATGGCCCGGAGCGCGGCCGCGGTGTCGGTGGTGAAGAAGGGATTGCCGGTGCCGGCGGCGAAGATCGTCACCCGGCCCTTTTCCAGGTGCCGGATGGCGCGGCGGCGGATGTAGTCCTCGCTCACCTCGTGGATCTGCAGGGCCGACATGACCCGCGCGTGGCAGCCGACCCGCTCGAGGGCATCCTGCAGGGCGAGGGAGTTGATCACCGTCGCGAGCATGCCCATGTGGTCACCGGTAACCCGGTCCATCCCGGCCCGGGCGAGCCCGGCGCCCCGGAAGATGTTGCCGCCGCCAATGACGACCCCGAGCTCGACGCCGAGGGCCCGGACTTCCTTCACCTCGCTGGCGATGCGGGAGAGCACATCCGGGTCTATGCCGTAGTCCCCGTTGCCCATCAGCGCCTCCCCGCTCAGCTTCAGCAGGATGCGCCGGTAGAGGAGACGTGCGTCGTTCATGGGCCAGGAACCGTGCGCGACCAGAGGGATGGGAGGCCGGAAAGTGCCGGGATTCTACCGGAATTGGCCGCCCCGGGCAGGGCCGGGTCAGGCCTGGGTGTTCATGGCCGCGACCGCCTCGGCGATATTCTCCTGCTTCTTCTCGATGCCCTCGCCCACCTCGAACCGGACGAAGCGGTGTACCTTCGCCCCCCGGTCCTTGAGCAGCTTGGCAATGGACGTGTCCGGGTCCTTGACGAAGGGCTGGCCCACCAGGGCGATCTCGTTCAGGAACTTGCGCAGGCGCCCCTCGACCATCTTGGCCACGATCTCGGGGGGCTTGCCCTCCCCGGCCGCCTGCTCCGTGAGGATCCGCCGCTCGTTGGCCCGCAGGGACTCGGGGACCTCGTCCGGGGTCAGGTAGCGGGGGTTGCTGGCGGCCACGTGCATGGCGAGGTCGCGCCCCAGGTCGGCATCGCCACCTTCCACGTCCACCAGCACGCCGATGCGGGTGCCGTGGAAATAGGTGGCGAGCGTGGCCGTCGGCCGGACGAATTCCATCCGGCGCACGCCGATGTTCTCGCCGATCTTCGCGACGAGGTCCTTGCGGGCATCCTCGAGGGTGCCCCCGGCGGGCAGCCTGCCGGCCATCAGATCGTCGACCGAAGCCGGCTGGCTTGCCGCAGCCAGCTCGGCGGCGGCGCGGGCGAAGCGCTGGAAGTTGTCGTCCTTGGCGACGAAGTCGGTCTCGCAGTTGACCTCGAGGATGGCCGTCACGTTGCCCTGGGGGCTCGCGGCCGTGAGGATCTGCCCCTCGGCAGCGATCCGGCCCGCCTTCTTCTCGGCCTTCGCCTGGCCACGGGTCCGGAGCAGCTCTACCGCCGCCTCCAGGTTGCCATTGGCATCGACGAGGGCCTTCTTGCACTCCATCATGCCCGCGCCCGTGCGGTCGCGGAGGTCCTTGACGAGACTTGCTGAAATGGACATCACGCTCTCCCGCTCAGGCCTCGGCGTCGCCGGCATCACCCGCATCACCGGCGGCTTCCGCCGCCGCACCACGGGCAGCACGGCCCCGGCCACGCG
>CALGMY010000211.1 GCA_937958785.1 uncultured Gammaproteobacteria bacterium | reverse complement strand
GCGGGGTGTGGGGCCTCGAGCGCGGCTACTGCCTGATGATCGGCGGCGCGCCGGAGGCCGTGCGGCACCTGGAGCCCGTGTTCCGGGACCTGGCCCCCGGGCAGGGTGACATCGAACCCGTCGCTGGCCGGGATGCGAGCCACCCGGCCTCCCGGGGCTACCTGCACTGCGGGCCGGCGGGCGCGGGCCACTTCGTGAAGATGGTCCACAACGGCATCGAGTACGGGATGATGGCGGCCTACGCCGAGGGCTTCAACCTGCTCCGGCACGCGGGTGCCGGCCTGCGCGAGGGGCCTGGCGCGCCGGAGAATCCCGAGCGTTACCAGTACGACTTCGACCTCGGCGCCATCGCCGAGCTGTGGCGGCGGGGCAGCGTGGTCACGTCCTGGCTGCTGGACCTCACGGCTGCCTCGCTGGCGGAGGATGCCCAGCTCAAGGCGTTCAACGGCCGCGTGTCCGATTCCGGCGAGGGCCGCTGGACCCTGAAGGCCGCCATCGACACCGCGGTGCCCGTGCCGGTGCTGTCCGCCGCCCTTTACTCCCGCTTCGAGTCCCGGGGGGAGGCGGAGTTCGCCAACCGCCTGCTCTCCGCGATGCGCTTCCAGTTCGGTGGCCACCGGGAGCCCGGCAAGCCATGAGCAGCCGCACCGAAGCCGCCCGTTCCGACGCGGTGGTGCTGCTCGGCGCCACGGGCGATCTTGCCCACCGCAAGATCTACCCCGCCCTGAAGGCCATGGTGAAGCGTGGCGCCCTCGACGTCCCCGTGGTGGGCGTGGCCCGTTCCGGCTGGAACCTGGAACAGTTCCAGGCCCGCGTGCGGGACAGCCTGGACAAGCGCACGAAGGACGCGACATCGCCGGAGGCGGAGAAGCTGGTCTCCCTGCTGCGCTACGTGGACGGCGACTACCAGAGCGCGGACACCTTCCAGCGCCTGAAGGAGGCACTGAAGGACGCGAAGGCGCCGCTCTTTTACCTGGCGATCCCCCCGAGCCTCTTCGGGCCGGTGGTCAAGCTGCTCGGCGAGTCCGGCTGCGCGCAGAATGCCCGGGTGGTGGTGGAGAAGCCCTTCGGCCGGGACCTCGCTTCCGCGCGGGAGCTGAACCAGACCCTGCACAGCGTGTTCCCCGAGTCCGCGATCTTCCGCATCGACCACTTCCTCGGCAAGGAGCCGGTGCAGAACCTGCTGTACTTCCGCTTCGCCAACTCCTTCCTCGAGCCGATCTGGAACCGCAACTACGTGGAGAGCGTGCAGATCACCATGGCCGAGACCATCGGCGTGGAGGGGCGCGGGAAGTTCTACGAGGAGGTGGGCGCGATCCGGGACGTGGTGCAGAACCACCTGCTCGAGGTCGTCGCGAGCCTCGCCATGGAGCCGCCGGTGGGCTACTGGGGCGAGGCCCAGCGGGACGAGCGCATCAAGGTGCTGCGGGCCATCAGCCCGTTCAGCACCCAGAGCATGGTCCGGGGCCAGTACAAGGGCTACCGGGGCGACACGGGCGTCGCGCCCGACTCGGAGGTCGAGACCTTCGCCGCCATGGAACTGCACCTCAACTCCTGGCGCTGGCAGGGCGTGCCGTTCTTCATCCGCGCGGGCAAGAGCCTGCCGGTGACCGCGACCGAGGTCATGGTGATCCTGAAGGCGCCGCCCCAGCAGGTCTTCGACGAGCCGATCCCGCCCCAGTCCAACTATTTCCGTTTCCGCCTCGGGCCGAACCAGGTGGCCATCGCGGTGGGCTCCCGCACCAAGACGCCCGGCGAGCGCATGGCGGGGGAGGAGATCGAGCTCTACGTCTGCAATGCGACCAGCGAGGCCAAGGAGGCCTACGAGCGCCTGATCGGCGATGCGATGGGTGGCGACGCCACGCTGTTCGCGCGGGAGGACAGCGTGGAGGCGGCCTGGGCCATCTGCGACCCGGTCCTGAACAAGGGCGGCCCGGCCTACCGCTACGAGCCCGGCACCTGGGGCCCGCGGGAAGCGGAACGCATGGTGGCGGCCTTCGGCGGCTGGTACAACCCGACCCAGAACGGCGTGGGCCGCGGGGCCTGAGCTGGCGGAAGCGCGGATGCGGCTGGAAATCGCGAGGACGGCGGAGGCTGCCGCCGAGGTGGCCGCCCGGCTGATCGCGACGGTGCTGGGCATCGCCCTCGGGCGCCGCCCCAGGGCATCCCTCGCCCTGAGTGGTGGCAGTTCACCGCTGCCGATGCTCCGGGCCCTGGCCCGGGAATCCCTCGACTGGTCATCGGTGCACGTGTACCAGGTGGATGAGCGGGTGGTGGCCCGGGGCGATTCGGCGCGGAACCTGGGCGCCCTCGACGAGATCCTGGTCTGGGGCGGCCCGCTGCCGCGGCGGAACCTGCATCCCATGTGGGTGGACCGGTCGGATCTCGAGAGCGCGGCGGCCGACTATGCCGCCGAAGTCGCGCAGGTGGCGGGAGATCCTCCCGTCATCGACGTGGTCCACCTGGGCCTCGGTGGCGACGGCCACACGGCCTCGCTGTTTCCCGGCGACCCGGTGCTCGCCGTGCAGGATCGCAGTGTCGCCATCACGGGCGAGCACAACGGCCACCGCCGCATGACCCTGACCTACCCGGTACTGAATCGTGCCCGCAGCGTGGTGTGGTTCATCACGGGCGAGGACAAGGCCGGCATCGTCGCCGACCTCTACGCCGGCGGGGCCCCGTTCCCCGCCGGTCGCGTGGCCCGCACCCGCGCCGTGCTGGTGGCGGACCAGGCGGCGGGCCAGGAAGCCCTGGTGCCGCGCCGCCGGCGCCGCAAGGCGCAGCGCCGCGTCGTCGTTCCCCTGCGCCCCCGCGAGTAGTAGGAGCGGCGACGCCCCGCGGCCTTTGGCTGATCGTACGGAGATCCAAGGCTAGCCGGGACATTCCTGGGGCTGGCAGACTGAACGGCCAGGGCTGGTGACTGACATGTGGCCGGTTGCAGGAATCCGTGAATGTGGTGCCGTGAGCTGAGGCGAATCCAGTTCAGTTTCCCGTCGGGGGTACTTGCTGCCTCCTGCCTGGCATTCTCAGGGTATTCCCCCGCAGAGCCGCTCAGGGATCGACTTTCCAGACTCATTCCGGGCGAGGTGATGGTGGGACTTGTGGCGCAGCCGATGCGCATGCGACAGCCTGAATTTCCAGGATCCGTGCGTGGGGAGGATGGCTGGGTGCAGATTAGTTATGGCATTGGTGCGGATGGTCTGGTCATCAATCCAGTGATTGAGCAGGCGATCGGTTCAAGTCAATTCAGCAAGGCAGCACTTCGGCAGATTCGAAAGTCAGTCTTTGCCCCTTCGACGCTGGGTGGTCAGGCGGTTGCCCAAGTGGGCAACGTCATTACGCTTACCTTCGACACGCAGTCAGCCAGCCCGGAACCGTGGGGTGCTACCAAGAGCTTCAATGACGAGTTCTGGCAGGTATTTGAACTTCTGGAGGGCCGGAAGCTGGACGAAGCCGAGGACCGGCTCACGGCGATGAGGATGCGGGGGGCTCGCAACTTTTATGAGATGAGCCGGCTGGAGTTGCTGCGCGCCGAGATCGCAGCACTTCGCGGGGATGATCCATTACAACTGAGACACCTTCGTGCAGCCTTGGCCGGACGCGGCGAGCGGTTCATGGATCCGAGGCTCGCGCGCGACATCAAGGAGCGTGTCGTCCTTCTCGAGTCACAATTGCTGGAGTTGCGGGCGGCACTGCGGACGTTTGAATCGCTGGAGACCAGTTCACGAGAGCCCCCGGGAGCCGAGATTCAGGAGGCAGTTGCCCGTATCCGCGTGAAACTGGCAAGCGGCGATCCCTTGGTGCTTGAGCGGAATATCCACTACGAAGCGGAGCCCGGATTCAGTCGACCGAGCTGGCGGCATGAGTTGGTGCACCGACGGTTCGCATTCTTGCGCAGCGACCCCAGCGTTGACGAATTTGAGGTCCGGTGCGCCAGGACCCGCCTCCGGGGGAACGTAGACAATGCCTACTACTGGGAGGTGCCGGTCAACGAGAAAGACTGCCAGCTGCTAGTGTTTGGTTCCGCCCGGGCTGATCTGACGCTCGTGGACTATCCTGCCGAGACGCCTCCGCACGACCCAAGGGAGTGAAGAGAGTTTCGTTGGCCCTCGTATTGGATCGCCCGCGCCACATTCACCTACATCTGGATGACCAGAGGGGTTATAAGTAAATCGAGAAGCAGGCCCTGCTCAACGACGGTGGCGGCGATCCGCCGCCCGCGGCCGCCCATCCCCGGTCGCCTGGTACCACACCGTGTGATCCCCCGCGATGGCGGCCCAGGCCTTCTCCGGGTCCGCGCCCACGATGTCGAAGGCGTTGAAGCCGCAGCGCTGCATGAAGTGCAGCTGCTCCTGCAGGACGTCGCCCACCGCCCGGATCTCGCCGGCGTAGCCGAGGCGCTCCTTCAGGAGGCGGGCATGGGTGTAGGCCCGGCCGTCCCGGAATTTCGGGAACTCGAGGGCGACGACCGAGAAATGGTGCAGGTCAGCCGCGATTGCCCTGGGTGACTGGTCACTGCGCAGGCGGATGCCCAGCGGTGCGCCCCGGGCGACCAGTTCCGCCCTGCGGGCCTGCCACTGCTCCAGGCTGACGATCACGGGCCCGCTCACGGGCAGTGTCTCCTGCCCCGTGGCATCGGTGAAGGAATCCGGCACCAGCCGGCCGTCACGGATGAGCCCCATCTCAGGCCACCGCCCGGGAGTGTTCGCCGCCCGCTCCGTAGACCGCGTCCTTGAAGGGTGCGAGGCCGACACGGCGGTAGGTGTCGAGGAAGCGCTCGCCATCGACGCGGAGCTCCCGGTAGCGGGCCACGATGGCTTCGATGGCCGGCGGGACCTCGGCTGCGGAGATGCTCCGCCCCAGCCGGTCGCCGAGCGATGCGTCCTCCCCGGACGACCCGCCCAGGGTGAGCTGGTAGAACTCCTGGCCGTTCTTCTCCACGCCGAGGATGCCGATGTGCCCCACGTGGTGGTGGCCGCAGGCGTTCATGCAGCCCGAGATGTTGATGGTAAGTTCGCCCACGTCCTCGAGCACCGCGGAGTCGCCGAAGTGACGGCTGATGTCCTGGGCCACCGGGATCGCCCGGGCATTGGCCAGCGAGCAGTAGTCGAGGCCCGGGCAGGCGATGATGTCGGTGAGCTGGCCGATGTTGGGCGTCGCGAGCGACAGCCCCTGCAGCGCTCCCCACAGGGCCGGCAGGTCCGCCTGCCGCACGTCCGGGAAGACGAGATTCTGCCGATGGGACACGCGCAGCTCCCCGAGGCTGTAGCGCTCCGCCAGGTCAGCGACCCGGTCCATCTGGTCGGCGGTGAGATCGCCCGGCGCGATGCCTGGTGCCTTCAGGGAGAGGTTGACGATGGCGTAGCCCCGGGCCCGGTGGGGCACCACGTTGGCCCGGTGCCAGGCCTCGAAGGCCGGATCCGCCGCGCGCAACGCGGTCACCCCCGGCGGGTCGTCCGCCAGCGTCTCCCAGGCCGGATCGGCGAAATAGGCGCTGATCCGTTCGATCTCCGCCCGCGGCACGGTGAGCAGCGGGCTCTGCCGGATCTCCTCCCACTCCTCGTCAACCAGGCGCCGGAATTCCTCCGGTCCCAGGGCGTTCACCTGGACCTTGATCCGTGCCTTCTGGGGATTGTCCCGTCGGCCGCCCAGGTTGTAGATGCGCAGGATGGCCTCCAGGTAGGAGAGGAGGTCATCCTTGGCGAGCCACTCACGGATGGTGTGGCCCACGTAGGGCAGCCGGCCCTGGCCGCCGCCGGCGATGACTTCGAAGCCCACGACACCGTCGGCATTGCGCCGCAGGTACAGCCCGACGTCGTGGAACTTCACCGCGGCCCGGTCCATCGGGGCCCCGGACACCGCAATCTTGAACTTGCGGGGCAGGTAGGAAAATTCCGGGTGCAGGATCGACCACTGGCGGATCAGCTCGCACCAGGGCCGCGGGTCCTCGACCTCGTCCCGGGCCCGGCCCGCGAACTGGTCGGCGGTGATGTTGCGCACGCAGTTGCCCGAGGACTGCAGGGCGTTCATCTCCACCTCCGCGAGGGCCGCCATGGCGTCGGGCGACTCGTCGAGCCGGATCCAGTTGTACTGGATGTTCTGGCGGGTGGTGAAGTGGCCGAAGCCCCGGTCGTAGCGCCGGGCGATGAAGGCCAGCTGCCGCAGCTGCCGGGCCGACAGGCAGCCGTAGGGGATGTTCACCCGCAGCATGTAGGCATGCAGCTGCAGGTAGAGGCCGTTCATGAGGCGGAGCGGCTTGAACTGGTCTTCGGTCAGGTCCCCGCTGAGCCGCCGCGCCACCTGCCGGCGAAACGTGGCGATGCGCTCGGCCACCAGGGCGTGATCGAATTCGTCGTACCGGTACATGGGGGCGATGCTCCCTCAGTCCGGGCCGGCGACCGCGACGGTGGGGCCGGTGGCGCGGATGACCTCGCGCCACTCCACCGGCTGGCGCCGGCCGGCATCGTCCCGGACGTCGACCAGGTAGGGCTCGACCACCTGGTTGCGGGACTCGTCCTCGCGGGCGGCGGCCAGCAGGCGCTCGCCGGTTGCCCGATCGGTCGCCACGGCGCCGGCAGCGATGTCCTCCACCCAGCCGCCTTCGGCGGCCAGGAAGACCACGCGGCCGTCAGCCAGTCGGCTGGCAAGAACCATTTGTCCGGTTGGGGTCATGGGGCCTGGATTCCGGCGGGAATGATGCCGGGGAGTGCGCAGCTTAGCGTTGGCAGGGTCCGGTCCAAAGTCGGATTGGTTGCATGGATATGCCGGGACGGCTACCGGCGGCGGACGTCACGCCGGCGGCGCCACTCGGCCACCACGGGCACGAAGGGCAGCAGGGCGCCCGCCAGCACCACGCTCCAGTGCAGGTAGAGCCCGACGAGGACCAGGAAGAGCCCGACGGCGATGAGCCAGAGCCAGCCACCCATGGCGCGGAGCATAGCCGGAAAAAGAACGGCCCCCGGCCCGCGTGGGGCGGGGCCGGGGGCCGGTCGGGTCCTGGAGGATTAATCTAGGAAGCCTTCCCGACGCCCCGCTTATAGCGGGGGCCGTGCCGAAAGGAATCACCCAAACGGGTGATACGCCCGCCGCATTGCGGAATGCGGCCCTATTCGCGGACCTCGTCCACGGTGGCCTGGCCGGACAGCCGCCGCCGCAGGTGGGCCCAGCTCATGCCCACGGTCAGCACCACGGCGACACCCACCAGTACCAGCCAGGTCAGGGTGGTGCTGGAGGCCGTCTCGACCACGTTGTAGAAGAACAGCATCCAGACCAGCACCGCGAACAGGGCGGCCACCAGCAGGATGCCGAACAGGCCCAGCGACTGGCGGGTCGCCTGCACGAACAGCACCCAGCCCGCCAGGAGTCCCAGGCCGGCCAGCAGGTGCAAGGGGCCCAGGCTGCTCGAGAGGAAGGCGTCGCGGGTCCAGTGGAAGAAGGAGAAGCCGCTCGGGTTGAAGGTCAGCAGCACGACGACCAGGGCAAATACGAGCCGCAGGACGACGCTGCCGAAGGTGAAGCCCGGCTCGCCGACGGGGCGGCCGCTGATCTGGTCTGCTGCCATGCTGGCGACTTCCGCGGTGGACCGGGCGCATTCTAACGCCGCCCGCTGCCGGCCGGTGCAGTACCATGGAAGTCCCCCCGACCCCTCCCGGCTGACCCGGGATCCGATGCCGCCACCCTCCGCCGAACTGCCGAACCGCCCCAAGGGGACGTCCCTCCGCCCCCTGCGGGCCCTGGTGCCGTTCATCCAGCCCCACTGGCGGATGCTGGGGCTCGCCCTCGTGGCGCTCCTGGTCGGCGCCGGGGCACTGCTCGGCCTGCCCGTCGCGCTCCGCTACGTCGTGGACTTCGGCATCGCGGGCAAGGACCCGGCCCAGATCGACCGGTACTTCCTCTACCTGTTCGGCGTCGCCTTCGTCTTTGGCACCTTCGCGGCGGCCAGGATCTACCTCGTGAACTGGCTGGGCGAGCGGGTGGTGGCCGACCTGCGCCAGGCCGTCTACCGGCGGATCCTGCGCCTCGACCCGACCTTCTACGAGGTCACCCAGACCGGCGAGGTGCTTTCCCGCATCACCACCGACACCACGCTCATCCAGTCCATCGCCGGGTCCGGTATCTCCATCGCCCTGCGCAGCACCATCCAGCTCTCGGGCTCGATCGTCATGCTCGCCATCACGAGTCCCCGGCTCATGGGCATGATCCTCCTGCTCGTCCCCGCCGTCGTCGTGCCCCTGATCGTGATCGGGCGGCGGGTGCGGGGCCTCTCCCGGGCTGCGCAGGACCGGGTGGCCGACTCCAGCGGCATGGCCGGCGAGACGCTGAATGCCATCCAGACCGTCCAGGCCTTCACCATGGAGGACTTCCAGGGCCGGCGCTTCGCAGGGGCGGTCCAGGCCAGCTTCGAGGCGGCGATCCGCCGGGCCCGGGCGGGCGCGCTGCTCACCGCAGTGTCGGTACTGGCCCTGTTCGGCGCGATTACCTTCGTGCTCTGGATTGGCGCCCACGCGGTGCTGGACGGGGAGATCACGGGCGGGCAGCTCGGCCAGTTCCTGCTCTACGCCATGTTCGTCGCCGCGTCGGCGGCTTCCCTCAGCGAGGTCTGGAGCGAAGTCCAGCGGGCAGCAGGCGCCATGGAGCGGCTGCTCGAACTCCTGAACGCGGAGCCCCGCATCACGGTGCCTGCCAACCCGGTCCCGCTACCCGTGAACCGCCAGGGCAGCATCCGGTTCGAGCGGGCTAGCTTCAGCTACCCGTCGCGCCCCGGCACCCCCGCCCTCGCCGATTTCAGCCTCGACATCGCCCCGGGAGAGCGGGTGGCCTTCGTCGGGCCTTCCGGTGCCGGCAAGTCCACGACCTTCCAGCTGTTGCTCCGCTTCTACGACCTTGCCAGTGGCCGCATCCTGGTCGATGGCGTGGACATTGCCCATGCACGGCCCGAGGACGTGCGGGCCCGGATCGGCGTGGTGCCCCAGGAGACGGTGATCTTCGGTGCGACGGCCCGGGAGAACATCCGCTTCGGGCGGCCGGAGGCCACCGACGCCGAGGTCGAGGCCGCGGCCCGCGCGGCGGCTGCCGACGGGTTCATCCGCGCGCTGCCCGAGGGCTACGACACCTTCCTCGGCGAGCGTGGCACCCGGCTTTCCGGCGGCCAGCGCCAGCGCATCGCGATTGCCCGGGCCATCCTCAAGGACCCGCCGATCCTGCTGCTCGACGAGGCCACCAGCTCCCTGGATGCCGAGAGCGAGCGCCTGGTCCAGGAGGCGCTGGAGTACCTGGAGAAGGACCGCACGACCGTCGTGATCGCCCACCGGCTCGCCACCGTGCTGGAGGCCGACCGGATCGTGGTGATGGACCAGGGCCGCATCGTCGACATCGGCCGGCACGAGGAGCTGGTGCGCCGGGATGCGCTGTATGCGCGCCTCGCGGAGCTGCAGTTCGGCGACGCGCGGCCGGCCGAGCCGGCGGCTGGTGCCCTCGCTTTGACATAACTCCTCGGCCGGGTGCACGGCGCCCCCGGGTCCGCTACGCTTCCTCCGGATAGCGGCACTCCAGGAATAGGGACCATGCGGACTTTCCAGTTGGGCATTTCGGCGCTGGCAGCGAGCCTCGTTGTCACGGCCTGTGGCGGCGGCGGTTCGGCCCCGTCCCCGGCCTCTGCGACAGCCACGGTGGGTGTCCTCATCACGGATGCCCCGGTCGGCCGTTGGGACGAGGCGATCGCCACGATCACCTCGGTCACACTCATTGGCGACGAGGGCCAGGTTTCCCTGTTCAGCGGCTCCCAGACCCTCGATCTGCTCAAGCTCGCCGACTTTTCCGAGCTCTTTGCGGTGTCCGACGATGTCCCCGCGGGCCGGTACAGCAAGATCCGGCTGCAGGTGTCCGACCTGGTGCTCAATGACATCAGCCCGGATACCGGCAACGTCATCGATAGCGAGCGACCGCAGCTGGTGGGCAATGGCAAGATCGACCTGAACCCCCGGAGCCCGTTCATCCTCGCCGGCGGCGACGTCATGTTCATCGAGCTCGACTTCGACATGGAGAAGTCGCTCAAGATCACCGAGACGGGCAATGGAAAGCTGATCATCCGTCCCGTGGTATTCGTCGACATCCGCACCGGGCGCCCGCCGGGCCGGCTGTCCCGGGTGCATGGCGAGGTCACCGCGATCGATTCGTCCAGTTCCGCCTTCCGCCTTTGCCAGACGCAGTACGCCTCCAGCTGGGACGAGGAGCCCACGAATGCGCGGCTCGACGGCGACCACCGCCGCTGTATCGCGGTCAGCACTGGCGCCGATACGGGCGTCTTTGGCCCTGATGGCCTTCCGCAGGCACTCGAGGACATCGCCGTGGGCGAGAAGGCCACGGTCATCGGCCGTCTTCGGGCGCTGGACGGCGACGAGCAGGACAACGACCCGATCGGCAGCGTCGCCGGCAACGACGGTCACTATTTCGCCATGGACGCCTTCGTGATCGAGGAGGGGCCACTCGGTACCTTCCGCCGGGTCCTCGGCACCATCGCGTCCGGGGTGGATGCCGCGACTGGCCGATTCCGCCTCGACGTCGCTGCGGGCCAGGGCCTTGCCACCGGGACACCCCTCCCGGTGCAGCTGTTCGACGGGAGCCGCGTATTCGACCGCCAAGGCGAGGAACTGGGACGGGATGACATCACGCCCGACCGCATTGCCCTGGCGGATGGCGTGCTGGTGATCGGTGCCGACGACGTGCTGCGTTCGCCCCTCGTGGTACTCGGGGACATCGTCCCTGGTGATGCCGCCGCCATCGAGGGCACCGTGGTGGACCTCGACGCCGCTGAGGGAACGTTGCTGGTAAACGACGGGACGATGGACCGCTGTGTGTACGCGGCCGGCGCCGAGATATTCATCGTTGACGACCACGACGGGTTCTCCAGTTCCCGGGGCGAGCTGGACGATCTCATTCCCGGCCAGTCCGTGTCGGTCTTCGGCACGGAGGACGTGGACGGCTGCCTCGTCGCCGACGCGATCCTGGCTGACGCCTAGCGGCGCCAGCCAAGGCTGGGGCCTGGAGGCCGAGCGCTGGCGCTATCATGGGCCATGGCTGACGAACTCCAGTGCTGGCGTTGTGGTGCTTCGCTAGCCCACCTCCGGCTGCCGCTCGGCCGCTCCGAGGAATGCGCCGCCTGCCGCAGCCAGCTGCATGTCTGCCGGCTGTGCCGCCACTTCGACCGTTCGCGGCCGAAGCAGTGCCGGGAGGACGATGCGGAGGAAGTGCGGGACAAGGAGCGGGCGAACTTCTGCGACTGGTTCAAGCCCCGGCCCGGGGCCTTCGATGCCGCAGGTGCAGCTGCCGAGGCCGCGGCCCGGTCCGCCCTGGACGGCCTCTTCGGCCCGAGAAAGCCGTAGGAGCGCCTTCAGGCGCGACTGCTTCCCGCCTTCCCTTGGTCGCTAGATGAACACGCTCCCGCCGGGAAGGCGGGAAGCAGTCGCGCCTGAA
>CALGMY010000210.1 GCA_937958785.1 uncultured Gammaproteobacteria bacterium | reverse complement strand
CGTCATGGCCGGGCCCCGGCCCGCACGCGGAGGGCAAAGGCGGCGACGTCGGCGTTGAAGCGGTCCGGTTCCTCCGCGAAGGTCGAGTGGCCACTGCCTGCGTAGATCGTCACGCGGGCCTCGGGCAGGGTCGCGGCGACCGCCTGCAGCTGCGCCGGCGTCGCCACCCGGTCCTGGTCACCGAGGATGAAGAGCACGGGCAGGGTGAAACGGGCGGCCAGGTCCTGGTTCTCCAGGGAGCGGCCGCCGAGGGCCCGGCGGGCGTAGGCCGGCAGCATGTAGGTGGCAGCGGTCATGGTCCGCCGGACATCGTCGGGCAGCGGCCGGGCGGCCATCAGGGAGGCAAACTGGTCGCCCCGGGCCAGGGCCACGGCAATGTCCGGCGGGTAGGCGAGATTGGCGGCGCGGTTGGCGCTCTGCTGCGCCGGCAGGTCCGGGTTGATGGCCGGGGTCATGAGGCCCGCGTGGGAGCCGGCGAGCAGGATGCCGGCAAGCCCGTCGGGGCCGTGGGTGCGGACGTAGTCGGCGATCCAGTAGCCGGCCGCGGACCACCCCACCAGCAGTGGCCGCGTGACCTGCTTCTCCCGGAGCAGCGTGGCGAGGTCATCCGCCCAGGGCTGCGCCCCCGCGTAGGCGGACTCGGTCCAGGGCTTGCCGGAGCAGCCGTGGCCGCGCATGTCGAGGGCCAGCAGGCGGAAGTCCTTCGCCAGGGCCGAGTCGAACTGCCGGCTGAAGACGGCGTAGGTCTGGGAGTAGCCGTGGATGAAGACGATGGGCGGGCCGGCCGGGTTACCGGCCTCGGCGACGCAGAGGGGCACGCCGTCCGGTGCGGCGACGAAAGTGACGTCAGGCGCAGCGGTGGCCGTGCTGGCGGCAAGAAGCGCCGCCAGCACGGCTCCGGTTACTTGCCCGCGAAGTTGTAGCGGGCGGTGAGGCCCCACGCGGCCCCCGGGGCCAGGCTCGCCCCGTAAGTGTTGTTGAAGCCGATCACGAAGGAGTTCGCGACGTACTCCTCGTCACCCACGTTCTTGCCCCAGAGGGAGAACGACCAGTGGCGGTTCGGCATGGTCATGGTCAGGTTCAGGTCCAGGAGCAGGCGGGACGGCAGCCAGGCGACGTTAAGCACCTCGGCATACTGCTTGTCCTGGTAGCTGAGGTCGCCGCGCACCGCGTACTCCCAGTCCGCCAGCATGCTGCGGTACTCCAGGCCACCGGCCAGCTTGACCTCCGGCGTGCGGGCCAGCTGGTTGCCGCCGATGGGCGAAGCGAAGGCGTCCGGAAGGCCCGGCCGGGTGATGATCACCGACTCGCACACCGGTTCCGTGCTGGCGCACTGCGCGCCCAGGCCGAAGTCCAGCGTGCCGCTGTCGAACTCGGGCTTGGCGAGGGAGCCCGCGAAGTTCAGGGTCCAGTGGTCGTCGATCAGGTACACCGCCTCGAGCTCGACACCCCAGGAACTGGCGCCACTGGCATTGGTGATGTAGTTGGCATCCGCCGCGCCCGTGTTGGTGGACGGCACCAGGTCCGCCGTGGACAGCTGCAGGTCCTTCCAGTCGATGTAGAACACGTCGTAGTTGAGCTGCAGGGTGCCGTCCAGCAGGGTCTGCTTGGCGCCGAGCTCGTAGGTCCAGTTGGTCTCCTGGTCGTAGGTCTCGAAGCCCGGGTCGGCGGTCGGCGTGTTGAAACCACCGGCCTTGGAACCCTTGGCCGCGGAGACATACACCATGGAGTTGTCGGTCACCTGGGCCTTCAGGCTGACCCGGGGGGTGAAGTCGTAGAACGTCCGGGCGGGAAGCTTCTGCGCCGGGTTCGGGGGCGTGAGCTCCCGGTCCTCGGCGGCGTAGCGGGCTTCCACGTCGAGGGTGTAGATGTCCAGGAAGGTGTAGCCCACGCTGCCGAAGATGGCATTGGTCTCGTCGTTGAAGAGCGAGGCCGGCTGGGCCAGGGTCTGGATGATGATCTGGCCCGTCGGGTCCTGGATGACGGAGCGGCGGGTCTCCACCGAGTTCAGGTAGGTCAGGTCCTCCACTTCGCTGTGGTAGAAGCCGAGGCGCCAGGCGAGCACGTCAGCGAACAGCTTGCCGTCGAAGCGCAGCTCGTGGGACGTGGCCTTCTGGGCGGTGGGCCCGGTCTGGAACAGGATCCGGGGGGTACCGGTGGCGCAGGGCGGCACGCCGGAGCCCACGGCGCCGCAGCCCTCCAGCTCCGGGTTCGGCGGGTTGGACGAGTGGCTGTAGGAGTTCGAGTCCAGGTCGTTCCGGCCGAACTGGTAGGTGGCCGTGATGGCGTCGGTGATGTCCCAGGCGGCGTCGAAGTTGATCAGCTGGGTCTCCGCATACAGGCCGACGCTGCGGGGATCCACGGTGACGCTCTCGGAGTTCACCTCGAGCTCGCCGCAGTAGAAACGCAGCAGGCCGGTGCCGCTCGGGTTGCAGTTGGTCTGGTGGTCGAGGCCCCAGATGGTCGAGCCGTTCGGCCGGATGAACTCCAGGGCCGCCTGCTCGTTCTTCACGTTGGACTTGAAGTAACCCACGTCGAAGCGGAGGGTGTCCAGGGGCGCGAAGCGCAGCTGGGCCTGGTAGCCGTCGTTGTCCCAGCCGCCCAGGTTGCCGTCGGTGCCGTCGAAGGTGTTGCCGAAGCCACCGTCCCGGGTCCAGATGCCCCGGTCGCCACCGGAGAAGTTGTTGTGCCAGGTGCCGTCGAACTCGCTCTTCACCCCGTAGAGGCGCATGGCGAGCTTCTCGTCCCAGAGCGGCACGCTGATGCCGGCCCGGACCTCGCTGCGCTCGTCGGAGCCCACGGTCAGGGCCGCATTCGCGTCAACCTCGCCGAGCACCGGCTTCTTCGACACGTAGTTGATGGCGCCGGCGAAGGCGCTGCGGCCGTACTGGGAGTTCTGGGGGCCCTTCAGGACCTCGATGCGCTCCACGTCGAGCAGGGCGAAGTCGATGTTGCCCTGCTGCTGGATGTGGATGCCGTCCACGAAGGTGCCGACGTTCTGGTTGCGGTCGGTCAGGGTGTTCTGGGTGAGGCCCCGGATGATGGGCGCCGGGTTGGTGCCGCCCGCGTAGTTCTCGAAGGAGAAGCCGGCCGTGTACTTGGCCACGTCGGACAGGCTCTCGATGTTGCGCCGCGCAATGGCGTCCGAATCGAAGGCGGAGATCGCCAGGGGCACCTCGTTCAGGTTCTCCTCCCGTTTGCGGGCGGTGACCGTGATCTCGGTGATGGCGGCCAGGGCGGGCGTGGCTGCAAAGGCCGTGCCCAGGAAGACCAGCGGCAGCCAGGTGCCGCGGTTGCGGATTGACGACATGGGAACCCCCTCGGTTTTGGTCGGCGGGGATTCTAGGGTTGCGGGCAAGCCCCAAGGCCGGGTCCTTTCACGAACGACCCCGCCATGCATGGAAATCCGGGCAAATGACGGGCGGCGCAACGGCGGTTCCACTCATGCAGCACGAACGGCAGGGCCGGAAATGGCCGTGGCCGGCATTCGCGCAGGCCGGGGTCAATCCTCGCCCATGGCGCTGCCGCCGGTCAGGCCCGCGGACTGGACGCTGACCCGGTAGGACCGGCTCACGGGGATCTCGAGGCCCCCCTTCAGCCGGACGACCCAGCGCTGCTCGACCCGGGCCACCCGCTCCACCGCCTGGCGACTGACCCAGAAGGACCGGTGCACCTGGAGGCCCGGCTGGGGCTCCATCTCGACGATGGCGTCGGAAAAACGCATGAGCAACAGGGTGTTGCCCTTGCTGGTGTGGATCTTGGTGTAGTGCTCCTCGGCCTCCAGGGCGTAGATCTCGGCGCCCCGGAGAGGGGCGGGCAGGCGGCCGTCGAGGCGGGGGGACCCGGCAACCGGGCTGGTGCCAGCCGGGCTCGCGCCGGGGACCACCGTGGTGGTCGGCGCTTCCCGGGGCGGTGCCGGGAAGCCGAAGCGGGGCACATGGCGATAGCGCCAGTCCGCCCAGTTGGCCAGCAGCCACCAGGCGATGCCCTGGAGGGTGATGGCGATGTAGCCCCCCAGGTTTTCGGCAGGGGGCGGCCAGAAGGAACCGAACGCCGAGCCCGCCACCAGGTAGGGGACGAAGAAGCCATTCAGCACGTCCCGGGCGGGCCACCAGAGCCCGAAGCCGCCCACCACGTTCCCGGCCAGGAGCACCGCCAGCAAGGGTGGCTGCCAGGGCCGCAGGAGCCAGGACATGACCTTGGCGCCCACCGCATAGCAGGCCCAGGACAGCACCGAGAACAGGGCCGAATACAGCATGTGGTGGCCGATGGTCGTGAACTCCTGGGCGCCGATCCGGGCGGCACCCAGGAACAGGCCCATGGCCAGGGGGAGCAGGACGAAGAACTCCAGGACCTGGCGCGGCGACATGCCGGCCGGCGGGGCCTCCGGGGACTCGGTGGGGGCAGCCATCGGGCGTGATCTCGGGCGGCACCAGGCCGGCCCGGGGCAATTTCCATTGGCGCTGCACGAACGCCTTCGGCGCCCAGTTTAAACCCGGCGCGGCGCCTCCGTCCGGTGGTTTAGCCCTAGCGCGGCGGCGCGGGCGTCTGGGTCCGGGCGTAGTTCTCGAGGCTGGAGAGGCTCGGCTCCACCCACTTCTCCGGGGCATTGAGGTACAGCGGGTAGCGCTCCCGGACCCGGGCAAGGACCCGGGCCTCGGCCAGCTCCGGTCGCTCGATGCTGGTGAACCGGCCCATGTACAGGCAGTGGCCAGGCGCCTGCCCCATCAGCATCCAGGGGAGCCAGGGCGTGACCCGGGACCAGACGCCGTCGTGGGGCAGGTGGGTGAGGGCCGGGTTCTCCGCGTCCTCCCGCCGGATGAAGTACCGGAAGAGCTCGGACACGCGGTTCATGGGCCCGGAGGACTCCCGGGGCCACTTCGCCGGGTTGAGGGCGTTCGGATAGAACAGGTGGATGTCCGTGTCCAGGGTGACCGTGTCGTTGACCAGCCCCCAGTTGAGGCGGAGCGGGCGCTTCGGCGGCTTGTCCTTGTTGAGCCCGCCGTAGCTTGGCGGGTCCGGGAAGTACTCGGAGATCACGAAGTTGAAGGGGTCGTTGGCGATCTCCACCACCTTCACCCGCTCGCCCGTGTAGGGGTTGGTCCACTGGTCCAGGAGCTCGCCGGTGGCGAGGTCCCGGTAGAAGACCAGTTCCCGGCACAGGCGCTGGTAGCTGCCGTCCGGCTGCTTCAGCACCCGGTGGGTCGCGAACAGCTCGAAGCCGAACAGGGGCTTCACCGCCTCCCCGTCCCGAACCCCGTGCACCACGCCCGTGCCGGTGCCGATGATCTGCCGGCCCGGCGCCACGTCCCCCTCGATGCGGGCATACATTTCCCGGTTCCAGACCGGGTCGTCGAAAGCCAGCGGCGATTTCGCGGTCGTCTTCGCCAGGGCACGGCCGGGCACGGCGGCAACGGCCGCGCCCAAGGTGGCGGCGGTGCCGAGCAGGCGGCCGAGGGCGGAACGGCGGGTCAGGGCGGGGACGGACATGGGCGACTCCTGTGGGCCGGCGGAAGCGGGCCCGGAGTGTCGCCCGGATCAAGACAACCTGCCCGGGGATTTCACGGGGGCCGCAGGTCCTGCACGAGTGACGCTGGTTGTCATCGAGAGACGGACGTTTGTCGATGCTTTCCTGACTTTTCGTGCTCGAACGGCTGGCGGGGCTGCCGCTAGCGTGAGCCGGTGGCTCACAGCTCCACCGCGCCCCATCCGTCAATGTAATCCATGGTTTACACGCTGTAATCTATGGTTTACATTCCCCGACCGTGCCGGGTCTCCAGATCCGCCTCATTCGACGACTGGATGGGCAACCTCGATGACAGGCAGGCGCGGGCAAGGATCGCGGCGCGAATCGACCGCCTGGCCTTGGGAAACCCGGGTGATTGCAAGGCGATTGGGAGCGGTATTAGCGAACTTCGGATCGATCACGGTCCCGGCTATCGCGTGTACTTCACGAAACGAGGGCCGGAAGTGATTGTGATCCTCTGTGGCGGAAACAAGCGGACGCAGGCCGCCGACATCCAGCGGGCCCGTGCGATTGCGCAGGACTGGGAGCCCTGAACATGGGAACGAGCCGACGGGTTCGCGAGAAGTTCGCCCGGTACGACACGGCCGACTATCTCCGCAACGAGGCCGACATGGTGGCGTATCTCGTTGCGTGCATGGAAGAGGCGGATGACGACCCGGCGCTAGTGGC
Organism: uncultured Gammaproteobacteria bacterium; assembly: GCA_937958785.1. Lineage (GTDB taxonomy): Bacteria > Pseudomonadota > Gammaproteobacteria > Steroidobacterales > SHZI01. Next base: position 4,485 of record CALGMY010000210.1, on the reverse strand, counting down.
AGTGGCACTAGGCAATATTGCCCGGGCCTACGGAATGGTGCGCCTGGCGCGGGCAACGGGAATCACGCGGGAAGGGTTGTACAAGGCCCTGTCGGCAGACGGGAACCCGAGCCTCGGCACGGTCCTCAAGGTCCTGAAGGCGCTTGGCATGAAGCTTCGGCCGGAAGCGGCAAGCTGAGCCCGCAGGGGGCGAGTCCGCCTAGGCCTGCCGTCGGGCCCGGGCCGCTGCCAGGGATGCCTCTTCCTCTGCCAGGACCTTCGTCCAGTGCGGCCGGGCGACGAGGCGGCCTAGCCACGCCGCGAGGCCCGGCCAGCGGCCCGGGTCCAGCGGGCCCGCACCTTGTATATAGGTGACGAGCTGGGCAGCCAGGGCCAGGTCGGCCACCGTGAAGGCCTCGCCCACCGCGAAGGGCCGGCCGCCGAGTTCCCGCTCCAGGTAGCCGAAGGCCTCGTCCCGGGGCGCCGCGGCGGCGGCCAGTGCGGCCTCGTCGCCGGGCTTGCCCTGGAACACGGGCTTCACCACCCGCTCCGAGAAGAACGGCAGGGTCACTTCCCGCAGGCGGGTGTCCGCGTACTCCTCGAGCCAGAGGGCCCGGGCCAGGTCCGCGGCAGCCGACGGGTACAGGGGCACGGCCGGATACGCCCGCTCCAGGTAGGCAATGATCACGGAGGAATCCGGCACCACCACGTCCCCGTCCGTCAGCACCGGAATCTTGCCCAGCGGGTGCAGCGCCTTCACTGTCGGCGAGCCCATGGGCGACATCTCGAAGTGGTGTTCCAGACCCTTCTCCCACAGCGCGAGGCGCACCTTGCGCGTGAAGGTGGACAGGTTGATGCCGTAGAGGGTGAGCACGGGCCTACACCGCCCGCCGCTGGGGCAGCAGCATGGCGCCAGGGTGCGCCCAGGGCCTGAGCCACACTTCCTCGTACCAGCCGTATTCGGGCAGGGTCTCGCCGAAGTTGATCCAGAGGATGCCCTTCGTCGGGATGGCATAGCGGATCGCCGCCATGATCCGGGTGAACTTCAGCAGGCGCCAGAGCAGGTAGAAGCCCCAGAGCGTGAGGGTGCCCACCAACGAAGGGCGGTAGAACCGGGCGGGGGCGGGCGGTCCGGGATTCGCTGAGGTGTCTGCCATGGCCCGATGATGCGACGGATCGTCGGGTCGGCCAAGAGGCCGTCAATCATGGAATCCGGTCGGTAGCCCGGGAAATGCTGGTGGCTTTTCGGCCCGTGATGGGGCGATGCTGGGACATGGCCACTGGCACAGACCAGCCCGAAGTAATACTGTTGTGATACACGTATTACTTCCGGAGCAGTCCATGCCCACCACCATGACCGTCAAGGGCCAGGTCACCATTCCGAAGAAGGTTCGCGACGCGCTGGGCCTGGCGCCCGGCGACGACGTCGAGTTCCAGGTCAACGTTGCCGGGGACGTGGTGGTACAGAAGGCCGGTGGCCGGGCCCGGTCACCGGGACGGCCGGGGCGCCGGCGGGACCGCTTCGAGGCGGCCCGTGGCAAGGCCCAGGTGAAGTGGCGCACCGACGAGCTCATGGCGCTGCTGCGCGGGGCTGACTGAGGGCACACGGGCACCATCGTGTTGCTGGTCGATACCAACGTCCTGGTCGACGTCCTGCAGGATGATCCCGCGTGGGCCGACTGGTCCCTGCAGCAGTTGCGGGCCCAGTCCCGGGTGCACGACCTCGCGATCAATCCGGTGATCTACGCGGAACTCTCCCTCAGCTTCAGTTCGGTCGCAGCGCTGGATGCGGCCGTCACGGGGCTGGGACTGGAGCTCCGGGACCTGCCGCGGCCGGCGCTCTTCCTGGCCGGCAAGGCCTTTCTGAAATACCGGCGAGCTGGCGGCCGCAAGGGCAATGTGCTGGCGGACTTCTTCGTGGGCGCCCACGCCGCCGTAATGGGCTGCGGGATCCTGACCCGGGATTCACGGCGGTATCGCAGCTATTTTGCCGGTGTGCCGGTGATCGCGCCCGATCGCGGCTGAAGCCGCTCCTACCCGCCCCTACGCCCCCCGCAACTGCTCCACGATCGCCGGGTTCTCGAGCGTCGAGACGTCCTGGGTGATGGGTTCGCCCCGGGCGATGGCGCGGAGCAGGCGGCGCATGATCTTGCCGGAGCGGGTCTTCGGCAGGTTGTCGGCGAAGCGGATGTCGTCGGGCTTGGCGATCGCGCCGAGTTCCTGGCCCACGTGCTCGCGGAGTTCATGGGCGAGGCGGTCGGCCTCCACGCCCGTCGGGCGCGGGCCCTTCAGCGTGACGAAGGCGAAGATGGACTCGCCCTTGATGTCGTGGTGCCGGCTGACCACCGCCGCCTCGGCCACCCGCGGGTGGGACACGAAGGCGCTCTCCACTTCGGCGGTACCCAGCCGGTGGCCGGACACCTTCAGCACGTCGTCCGCGCGGCCCAGCACCCAGAAGTAGCCATCTGCGTCCCGGTAGGCGGTGTCGCCCGCCACGTAGTAGCGGTTGTCGAATTTCGACCAGTAGGTCGACAGGTAGCGCTCGTTGTCGCCCCAGATGGTGCGGAGCATGGACGGCCAGGGCTTGCGGACCACCAGCCAGCCGCCCTGGTCCGGGTTGGTCACGGGGTCGCCGTCCTCGTCGACGATGGCCATGTCGATGCCCGGGATCGGCAGCGTGCAGGAGCCCGGCTTGGTGGCGGTGACGCCCGGCAGCGGGCTCGCCATGGTGGCGCCCGTCTCGGTCTGCCACCAGGTGTCGACGATCGGGCAGCGGCTCCTGCCGATCACCGTGTGATACCAGATCCAGGCCTCGGGGTTGATCGGCTCGCCCACGGAACCCAGCAGGCGCAGCTTCGAGAGGTCGTGGCGCTTCGGGATGTCGTCGCCGAGCTTCATGAGCGCGCGGATCGCGGTGGGCGCCGTATAGAAGATGGTGACGCCCAGGCGCTCGCAGATGCTCCAGAAGCGGCCGCCGTCCGGGTACACCGGGGCGCCCTCGTACATCACGATGGTGGCGCCGGCGGCCAGCGGGCCATAGCACACGTAGGTGTGGCCCGTAACCCAGCCCACGTCGGCGGTGCACCAGAAGACGTCGTCCTCCCGGAAGTCGAAGATCCACTGGGACGTCAGCTTGGCATTCAGCAGGTAGCCGGCGGTGGAGTGCTGGATGCCCTTCGGCTTGCCGGTGGAACCGGAGGTGTAGAGCAGGAACAGCGGGTGCTCGGCGTTGACCCAGGCGGGCTCGCACTCCGCTGCCTGGTCCTTTACGGCGTCGGACCACCAGAGGTCGCGCCCGCGGGTCATGGCCACCGCGTGGCCGGTGCGCTTCAGCACCACCACCTTCTCGATAGTGTCGCAGCCGTCGGCGACGGCTTCGTCCACGGCGTGCTTCAGCTCCACGATCTTGCCGGCGCGCCAGCCGCCGTCGGCCGTGATCACGACCTTGGCGCCCGCATCCTGGATGCGGTCCCGGAGCGAGTGGGCCGAGAAGCCGCCGAAGACCACCGAGTGGGTGGCGCCGATGCGGGCGCAGGCCTGCATGGCGATCACTGCCTCCGGGACCATCGGCATGTAGATGACCACCCGGTCGCCGGGCCAGACGCCGAGGGCCTTCAGCGCGTTGGCGAAGCGGCACACCTCGGACTTCAGCTGCCGGTAGGTCAGCGTGCGGCCGTCGCCCGGCTCGCCCTCGAAGACGATGGCCGGCTTGTCGCCCCGGGGACCCACGTGCACGTCGAGGCAGTTGAAGGACGCGTTGATCTCGCCGTTGGTGAACCAGCGGAAGTTGGGGGCGCGGGAATCGTCGAGCACCGTGGTGAAGGGCACGTGCCAGCGGAGTTCCTCCCGGGCAAGCCGGCCCCAGTAACCGGTGTGGTCCCGCTCCGCCTCGGCCCGGAGGGCGGCGAAGTCGGCGAGCTGGATGCGGGCCCGGGACGTGAAGGCGGCGGGGGGCGGGAACTTGCGCTTCTCGTGGAGGACGGACTCGATGTTGGTCATGCGGCGTTCCGGGGCTACTCGATGGCCACGTCGGTGGACCTGGGCTGGGTGTCCAGGATGCGTTGGCTGATGGGATCGTCCTCGAAGTCCCGCAGGAAGATCTCGAGGGAGGCGCCGGCGAGATCCGGGTTGCCGCCGTCGTAGAGCTCCAGGATCTTGGTGAGGCGGCGCTCCCGGGGCTGGACCACGGCTTCGGCCGTCGCGCCTGGGGCCGCAGCCGGTGGCGCCGGGGATTCCGGGTCCGCCGCAGCCAGGCGGGAGGACAGCATGATCTCGTCGGCCGGCGCAGCCGGCGCGGCCGGAGCAGCCGTCTGGTTGGCCAGCACCAGTTCGCGCCGGATGAGGACGATGGCCGCGTCCAGGTCCGCCACGACCGGACCCTCGGGCTCGAAGACCGGCGGAGGCGGCAGGGGCGCGAGCTCGACGACTTCGGCCTCGGCGGCGGCTTCGGCGCTCTCGCTGGCCTCCGCCGCCTCGCGACGCTCCCGGGCGCGCTTGGCGAAGAGC
>CALGMY010000209.1 GCA_937958785.1 uncultured Gammaproteobacteria bacterium | reverse complement strand
GTCCTCATCCAGCAGCGGGCAGCGGGCAAGATGCTCTGGGCTGGCTTCTGGTCCAACAGCTGCTGCAGCCACCCGCGTCCCGGCGAGTCCGTGGAGGACGCCGGCCGTCGGCGGGTGCGGGAAGAGCTCAAGGTCGAGTGCCGCCTGGTCTTCCTCTACAAGTTCCGCTACCAGGCCCGCTTCGGCGACGTGGGCTCGGAGCACGAGCTGTGCTACGTCTATGCCGGCTACCCCGCCGGCAGCGTCCAGGCCGACCCGGCCGAGATCGCCGACCACCGCTGGATCGCGCCCGCGGACCTGACCGGGGAAATCGCGGCCCACCCGGACCGGTTCAGCCCCTGGATGAAGCTGGAATGGCAGCGCATCACCGCCGAGTACCTGCCCCGGATCCTGGGGGAGTGCGGGGAGCCCGGATGAGCAACGTGGTCATCACCGGCAGCACGCGCGGCATTGGCCGGGGCCTTGCCGTGGAGTTCCTGAAGCGGGGCCACAACGTGGTGGTCTCCAGCCGCAGGCAGGCGGACGTCGACAAGGCCGTCGCGGAGCTGTCGGCCATCGGCACGGCACGGGCCGTCGGCCGGACCTGTGATGTCACCTCAAAAGCGGACCTCGAGGCGCTGTGGGACTTCGCGGTGGCCTCCTTCGGCCACGTGGACATCTGGATCAACAACGCCGGTCGGGCCACCTCCCGCTTCGCGATCCACGACCTGCCCGAGGACCTCGTCCACACCCTCGTGGACGGCAACCTCAAGGGCACCGTGTTCGGTTCCCAGGTCGCGGTCAGCGGCTTCCGGCGCCAGGGCTTCGGCGCCCTCTACAACATGCTCGGGGGCAGCTACGAAGGCACGCGCCTGACGCCGAACATGGGGGTCTACAGCTCGACGAAGGCCGGCGACTGGATGCTCACCAAGTACCTGGTGGCGGAAAATGACAACCCCCGGATCGTCATCGGCTCCATCAGCCCCGGGATGCTGATCACCGAGAACTGGTTCGACGAGCAGAAGGAGATGGCGCCCGAGGACTGGCAGAAGATCCGGCCCGTGCTCAACATCCTCTGCGACTATGTGGAGACCTCCACGCCCTGGCTCGTGGAGCAGGTGCTGGCGAACCGGAAGAGCGGGCGCCGCATCGCCTGGATGACGACCGGCAAGCTGCTCGGCCGGTTCTTCGGCGCCAAGGTCCTCGGACGGAAGCGCGACCTGTTCAGCCGCTTTGGACTCTGAAGCGCTACTGATCGTCCGGGGCGCGCTGCGCCGCTTCGGTGACCGCACGGCCCTCGCCGGGGCGGATCTCACCGCCCGCAAGGGCGAGGTGCTCGCCCTGCTCGGGCCGAACGGTGCCGGCAAGTCGACGCTGCTGCGGGCCCTCGCGGGCCGCGTGCGCCTGGACGCCGGGCAGATCCGCATCGGCGGCGGCCCGCCGGGGGACCGGGCCGTGCGCCGGCGCGTCGGCTTCGTGCCCCAGTCCATCGCCCTCTGGGGCCGCTTGCCGGTGCGGACCAACCTCGAGATCCTGGGCCGCCTCGCGGGCCTCGGGCGGCGGGAAGTCCCGGCCGCAGTGGCCGATGCACTCGAGTGGTCGGGCCTCGCCGGGCGCGCGGGCGACCCCGTGGAGTCCCTGTCGGGCGGCATGCAGCGGCGGATCAACATCGCCGCGGCCACCCTGCACCGGCCCGACCTGCTGCTGCTCGACGAACCCACGGTGGGCCTCGACCCGGTGGCGCGGGAAGCCGTGCACCGGGTGCTGGCCGGGCTGCGGGACCGGGGCATGGCCCTGATCCTCACCACCCACGACCTCGTGGAGGCCGAGGCGCTGGCGGACCGGGTCGCGGTGCTCGCCGCGGGCGTGGTGCGGGCGGCAGACACGATCCCGATCCTGGTGGGCCGGCTGTTCGGCTCGGACCAGGAGGTGCTGCTCATGCTCGCGACCGAGCCGCAGCCCGACCTGCGGGACTTCCTGCGCGCCACCCTGTTCTCGCCGACCAACGAGCCGCGCCTGTGGGTCGGGCGCCTGCGCGGCGGGCTCGAGCAGCTGCCCGGGCTGCGCAGCCAGCTGGTGGCCGCGGGCGCGGACATCAGCGAGTTGCGTGTCCGCCAGCCCGGGCTGCACGGCGTCTTCGTCGAGCTGACCGGCACGGTGCCCCGCGCATGAGCCTCGCCATCCTCCGGGCCGCGTTCCTGCTGCTGCTCCGCGACCGGGGTGCGCTGCTGATGGCGCTGGTGGTGCCCGTGGTGTTCTTCCTCATCTTCGCCGAGATCTTCGCCACGGCGGCCGGCGACCAGCTGCAGCTGCGCATCGCCATCGTCGACGAGGTGAAGAGCGACGACTCCACCCGCCTGGTCGCGGCACTGACGGCGGTGCCGACCGTCCGGCCGGTACCGGGGGTGACGGACCGGGTCGTGGCCCGGGACCTGGTGCGCCGGGGCACGGCCGACATCGGCCTGGTGGTCCGGGCGGATGGCGAGGCGCTGGCGACGGCCAGCGGCCTCGCGGCGCCACCCCTGCTGCTGCTGGTGGACCCGTCCCGCAGCGTCACCGCCACCGTCCTCGTGGGCCAGCTGGAGCGGGCCTACTTCAACGCCCTGCCCGACCTCGCCGTCGGCCGCGTGGCCGAGCTCATCGGCACGGAGTTCACCGACTTCTCGCCGGAGCAGCAGGCAGAGATCGACGCCGGCCTCGCCGGCCTGCGGGCGCGGGCCGGTGCGGGCGACCCAGCTGGCGGGGGCGGCGGTACGGGCTGGAGTTTCGACGACCTCGTCGAGCGGCAGGTGGTTGCCGGCCAGAACGCGGGCCTCAACAACGTCGCCTACTACGCCGGCGCGGTGGCCTTCATGTTCCTGCTGTTCGCCGCGGCCCAGGGAGCCCTCGGGATCCTCGACGACCAGGAGGCGGGCATCCTCGACCGCATCGCCGCCGGACCGGGCGGAATCGACGTGGTCGTGAACGGCCGCTTCCTGTTCCAGTCCCTGCAGGGACTGGTCCAGACCGGCCTCATCTTCGGCTGCGCCTGGCTCGTCTACGGCGTGGACGTGCCCGGCAACTTCGGCCCCTGGCTGATGATCTCGCTGAGCTCCACGGTGCTCGCCGCCGGCCTCGGCCTGTTGCTGGTGATGCTCTGCCAGACCCGTGCCCAGGCCCAGGTGCTGCCCACCGTGGTGATCCTCATCATGTCGGCCATCGGCGGCAGCATGGTGCCGCGCTTCTTCATGCCCGAGTGGCTGCAGCAGCTCGGCTGGGCGACCCCCAACACCTGGGCGCTCGAGGCCTACAGCGGGGTCTTCTGGCGGAGCGAGGGCCCCCTGGACCTGCTGCCGACCTGCCTCAGCCTGGCCGGGATCGGCCTGGCCGCCTTCGGCCTCGCCCACTGGCTGGCCCGGCGACTCGTCCATGACTAGCCCGGCGGCCCGGGACGACCGGCGCCGCTGGCTCGCCTTGTACATCCTCTGCACCGGCGTGCTGATGATCGTCCTGGACACGACGATCGTCACCGTGGCATTGCCGACGATCCAGCAGGAGCTGGGCTTCGACGCCGGCGGGCTCACCTGGGTGCTGAACGCCTACATGCTGACCTTCGGCGGCTTCCTGCTGCTGGGGGGACGCCTCGGTGACCTGTACGGCCAGCGCCGCCTGTTCCTGCTCGGGCTCGCGGTGTTCACGGTCGCCTCCCTCGCCTGCGGCATCGCCTCCACCCGGCTCGCCCTCATCATCGCGCGGGCGGTGCAGGGCCTCGGCGGTGCGGTGGTCACTGCCGTGGCCCTGTCGCTGATCATGAACCTCTTCACCGGCGGCGACGACCGGGCCCGGGCCCTCGGCATCTATGGCTTCGTCTGCGCCGCCGGCGGCAGCCTCGGCGAACTGCTGGGGGGCGTGGTCACCAACGAACTCGGCTGGCAGTGGGTCTTCCTGATCAACCTGCCGATCGGCGTCGCCGTGTACCTGAGCTGCGTGGCCCTGCTGCCGGACGACCGGGGCACCGGGGAGCACCGCCAGCTGGACGCCGCCGGCGCGCTCACGGCGACGCTCGGCCTCATGGTGGCCGTGTTCGCGGTGGTGGGCGGCAACGAGGCGGGCTGGACCTCGGTGCGCACGCTCGGGCTGCTTGCCGTCGCGATGCTGCTGCTCTCGGCCTTCCTCGTGATCGAGTCCCGGGCGCCGGTGCCGCTGGTGCCGCTGCGCCTCTTCCGCCTGCGCAACGTGTCGGTCGCCAACGGCCTGTCGGTGCTGTGGGCCGCGGGCATGTTCGGCTGGTTCGTGATCTCGGCGCTCTACATGCAGGCCGTGCTGGGCTACGACCCGCTGCAGGTCGGCCTCGCCTTCCTGCCCGCCGACGCGATCATGGCGGTGTTCTCGGCGGGGCTCTCGGCCCGGCTCGTGATTCGCTACGGCGTACGGCTGCCGGCCTTCGCGGGGCTGCTGGTCGGCGCCGCCGGGCTGCTGCTCTTTGCCCGGGCACCGCTCGACGGCCGCTTCGTCGCGGACGTGCTGCCGGGCATGGTGCTGCTCGGCATCGGCTCGGGCCTCGCCTTCAACCCGCTGCTGCTCGCGGCCATGAACGACGTGGACCCGGCGGAGTCCGGCGTGGCTTCCGGCATCGTCAACACCTCGTTCATGATGGGCGGCGCGCTCGGCCTCGCGGTGATCGCGAGCCTCGCCGACGCGCGCACCCGCGCCGTCGCCGCGGAGGGCCTTGCGCCGGTGGCGGCGCTGAACGAGGGCTACCGGCTCGCCTTCCTCGCCGGCGCGGTGCTGTCGCTGCTCGCCGCCCTCGGCACCGCCCTGCTCCGCAACCGGGCCCGGGACCAGGCCTGATGACGGATCCGGCCACCCGCCGCCTGTTCTTCGCCTTCTGGCCCGACGAGCTGCTGCGGCGCCGGCTCGAGGCCGCCCGCAACCGGCTCTTCCCGCTCGCGGGCCGGCCCGTGGCGGTGGCCGGCCTGCACGTCACCGCCGCATTCCTGGGCGCGGTACCGGCGCACCGGTTACCGGAGCTGCTCGCGCTCGCCGGCCCGGTGACGCCACTCGCCATCGACCTGGACCGGCTGGAGCACTGGCCGAAGCCGCGGGTGCTGGTGGCGGCGGGCACGCACCTCACCGACGACCTCCGCGCGCTGGTGGATGGCCTCTGGCGCCGCCTGGACCGGCTCGGCTTCGCGCGGGAATCCCGGCCCTACCGGCCCCACGTCACGCTGGCGCGGGACGTGCGGCACGTGCGGGCGGACCTGCCCTGGACGCCGGTGCGCTGGAACGTGGAGCGGGTTTGCCTGGTGGAGTCGGTGCCTTCGCCGGCGGGCACCGTGTACCGGCCGCTCGGCTGAATCAACGAATCCAGGGTCGGCGTCACCCGATCCGCCCCATCTCCGCGGCGGTCAGCCGGAGGCGCGCGGCCCGCACGTTCTCCTCCAGGTGCTGAAGCCGCGAAGTCCCGGGGATCGGGAGAATCGCCGGGGAGCGCGTCAGGAGCCAGGCGAGGGCAGCGGCGGGCATCGTGAGGCCCCGCTCCTTCGCGACCTGCGCCAGTACTGCCTGCGATGGATGGGGCTCGCCGACCGGCGGTGCACTCGTGCCGAGCGGCGCCCACGGCAGGAACGCGATGCCGTCGCGCTCACAGGTGGCGAGCACCGCCTCCGAACTGCGATCGGCGGCGTTGTAGCGATTCTGCACCGACACGATCGTCGCCTCGCCGCGGGCCTTCGCAAGAAGCACCGGGTCGACGTTCGAGACCCCGATGTGGCGGATCTTGCCCTCGCGCTGCAGCCGGGCGAGCTCTCCGATCGACTCCTCATAGGGCAGCGTACGGTCGACCGAGTGCAGCTGGTAGAGGTCGATTCGCTCCACTCGGAGCCGCCGCAGGCTGCCCTCGCAGGCGGCGCGGAGGTACTCGGGCCGCCCGTTCGCCGTCCAGTCGCCCGGGGCCCTGCGCACGAGGCCACCCTTGGTGGCGATCACGAGGCCGTCCGCGTAGGGATGCAGCGCCTCGGCGATGAGCCGCTCGCTGACGTGGGGGCCGTAGGCGTCGGCGGTGTCGATGAAGCCGACGCCGAGCTCGAGCGCCCGGCGCAGTACGGCCCGGCACTCGACGGGGTCACGAGGCTCGCCCCAGATGCCTTCGCCGGTGAGTCGCATCGCGCCGAAACCCAGGCGGGCGACTTCGAGGTCGCCACCGAGCCGCAGGGTGCCGGCAGCGGCCGCAGGAGCAGCGGGGGTCGCTGCGCCGGCTCGGCCCGCGGTTACGACGGCGGCCAGTGCACCGCCCGCAGCGCAGAGGAAGCGGCGGCGATCCAGGGTGGGTGAAATCAAGCTAATCCTTACGGACCCGGACGCAGGGACCAGTTCGTTCGTGGCTACCATGGTACCCCTGCCGGTTCCCGGCGGCGCCTGGCCGTGTGGCGCCGCCGTGGTCGTACGGGCTCCCCTGGCCCGGCGCCGGTGGACGGCGCGGCGACCTGAGCAGGCCGGGTACGGCGCGTCAGGCCCTGTCCCGCCGGGCACCGCGGCGCCGTACCGCAAGCTCGAATCCCGCGGCCCGGACGACCGCGTTGATGGTGCCAAAGGAGGGATTTCCCCGGCTTGAGAGCGACCGGTAAGCCTGCGTGACGTTGATGCCGGCCGCGCGCGCGATCCCCGGCAGACCACCGAAGGCGGCCGCCATGTGCCGGACCGCCACCGCCACTTCCTGCGGCGAACCACTGGCCAGCGTGTCGTTGAGCACCGCAATGGCGTCGGCGGGACTCGCCCGGAGCAGTTCAGGCATGACGGCCTCGTGGGACCGTGCCAAACGCTTGTGACGCTTCTTCATTGGTCCATCCCGAATGTTCGCCAGAAAAGTCGTGCGCGGACGATGTCCCGCACCTGCCTGCCCTTCGGGCCCGCAGCCAGCAGGACGAAGCTCCCCTCGGAGAGCCGGCCGGCGTACAGCCGGTAACCCGGCCCCACGTGCAGGCGAAACTCCCAGAGTCCGCCGCCAAGCGGCCGGTGGTCACCGAGCAGCCCGCTTTCGACCTGGATGAGGCGCCGCAGGAATGCCCTGCGCCCCACCGGATCAGGCAACCCCGCGATGAAATCCCGCGCCGGCTCGTGCCCGCCCGGCAGCTTGTACCACAGCAGCTCCATGTTCGTCTATAGACGAATACGACGTCCGGCCATGGCATGACCGTAGTGCCGGTGACTGGCAACGAAAAGCCGGGAAAGCCTGCTGTTTGCCCGGAAATGCGGCGCTGGGACTACCCGTACCGGCGCCACCGCGCCGACTCCTCACACCGCCGCCGGCCCCAACGCCCGGATCGCCGCGAGCCCGCAGTAAACGACGATGCCGGCCATGGCCAGCGCGACCAGCGGCAGGGCCACCAGGAAGAAGCGCTCGCGGCCCGAGGGGGCCGCGCCCGACACCGCGAGTTTCTGGCGCAGGCGCTGCCAGGCCATGAGGCAGTAGAGGCCGAGGCGGATGCCGAGGATCGCGAGCACGGTGTTGACGATGAGTTCAGCCACCGGTCGTCCCGCCCGTCAGGCCCGGTCGCCCGCGTCCAGGTCCGGCGCGACCCACAGGCCCTGCTCCCGGGGCGCCGCCTGTTGCCAGCGGTCGAAGGTCCGGGCCCGGAGGGCACGCAGGGCACCGGTGCCGAGATAGAGGAGCTTGCGCGGGGTACCCACGACCGCCCGGGTGTCCCAGGCGCGCACGCCCCGCTCCCGCACCACCCGCCCGATGTCCCGGTAGACGCCGAGGGCCGTGGCCACGGCCCAGGCAGAGCGGAAGCCCAGCGCCTGCAGGCCGGTGGCCGCCGAGGCGTAGTAGCGGTCGGCCTCGTGGAGCAGGCGGCCGACCACCCGGGCGAGCGCCGGGCGCTGGGCCGGGTCCGCGAGGCCGGCCACCGGGATGCCCGCCCCCGCCAGCCAGTCGGCCGGCAGGTAACAGCGCCCGTTGCGGGCATCGTCGAGCACGTCCCGGGCGATGTTGGTCAGCTGGAAGCCGATGCCGAGGTCGGCGGCCCGCTGCAGCACCCGGGGTTCCCGGGCGCCCATGACCAGCGCCATCATCACGCCGACGACGCCGGCCACCCGGTAGCAGTAGAGCAGCGTCTCCTCGAAGGTGCGGTAGCGGTGGCCCTCCACGTCCATCTCGAAGCCCGCGAGCAGCTCCAGGGCATGGCGGGCGGGGATGCCGTGCGCGCGGAAGACCCGCTGGGCAGCCTGGAATGCGGGTTCCACCACCGGCTCCCCGTCCAGCGCGCGCAGCGTCTCGGCCCGCAGGTGGCGAAGTATCGCCGCGGGGTCGCCCGCCGGCAGTCCGGTTCCGGCCATGCCGAGCTCCTGGCCGTCGATGGCGTCGTCGCAGTGCCGGCACCAGGCGTAGAGCATCCAGGCGTCGTCCCGGGTGGCGGGCGCGAAAAGGCGGGAGGCGAGCGCGAAGCTGCGCGATCCCTTCCGGATCATCTCGCGACTGGTGCTGACGACCGCATCCATCTCAGCGTGCTCCGCGGTCCCGGCCGAGATCGGCGAGCATCAGCCCCGCGGTGGCCTTGGCGGAACCGATGACGCCGGGAATGCCCGCGCCCGGGTGTGTGCCTGCCCCCACGAAGTACAGATTGTGGAGGCGATCGTCCCGGTTGTGAACCCGGAAGAAGGCGCTCTGGGTCAGCAAGGGCTCCAGGGAGAAGGCCGAGCCCTGGTGGGCGTTCAGCTCGGAGGCGAAATCGGCCGGGGTGAAGATCCGGGACGTCACCAGGCTGGCCCGGAGCCCGGGCAGCGCCGTGCGGTCGAGGGTGTCGAGGATGCGGTCCCGGAAGGCCGGCCCGGCCGTGGCCCAGTCCAGCGGCGCCCTCTCGAGGTTGGGCACCGGCGCCAGCGCGTAGAAGCCCGCGTGGCCCGGCGGGGCGAGCGACGGGTCCGTGCGGGACGGGTTGTGCAGGTAGAGGGAGAAGTCGGCGGGCAGCGCGCTGCCGTGGAAGATGTCGTCGAGCAGTTCCCTGTAGCGCGGCCCGAACAGCACCGTGTGGTGGGCCAGCTCCGGGTACTGCCGGTTCAGCCCGAAGTAGACCACGAACAGGGAGTTGCTGAAGCGCTTGCGGGCCAGCCGCGGCGCCACCGCCCGCCCCCGCTCGGACCCGGCGAGCAGGCTCGCGTAGGTGTGCACGATGTCCGCGTTGCTGGCCACCGCGGCCACCGGTACGCTGCGGCCGTCGGCGGTGGCCACCTCGGTGGCGCGGCCGTGGCGCACCCGGATCTCCTCCACCGGGCAGCCGAGCCGCACCTCGCCCCCCAGGTCCTGGAACAGGCGGACCATGGCCTGCACCAGCGCGCCGGTGCCGCCCCGGGGGAAGCGCACGCCCCACTCCCGCTCCAGGGCGTGGATGAGCGCGTACATGGAGGACACCTGGAAGGGGTTCCCGCCGATCAGCAGCGACTGGAAGCTGAAGGCCTGGCGCAGGCGCGGGTCCTCGAAGTAGTCGGAGACCACGCTGTACACGGAGCGGTCGCTGCGCAGCCGGATCAGCTGGGGCGCGACCTTCAGCATGCTCCAGAAGCTCTGGAACGGCACGGTGCCGAGCTTCAGGTAGCCCTCGCGGAAGACGTCGGCCGAGAAGCGGAGGAAGCGCCGGTAGCCGTCCGCGTCCCGCGGGCTGATGCGGGCGATGGCCGCGCTCACGGCGTCTTCGTCGGCGTTGTACTCGAGGCTCGTGCCGTCGGGCCAGACGAGGCGGTAGAACGGGTCGACGGGCATGAGGTCCACGTAGTCGCTGGTCGCCCGCCCCGAGAGCGCGAACAGCTCGTCGATGGCATTGGGCGCCGTGACCACGGTGGGGCCCGCGTCGAAGGTGAAGCCGTCCTGCTCGTAGACGTAGGCCCGGCCGCCCGGGCGCGCGCGCTTCTCGAGCAGCACGGTGGGCACGCCCGCGGACTGCAGGCGGATGGCGAGGGCGAGGCCGCCGAAGCCCGCGCCGATCACTGCCACGGGTTTCGTCATCGGTCGCTCCTGGCGTCGATTCCCGGGCCCCGGCTGCTCGAGGGCAGCACGTAGCGCAGGGCGTGGTGGATGGGAATGGGGGGCGTGCCCGTGAGCACCCGGCTGGTGTCGCCGAGCGTGAGGCGGCCGGCATAGAAGTGCTCGATCACGCGCTCCGGCAGCCGGTAGAAGTGCTGCAGGATGCGGTACCGGTCCGCCGGCGCCGCACCGAGGAAGAGGAAGCGGTTCAGCAGGCGAAACACCCGCTGCTCCCGCCAGCGGCGCTGCACCCGCTCCCGCAGCCAGGGCGCGACGGCGGCACTCCGGAGGTCCGGCAGGCCGGGCAGCGCGTCCGCGAGGGCGGCGGCCTCGGGCACCGAGTAGCCCGTGGTGTGGTGGAAGAGCCCGGCGCGGAGCCCGGACCGGGGCACGCCGTCGCCGGCGGGCCAGAATGACCCCAGGTCGCAGTCGAGCACGATGGGCAGCACGCCGTGCTCCTCCCGGAGCAGCCCCGCCACCTGCCAGCCCCGGTCCGCGGCGTAGCGCGCGATGTGCTGGCGGAGGACGGCCGGGTCCAGGTCGCCCGTGTCACTGTAGTAGGTGTCCTCGATCAGCAGGTCGGTGGGGCTGAAGGGCAGCAGGTACACGAAGCGGTAGCCCTCCTGCTGGGGCACGGTCGCGTCCATCAGCAGGGGCCCGGTGAGGCCGTGGGGACGCGCGAGGCGCACCTCCTGGCCGAGAAACTTCTGGAAGCGCAGGGTCACTCCCGCGGGCGAAGGGGCAAGCCCGCGGCCGTCCACCACCAGGCTGGCGGCGAGGCGGCTGCCGTCCGCGAGCTGCACGCCATCGGCCGCCACCGCGGTGACGGCGGTGCCGATCCGGACCGCAGGGCCGAGCGTGCCCACCACCACGTCGTGCAGGTGCCCGGAGGTGAGCGAATGGTAGCTGCCCTCGAGGCGCCGCTCCCGGCCCGGGAACTTCACGTCGTAGTGGGGCCAGGCGTGGCTCGCGAGGGGCGCGAGCCAGGCGAGCGTCCCGGGCGCCACGTCGGTGCCATGGAAGGACCAGGTGTGGTTGCCGCCGAGGCGGTCGGCGCCTTCGACGAGCGTCACGGGCACGTCGGGACGGAGCGCCCGGAGACGAAGCGCCAGCAGGCAGTTCGCGAGGCCGCCGCCCACGAGGATCACGCCCGGGACGGCAGCGGTCACGGCGTGGCTCCCGCCATCACGGCGGCCGCCACC
>CALGMY010000208.1 GCA_937958785.1 uncultured Gammaproteobacteria bacterium | reverse complement strand
GTAGATGAAGGGCCGGAGCACGTCCCGGTACAGGTGGTCGCTGTCCGCCCAGTCGTTCACGACCCGGGCCTTGATCCAGGCGTAGCGCTCCCAGTCCCGGCCATTGCGCACCAGGTAGTTCTCCAGGGACTCGAGCCCCACCGCCAGCGGGCCCGCGCTGCCGAAGGGCCGCAGCCGCACGTCGACCCGGTACACGAAGCCCTCCGGCGTGTCCCGGCTCAGCAGGTCGATGATCCGCTGGGCGAGCCGGCGGAAGTACTCCTCGTTGGCCAGTGGTCGGGCGCCGTCGGTCTCGCCGGCCTCCGAGTAGAGGAAGACGAGGTCCACATCGGAGGAGAAATTGAGCTCGTGGCCCCCGAGCTTGCCCATGGCCACGATGCCGAAGCCGCAGGGGGCACCGTCGGCGGTGCGCGGCTGGCCGTGCCGTTCCCGCAGCAAGCGGTCGGCGTACTGGTGGGCGGCGTTGATGGCGGCATCGGCCAGATCGGACAGGTCGCGCAGGGACTCGCCGACGTCCGCGGCGGCATTCAGGTCCCGCCAGACGATTCGCACCAGTTCCCGGTGGCGGAACAGCCGCAAACGCCGCTGGAAGTCGTCGTCGTCCGCGGCACCGGCGAGGCAGGCCGCCAGGAGTCCGGACAGCTCGCCGGGGGTGGAACTGCGACTGAGCCGGCCGGGCTCCACCAGCTCGCCGAGCAGCGCCGGGTAGCGGTCGAGGATCCCGGCGGCGAAGGGGCTGAGGTCGGTGAGGCGCGTCAGCGCGGGTGCGTCCGGCGTCACGACTCCCACTCGTCGCACACGTAGACACTGCGCTGCAGGTAGCGGATGTTGCCCCGATTCTCGTTTTGCAGGACGAAGGCCGTGAAGGCCTCCGGCGTCATGCTGCCGTCGATGAGGCCGGCCAGGGGCACGCGCAGGCGGATCACCGAGCAGGGCGGCGTGTGCCAGGTGGCGCCGCTCTGGACCATGCGACCCTCCTGAACGCAGCGCACGATGTCCTCCCGGGTGATCGGGGGAAACTCGCGCCGCTCACCCTCGCCGGTGACGAACTCGCTGGCTCGGCGCACGGCGCCATCCGGCTGCACGTAGTGCACGTTGGGCTGCAGGTCGATCTGCCGGTAGTCGAAGAGCATGCAGGGCACGTTCCGGGCCTTCAGGCGCCGCAGGGCCTCGAGCCGGTTGGCACCGTCCACCACGATGTTCATGGTGGCTCCGTCGGCCTCCCACGTGCCGACCGTCAGCGGGTTGAAGTAGACGCCATCCTGGCGGATCTTCTGCATGAGGCTCGCCACCTTGGCCTCGTCGTGCTCCTCGTAGCGGGACAGGCCGTCGATGGGCAGCAGCCGGAGGTTCTTCAGCACCTCGTCGTCCCGCCGGTTGCTGTCGGAGATGCGGCGCTTGATCTCCGTGCTCGAGATGTGCTCGGTCCGGGGCAGCAGGATCAGGCGCGTTCGCATCTGCTTGAACAGGGCGATGATCTCGGTCCGCTCGCCGCTGTAGAGCCAGTCGTCGCCCTGCACCACGATGTCGGGACGCTCGCGGCGGCACACGGCCACCGCGTCGGTGCCGGGCTCCGACGAGTAGCCGATGACGTCGTCGACGAAGGGCAGCGCCCGCAGCTGCTCCATGCGCTCGGCCAGCGTGAGGATGGGGCGCTGGCCCTTCGAGGCCTGGACGCCGGCATCGTCCTGGACCGCGACCACCAGGATCTCGCCCATGGCCCGGGCGTTGGTGAGGATGTTCAGGTGGCCGACGTGGAGCACGTCGAAGACGCCGAAGCTGATGACTTTTCGTTTCATGATGCCTGCTGGCCGGAGAGGTCGATGAAAAAGTGCTTCTGGCGGGCCGAGTGTTCCGTGGACCGGATGTAGCGCGGCTTGGGCGTGCGCCAGTCCTTTCCGTACATGTATACGAGGTTCTCGTCGGTGCGCGCGGGCACGTTGACCTCGAAGCCGCAGAATCGCGCCTTGACCTGCGGGAAGACGAGGTCGTGGTCGATCACGAACAGCTGGGGACGCCCCTGCCCGTAATACAGGCGGCCGTCACGGCCCCGCACGAAGCAGTAGAGCTCGATCTTCGCGCCCTTGCGCAACACCACCTTGCTCACCTGACCCATGGCATCGGGCAGGTAGTCCCGGTAGGACGGCAGCTCGTAGCGCCAGACGCGCTCCACGCTGAAGCCGGCGGCCCGGAAGCGGTCGAGCAGCTCGTCCGTCATCAGCTCCGACGGAAAACCGATGTCCACGTCCCGGTCCCAGGGGATGATGCTGCCGTCCCGGGCACAGCCGAGCAGCGTTCCGAACATGAGCCACGATTCCGGGGCGACCGCGACCACCTCCTGGAGGTCCCGGGGTGCAGCCTGCTGGAAGGTCCGGTGCTTGTAGAGATCGATGGAGAAACAGCCCTTGCTGAGGAACCTCCAGGCGCGGTAGGGCAGCCAGCCGGGCGGCTCCACCAGCTGCTCGGCGCCGGTGCCGTCGACGGTATAGAAGCGCCGGCACAGCCAGTCCCAGAGGGAGTCGGGCAGGAAGGCGGGCGTCGGCTTCCGGAAGTAACTCGCTGCCTGGAATCTCGCGCTCACTGCAGGCCTGGCGCGTCGGCTAGAGGCTGGCCGTGAAATACCACTGCTTGGTCCCGAACTTGCTTTCGATCTCGTCCGGGTAGACCCGCTCGGCGGTCACCGTGGCACGGGTCTCGAGCAGCAGGGCCTTCACCTGGTCGACGCTGCGATAGCGGCTCTTGTAGGGCGCGCCGAGGGCCTCGGAATAGCCGTCCACGCGCTCGTCGTTGCCGCAGGTGGACCGGACGAACAGCAGCGGGGCCGTCACGCGCTTCAGCATCGCCCGGGCTTCGTCGTCCTCGAAGAAATAAGGAAAGACGCCTGCCATTACCACGATATCCGTATGGGGCAACGGCCCGGGCTGCCGGCAGTCGTAGGCAAAGGTGGGAATCCGTGGGTTCACGCCCCGCATGAGGGCCTCGGCGAAGTCGCAGGCCTGCAGGCGGAGGTCGGTGAGGTGATAGAGGCAGTTGACGAGGGCCCCGTCGCCACAGCCGACATCCAGCAGGCTCGTGCCCTTCCCCACCAGCCGCGGCACGAGCCAGTTCAGCTCGTGCAGGCGCCGTTCCTTGATGAACGGGAAGGCCGGGTAGTCCTCCCGGTCGTACAGCTGCTTGACCACGTCCACCATGCGCGCCGTTCCCCTCGCTCCTGCCCGGAATTATAGGCCGGGCTGGCGCCGGATATACTGCGGCGATGGCGCTGATCCGCAGAGCCGAAGAGCTTCTCATCCGGGCCGCCGCCAGCGGGGCCCTGCCCGCCCGCTGGTTCCTGACCCTGCCGGACGAGGCGGGCCTGGCTGCGCGGACGGGGCGACTGTCCCTCGAGGTCGTCAGCCACTGCTGGCAGTACGCCCACCTGCTCATGTACCAGCTGAGCTCCCTCGTGAACTTCCCGCCGACCCGGGCCAAGGTCCGGATGACGGTCTTCCACAGCCCGGAGGACGCCGCGACGGCGGCCATGCTCGGCTTCTTCGGCGGCCTCACGGTCCCGAACGTCACCTGGAACTGGCAGCTGCTGCCCCGGGAGCAGCTGTTCCGGCGGGCCATCGGCCGCAACCGCATCGCCCGCACCACGGACGCAGACTGGCTCTGGCTGACCGACTGCGACATCGTCTTCCACCGGGACTGCCTCGACACGCTGGCCGACCGGCTGCAGGGCCGGCGGGACCGGCTGCTATTCCCCCGGGACGAGCGGGTAACCCCCATGCTGTCGGACGCGGACCCGACCCTCGAGGCCGGCCGGGAGCAGCCCCGCGTCGCGGACATCGAGACCGGGGCGTTCGAGCACCTGGCCGTGCCGCGGGCGACCGGCGCCTACCAGATCATCCACGGCGACGTGGCCCGCGCCTGCGGCTACTGCGACCAGCTGGCCTACTTCCAGCGGCCGGTCACCCGCTGGGCCAAGACCTTCGAGGACCGGGCCTTCCGCTGGCTGATGCGCACCGAGGGCGTGCCCCTGGACATCCCCGGCGTGCACCGGATCCGCCACGTGCGCAAGGGACGCTACGGCGACAACAAGGGGGAGGCCCTGGTCCGCGGCGGCATCCGCCGGGCCAAGGCGCAAATCAAGGAGCGCCTGTCGACCTGATGCCCGCCTCCCGCAGCCGCGCCCGGACCACCAGCAGGGTCTCGATGGCGGCGACCACCAGCAGGGAATAGCCGAAGAGCTCGGTGGTCTCCTCGAAGAAGTTCTTCACGACCCGCCGGTAGTCGTCCCCCAGCATGCTGCGCCAGACCGCCTGCATGCCGATGAGCCGGGAATAGACGAACACCGTGACGAAGCCCGCTGCCAGGAACCCGGCGGGCCGGGAACGCATGAACTCGCCGGCCTCCCGGACCACGGACCCCGGGTACCGCCACCAGTACCCGCCCATGGCCACGAGGATCGCCAGGGCGAGCAGCTGCCAGAATCCGTCGAACACGTTGTGGTCGAAGAAGGAATCCTGTTCGCGCACGGCCGCGGTGACGGCCACGAACATGAGGACCGTGCACCAGCCCCGCCACTCGGCGGACGCCCGGGCGGCAGCGCCGAACAGCAGCGCCACCAGCACCAGGAAGGTGGTCTGCAGGTATTCGACCAGGGAATGCTCCCCGTAGAGGGCGGCCGTGCCCTGCTGATAGGCCTCGGCCGTAACCAGCAGGGCGACGACGGCCCCCCAGAGGCAATACAGGAAGTAGCGCAGTACCAGGCTCGGGAGCGACATCGGCCGGCCGTTCAGCCTTTCAGCCCCTCCGCGGCCCGGGCCGCCTGCACGGCGGGTCGCTGCTGGATCCGGTCCCGGTAGGCGGCGAGCACCGGCCAGGCGGCGAGGTCCAGGCTCGCAACCCGGGTCCAGGTGAGGATGGTGTACAGGTAGGCATCCGCCACGGTGAAGTGATCGCCCACCAGGTACTGGCGGCTCGCCAGGTGATTGGCCACGTAGTTGAGCCGGTTGGAGAGCTTGTCCCGGGCCGCGACCTTGGGCTCGTCCGGGCCGCCCGGGCGAAGCAGCGGGCCGAAGTTCTTGTGCAGCTCCGTGCCGATGAACCCCAGCCATTCCATCAGCCGGTAGCGGGGCAGGGTGCCGGCGGGCGGCGCCAGCCGGGCGTCCGGCTTCTGGTCGGCCACGTACTGGAGGATCGCCTGGCCTTCGGTCAGCACCTCGCCCTGGTCGATCTCGAGGGCCGGCACGTAGCCGTTGGGATTCACCTCGCTGAAGGGCCGGCCGTCGCTGGTCTGGCGGGTACGCATGTCGACCTTGTCCGCCGTGAACGGCAGGCCGGCCTCGATCAGGGCGATGTGGGACGCCAGGGAACAGGCGCCCGGGCTGTAGTAGAGCTTCATGGATTGCACTCCGGCGACGAGAGCCGGGAGAATCGCAGTTTTCCCTGCCCGGCTCAAACGGAATACGGCTTATGGCCACCTTCGTCCTGGTCCACGGCGCGTGGCACGGTGCCTGGTGCTGGCGCCGCCTGGTGCCACTGATCGCGGCCGCGGGCCACCCGGTGCTGGCACCCGACCTGCCCGGGCACGGGGCCGACCCGGCGCCAGCCGCCACCCAGGGCCTGGCCGACTACGTGGCCCGCGTGCAGGAGGTCGTCGCGGGCTGCGACGAGCCGGTGATACTTGTTGGCCACAGCCTCGGGGGACTCGTGGTCGCCGCGGTGGCGGAGGCGATGCCGGAACGGATCCGGCGACTGGTCTTCCTGACGGCGTTCCTGCCCCGGGACGGGGATTCCCTGGTGCGGATCTGCAGCGTCGACCCGGCGAACCCGATGAACGCTGCGTCGCTGCGCACCCCCGACGGCAAGTGCGTCACCGTGGACCCCGCCCGGCTCGAGTCCCTCTTCTACGCCGACTGCCCGCCGGCGGACGTGGCCTTCGCGGCGTCCCACGTGGGGCCGGAGCCCATCGCCGTGATGTTCCAGGCGGTGCAGGTGACGGCGGAGCGCTTCGGGGGCGTGCCCCGGGCCTTCATCCGCTGCACCCGGGACGTGGTGCTGCCCCTGTTCATCCAGGACCAGATGATCGCGGCCTCGCCCTGCGACGTGGTGCAGGACCTGCCCACCGGACATTCGCCGTTCTTCGCGGCGCCGGAGCGGCTGGCGCAGATGCTGCTGGACCTGCCGTAGGAGCGCCTTCAGGCGCGACGGCCGGGATCGCGGCTGAAGCCGCTCCTACTCACTTTCGCTCCTACTCCCCCTCGAGGTCCGGGAAGAGGACCGAGGTGTAGCCGAAGCGGGTGAAGTCCCGGATGCGCATCGGGTAGAGCGTGCCGATGAGGTGGTCGCACTCGTGCTGCACGACCCGGGCGTGGAACCCGGTGGCTTCCCTGTCAATGGGCACGCCGGCGGCATCGAAGCCCCGGTAGCGGATGCGGGTCCAGCGGGGCACCACGCCGCGCATGCCGGGCACGGACAGGCAGCCCTCCCAGTCCTCGTCCTGGTCCGGGGCCAGGACCTCGATCGCCGGGTTCACGAGCACCGTGCGGGGCACGGCCGGGGCATCCGGGTAGCGCTCGCTGTGCTCGAAGCCGAAGATGACCACGGCGAGATCGACGCCGATCTGGGGCGCCGCGAGGCCGGCGCCGTTGGCGGCCACCATCGTGTCCAGCAGGTCCGTGACGAGCCCGTGCAGCTCCGGCGTGTCGAACGCGGTGACCGGCCGGGCGTGCGTGAGCAGCCGGGGATCACCCATCCTGAGGATCTCGCGTACCGCCATGGGCTACTTCACGCGGATGGTCAGCGCGACGGGCTCGGTACCCACGGTGAAGAGCGCGTCCCGGAACTTCGGGGCGCTGAAGCGGGCGGGCGCGTCGTTGGAGGAGCCGGAGGCCTCGGTGGGGATGCCCATGAAGTTGGTGTCCAGCTTGCGGTTGCCGTTCAGGTCCTGGAACACCGACAGCGCGTAGTCGCCGGGCGGCAGGCTGACCTCGAAGGACAATGTGCCGTCCCGGAGGGTGGCGGCAACCGGCACCTCCTGCCGCGCAAACGTATTCGCGCCCAGCCAGTCGTCCGGACTGGTGTAGATACCGGCGAGCAGGTTGCCGGCCGGCTTCTCGATCCCGGTGACGGTGACCGTGACGGCGGTGTCCGCCAGCGTGACGAAAGGCGCGGCGAGGGGCGCGGCCAGCATTGGCAACAGGAACCGGATCGACATGGGGCTCACCTCCAGGCGAGGGCTATAGTACAGGCAGCCCTCACCGCCCGGAGCCGGCCCATGACGCGCGCACCCCTTGCCCTGATCTGCAGCATGGTCCTGCTTGCGGCCGCCCCGGCGCTGCAGGGCGCCACCAGCGGTTGCAGCGACGCCCGGGCCCGCCAGTTCGACTTCTGGATCGGCGACTGGGAGGTCTTGAACCCGGACGGCTCGGTGGCCGGCCGCAACCGCATCGAGCCGATCCTGGACGGCTGCGCGCTGCAGGAGACCTGGGCGGGCCGCTCGGGCAGCGCGGGCACCAGCCTCAACTTCTTCGACACCGCCCGGGGCAAGTGGCGCCAGTTCTGGGTCTGGCGGGAAGGCACCACGCTCGAACTCGAGGGGGGCCTCGTGGATGGAGCGATGCGGCTGGAAGGCGCGTCCACCGAGGACGGCAAGCCGGTGCTGAACCGCATCACCTGGACCCGGCGGCCGGAAGGCCAGGTCAACCAGCGCTGGGATGTGTCGCCCGACGGCGGCAAGACCTGGAACACCGTCTTCGACGGGCTGTACCGCCCGGCGAAGCCCGCCCCGTAGGAGCGGCTTCAGCCGCGATCGGCGTCGAGGTCCGTCGACCCCGCCCCCCGCGGCCGCGCGATGAGCAGCAGCACGCCGGCGAGGACCACGCCGGCGGAGGCCCACTCCCAGGCGGTGATCACCTCGCCGCCGAAGCCCACGCCGAGCAGCATCGCGATGAGGGGATTGACGAAGGTGTAGCTGGCAGCAAGGCCGGCGGAGGCCCGGGCCAGCAGCACCATGTAGGCATTGAAGGCCAGCAGCGAGCCGAACACGACGAGGTAGAGCCAGGCCCAGGTGGCCACCGGTGACGGTGGCCACTCAAAGGTCTCCCCCGCCAGGGCCGCCAGCAGCATGAGCACGGCGCCCCCGCAGAGCATCTCGCTGGCGAAGCCCATCGCCCCGGGGGCGAGCGGCAGGGCCCGCTGGCTGAGGACGCTGCCGAGGGACCAGCAGGAACACGCCGTGGCCATCGCGACCAGCCCGCCGGGCGAGGCCTGGAAGCCCGCTCCGCGGGTGAGCATGACGACGCCGGCGAGTCCCACGCCGATGCCGGCCAGTTCGAGCCGTCCCGGCTTCACGCCCCAGAAGCGGTTGATGATGACGATCAAGAGGGGCACCACGGCGATGAAGACCACCACCAGCCCCGAACCGACGGTCTGCTCGGCCACGGCCACGTGGCCCATCCCGCCGGCGAGCATCAGCGTGCCCACGACCAGCGCATTGCGCCACTGGCGGCGCGTCGGCCAGGTCGTGCGGCGGACGAGGCGCATCCAGAGCGCCAGGCCGGCGCCCGCCACCAGGAAGCGGGTGCCCATCTGGAAGTAGGGCGGAAAGCTCTCCAGGGCGAAGCGGATCGCGAGGTAGGTGGACCCCCAGACCAGCCAGGTGGCGGCGAGGCAAGCGATGACCAGGCGGTCCATGGGCCCATCGTAGGCAATCGCCCTGGCGGCCGGTAGAGTCGCGGCCATGACCGCCGCAGTGACCCGGCAACTCGTCACGACCTTCCACATCGGCCGGAGCGGCAGCACCGTGCTCGGCGACCTGCTGGGCCAGCACCCCGCCGTGACCTGGCTCGGCGAGATCTACGAGTGGCCCGAGTTCCGCGACCGGCCGGCGCCACCCGGCCCCGGCAGCGAGCTGCTGCGCCGGCTGAACACCCGGCTGCCCGGCGTGACGACGCCGGTCACCGGGATCGAGGCCAAGTTCTACCACCTGCACGACCATGGCATCGCCATGGCGGGCTTCCTCGACGAACTGGGCGGCGCCGGTGCCGGCCCCTGCCGGTTCATCGTGCTCCGGCGCCGCAACTACCTGCGCAAGGTCGTCTCGAGCCTGGCGGCCCGCCAGCGGGGCCGGTGGTTCGCCCGGCCGGGGCAGGCCGTGCCACCAGTCCGCCTGGCCATCGACCCCCAGCGGGTCTGCATCGATGGCGATGCCCAGCCGCTGGTCGACTACCTGCGCGACTGGGACGACCAGTTCGCCCAGCTGGACGCCCTGCTGGCGGAAGCGGGCGCCCTGCAGCTCAGCTACGAGGACGACATCGAGGAGGACCCGCTCGTGGCCTACCGGATGGTCTGCCGGCACCTGGGCCTCGAGCCCGGCGCACCCGAGGTGCGCTTCCACCGCACCACGCCCCAGCCCCTCGCCGAGGTCGTCACCACGCTGGATGACATCCGCCGCGCCCTGGCGGGCACGCCCTACGAGTGGATGGCGCGCTGATATCGACTAGCGGATCTTCGCGAGCAGCGCGCGGATCTCCTGCCGGCGACCTGCGTCC
>CALGMY010000207.1 GCA_937958785.1 uncultured Gammaproteobacteria bacterium | reverse complement strand
CATAGTAAGACGCTTTGCAGCGAATCCATAGTCCGCACACTTTTCGCTTGACCCAGCCTAAGGAGCCGTAAGAAGCGGGTCGGCCGGCGGCCGGTACTCCCGCGCTGTATCCAGCTCACCTGGGGAGGCGCCATTTGAGTGCCTGATGGGGGCGCTCGTGGTTGTAAACCCCGACGAAGCGATCAAAGCGGATCGCACCGTCCGCGTTACCCGCTGTGGCCGCAGCTGCCTAGGCCGGCGCACGCTCAACCTCACCAACGTGTTTGCCGCCCAGCTCGTGGGCCTCCGCGAGGTGGACGACCGGACTTGCTGGTTAGCTTCCTGGATTTTGACTTAGGCTTCTTCGACCATCAGGAGGACCCCGTCGAACCCGCGCCCAACCCGGTACAGGTGTAAACCATGTCTCCGGTATAAAACGTAAACCATGTGTCCGGTAAGGACCCGGTATAGACCGAGAGAAATTGGCGCGCCCGGACGGATTCGAACCGCCGACCCCCGCGTTCGAAGCGCGGTGCTCTATCCAGCTGAGCTACGGGCGCCCTATTGCTCTTTTGAGAGCCATTCGACAACGGTCACTCATTGGTAACTCGTCGGCTAGGTGGCTTACCAAGAATTTCATAACTCATTGTCTTACATGCAAATACATTGCCATTCGAATAATGCATCTCCTGGTTCGAAGCCTGATGCTCTATCCAGCTGAGCTACGGGCGCATGGCAAGGTGACGTAGGAGCGGCTTCAGGCGCGATCCGGTTCCGGTCGCGCGTGAACGCGCTCCTACGGGAGGTTACTTCCGCGCGGCCATCATCTTCATGAAGCCCTCGAAGGCCGTGCCGTAGGCGGTGAGCACCGCGCCGCAGTCGGGGTGGGCCTCCATGGCCTTCCACCAGGTCGCGAGGCGGCCGCTGGCGGTCGGGTCGGTGATGCCGAAGTTACCGGCGGCCAGCATGATCTTCACCATGCGGGTGCTCGGCCCCAGGGCGCAGTCGCCGAAGGTCGGCGTGGCGCCCACGCAGAACGGGCCGCTGCCCATCGCGTGCTCCACGTAGCCGTAGGCCTTGGTGAGGTCCGCGGCGGCCTTCTCGACGGCCGCCGCATCCCGGGTGGCCGGGTTCATCTGGCGGAACAGCGGGCCGGCGGCCGGCGCGATGTAGAGGTCGACGATGCGGCCCACGAGCCGGGAGCGCGCCCGGTCGATCGGGTCCTTCGGCAGCCCCGGGGTCTGGGGATACACGTCCTCCAGGTAGTCGCAGATGATCGTCGACTCGCCGATCCCCTGCCCGTTCACGTCCAGGGTCGGCATCTTGCCGATGGGATTCAGCTTCAGGTACTCGGGGCTCTTGATGTTGCCGCCGGGCGCATCCGTCGGCGGCAGGTCGATGCCCTTGATCTTCGCGTACATGACCACGCGGGCGACGTAGGGTGAGGCGATGGCGCCGTAGAGCTTCATGGCAGTCTGGTCCTTCTGTCGGGTTGTTCAGGTCAGGTGAGGCCGGAAACGTCGAACTCGCGGACCACGCCGTCCGCGCGGAAGATCTTGAGCAGGATCGCCACCCGCATCCACATGCCGTTGCGCTCCTGGCGCCAGTAGACGGCCCGCGGGTCGTCGTCCACGGCAGGCGCGATCTCCGGCCCCCGGGGCAGCGGGTGCATGATGACGGCCGAGGGCTTCATGCGGTCCAGGTTGTGGGCGGTGATGCTGTAGTCCGCGTAGTTCACCCGGCCCGTCTCGCCGTCGGTGTCCCACTCGGACTGCATGCGGGTGACATAGATGGCATCCAGCTCCGGGAGCACGGTCGCGAGCTTCGCGCCGTCGGTGAACGGGATGCCGTGCTCCTCAAGGTGCGCCTTGATGTCGGGCTCCAGGGCGAACTGCTCCGGGGCGATCAGCACGAGGCGCACGTTGCGGTAGTTCTTCATCAGGTAGCACAGGGAGCGGACGGTGCGGCCCCGCTTCAGGTCCCCCATGAGGCCGATCACCTTGCCATCGATGCCACCCTGTTCCTCGAAGCTGCGGTCCAGCGTGTAGATGTCGAGCAGGGCCTGGGTGGGGTGCTGGTCCTGGCCGCTGCCCGCATTGATGATCGGCACGGGCCGCGGGATGCGGTTCATCAGGTCGGCCGCCCGGGCCGCCTCGCCGGAGCGCGGCGTGCGCATCACGATGACGTCCACGTAGGAGCTGAAGGTACGGATGCTGTCCTCGAAACTCTCACCCTTCACTTCCGACGACGTCGCCGGGTCGCGGATCTCGCTGGTACGGATGCCGAGCACGTGGCAGGCATTGTTGAAGGACAGGAAGGTCCGGGTCGACGGCTGGACGAAGTAGAGCATCGCGCGCCGGTCCGGCAGCAGGCCCAGCAGGAAGCGGGCTCCCTCCGGGTGCTTGGCGAGGAGGCGTACGCGGGTGGTGAGGTCGCAGAGGTCGTCCAGCTGGGCCCGGTCGAAGACCCGGGGATCGATCACGTGGAACAGCGGGGCGGCCTCCGGCATGGTTGTTCTTTCTGGGCTGCTGGGCGGCGCGAATCATACCAGTCCCGCCCGCGCGGGCGGCACGGGGGCCGGGACCGCCGTATAGTGGCGAGGTGTTGAGCGGCGTCCAACTACCCTCCGGCCTCGCGGGCCGCCGGCTGCTGATCACTGGCGCCGCGTCCGGCATCGGCCTCGCCCTGCTGCGGAGCGCGGTCGCGGCCGGGGCGGACTGCGCCGTGCTGGTCCGGGACCGGGCCGAGACGGACACCGTGCTGCCCCTGGTGGCGGCCGCGCGGGTGCACGTGGCGGACCTCGCCGAGCTGCCCGGCATCGCGGCCGTGACGCGGGAGGCGATCGCGAGCCTCGGCGGCGGCCTCGACGGCGTCGCCTGCTCGGCCGGCGTCTTCGCCCACCGGGCGGGGCTCGAGACCGGGCTGGCCGAGTGGCAGGCCGTGCTCGACGTGAACCTCACCGCGTCCTTCGAGGTGGCCCGGGAGTGTGGTGCGGCCATGGCCCGGGATGGCCAGGGCTCGATCGTGCTGCTCTCGAGCCAGATCGGCATCGTCGGCCATGCGCGGGCGGCGGCCTACGCGGCCTCCAAGGCGGGACTCAACGGGCTCGTGAAGGCGCTCGCCATCGAACTGGCGGGGCGGAACGTGCGGGTGAATGCGGTGGCGCCGGGGCCGATCGCCACCCCCATGACGGCGGAGGCCCGGGCCGACGCGGCCCGGTCGGCGGCGCTGGTGGCCAGCGTCCCGCTCGGCCGCTACGGCCGGCCGGAGGAAGTGGCCGCGGCCGTGGCCTTCCTGCTCTCGGACGCCGCGTCCTTCATCACCGGGCAGGTGCTCTGCGTCGACGGCGGCGTCACCGCCGCCTAAGAGCGCCTAAGAGAGGTACCGAGGTAAGACAGGTACCGGACACTTAGTTATTTAGTCTTGAAGCCAAAACTAAATAACTAAGTGTCCGGTACCTTTTTCCCTTAACGCTTGCTGCCGACCTGCTTGCCGTGGAGCATCCGCACCTGCGGATCGTCCACGTAGTCGGGGTTCTCGAAGTCCGGCGGCCCGTGCGGATGGTTGTGGCCGTCGGATTCGACCCAGTTGTAGAGCTGGGGGCGCTTCCGGTACAGGAACGCCGCGGCACGCCGCTTGTTCTCGTCCGGGTTGGTCCACGGATTGAAGTGGAAGTAATTGAACAGCACCGAGTCGGTGCGCCCGAAGGCGATGGTGCCGTACTTGCACTTGAAGGCGCCGTGGTTGATGTAGGGCGGCCGCCAGAAGTAGCCGCCGGTGGGCAGCTCGCCGAACTGCATCATCCAGGACGTGCCCCAGATGTGGTACGACTCCTCGGCACTGTCGTGGTACGAGATGTTGTCCTGGGAGAACTGGGGCGTCATGCAGTACAGGAAGCTCAGCGCCTCGGTGATCGGGTCGTAGTGCAGCACCTTGATCATGCAGCCGGAGGCCACCGACGGTGAGACCAGGTTACCCGGGCCCCAGGGACGGTCCTCGTAGCTGTTGACCGAGGTGTAGGCCTCGGACAGCGTCAGCGGGTGGTCGCGGCCCGACTCGACGAAACCGGGCTCCGAGTCGTTGAACATGACGATCGCTTCGGCACCCTGGGGCACCTCGATGGCGCCGAGCGCGGTGCCGGCCGGGACGAAGGCGTAGTGGCCTTCCACCCAGGTCTGCTTGCCGACCTTCAGCTTGCCGTTGAGGACGAAGATCTCCATGTCGGAGTACGACAGGCCGGGCTTGCGCTTGTAGCCGCCGTCGAAGCGCACCTTGAGCGTGCAGGCGCCGGTGTCGGTGTCGAGGGACAGCACCTTGTAGGAGCTGCCCTTGAAGCCCTTGACGTCGAACTTCTTGTACGGGGTGTCGAGTTCGACATAGGGCTCGATATGTGGTCTGGCCATGAAATCTATACCTCGTTCAGAAGACAACCTTGTCGGGACGCTTCGGCTTCTTCGGCACCTCGGACGGCTTGATGACCCGCCGCACGTCGCCGGTGACGTTGAAGCCCTTGGTCTGGATGGTCTGGAGGAACTCCGCGTACCACTTCTCGCGCTGGGCGGCGATGTCCTCGTTCATCTCCTTCTGGATGGCAGCGTGGCGCTTCTTCTGCTCCGCGATGTTCTCCTTGAGCCACGCCTTGGCGTCGGCCGGCCGCGCCGGCTTCTGGTCCTGCACTCTCTTTGCCACTGGGGTTACTCCACCTGTAGGTAGCCTGGAGCCCAGCCTAGCCGTTGCCCGGTTGCGGACAAGGCGTTTATTTCGTATAAACACTTCGGTTTTCCCGAACTATCAGCCGGTCGTGCGCCACCCCAACTACAGCCACCTGCTCTACTTCTGGACCACCGTCCAGGAGGGGGGCGTCGCGCGGGCGGCCGAGAGCCTGAACATCACGCCCCAGACGATCAGCGGCCAGATCAAGCTGCTGGAACGGGACTTCGGCGGCGCACTGCTGCAGAAGCAGGGCCGCCGGGCGGTGCCCACCGAACTCGGCCGGACCGTCTTCGAGTACGCCGACCGGCTCTTTGCCGTCGGCCAGGACCTGGTCCGGGCCGTCCAGGCGGCCAATCCCAGCGAGCGGCGCACGGTCACCATCGGCGTGTCCGACGTGGTGCCCAACCTCATTACCTGGCGCATCGTGGCGCCCCTCATGCAGGGCGAGCAGCCCTTCCAGGTGATCTGCCACACCGGCAGCCTCGGCACCCTGCTCGCGGAGCTCGTGGCCCGCAAGCTGGACCTCGTCCTGTCGCCCAGCGCCCTGCCCGCCAACACGGGCCTGCGGGCCGTCAGCCACCAGCTCGGCGAGTGCGACGTCACCTTCTTCGCGGCCCCGGCGCTGGCCCGCCGGTTGCGCAAGGGGTTCCCCCGCAGCCTGGACCAGGCCCCGTTCCTCCTCCCGACCCACCGGAGCACCAACCGGCGGGTGGTGGACGCCTGGTTCCTGGAACAGGGCATCACGCCGAACATCGCGGGCGAGTTCGACGACAGTGCGCTAGTGAAATTCTTCGCCCAGGGCGGGGTCGGCGTCTTTCCGGCGCCGTCCGCCATCGAGGCGGAGATCATGGGCCAGTACGACCTGCAGGTGGTGGGCCGCACCAGCAGCCTCCATGCCCGCTTCTACGTGCTGTCCATGGAACAGCGCGTGCGCCACCCGGCCCTCGTGGCGATCATCGAGGGCGCGCGGGCCGGCCTCTTTGCCGAACCATGAAAGGCGAACCGATGACGGACGAGCCGGATTACGGCCCCCGGGCCCGGGTCGGCGTCGCCGTGCCCCACTCGAAC
>CALGMY010000206.1 GCA_937958785.1 uncultured Gammaproteobacteria bacterium | reverse complement strand
TCGGCAACCTGCGCGGCCTGCACGACCGGCGGGGGATGAGCTACGAACAGATGGCGCGGGACGTGGCCCGGGAACTGGGCGCCGGCCTGCTGCCGAGGTCCCTCATGCCCTCCATCCGCCAGGCTCGACGGTTGCTGTCGCCCGAATTCGTCGCCGAGGGCCTGGCCCGGTCCGTGGTGCTGAAGCGCATCGCCGCCTACCCGGACTGGAAGCGGGAGGTGGGCGGCACCCCCTTCGACCGCAAGCTGCTCGAGGCGACGATTTACGACTCACTGCCCGGCATCCTGCGCCAGGTGGACCGGAATTCCATGGCCTTCTCCATCGAGTCGCGCCTGCCGTTCCTCGACTACCGGCTCGTGGAGTACACCTTCTCGCTGCCCACCCGCCAGAAGGTCGAGCACGGGCTGTCCAAGCAGGTGTACCGCCGGGCCCTGGACGGCATCCTGCCGGACGTGATCCGGGACCGGCTGAACAAGCTGGGCTTCGTGACGGCAGAGGAGGACTGGTTGCGGGAAGGGGCAGGCGGGGCCTTCCAGCGGGTGTTCGATGACATCCCTGCCGGCGCTCCCTACCGACGGGGCTACGTGCAGCAGCTCTTCAGCGGCTTCGTGAGCGGCAGGCACGGCTACAACCCGCTGCTCTGGAAGGTCTTCAACCTGGAGTCCCTGCGGCGGCAAGGCCTGGCCTCCATGGACCGCCCGGTCGAGGCCGGGGTCCGCGCCGGCCAGGTCCCGCCAGGACGCCCGATGCGGGCGTGCGTGATCTCACCCGGCGTCGTCCACGCCGTGCCCCGGACCGTCGCCATGGCCCCGTACCTGGACGAGGTGCACTTCATCGACATGACCGGGACCGCAGACCGGCGCGCGCTGGCGGAGCGGGGGATCGTCTACCACGACTTCACGACGGAGGCGGGCGATCTGTTGAGCAGCGTGAAGCTGCGCCAGCTGGTCGCCGGCATCCGCCCGGACGTCATCTGCTGCCACTACGGGCTGGGAGACCACTTCTTCAACGTGATTGCCCTCAATCGCTGCCCGGTGGCCCTCATCGCCATGGGCACCGACGTGCTGCACGCGGAGGGAGACCTGCAGCTGTCGCCGCTGGTGCGGCGACTGTCCCGGATGGGCATGCGCCGCGTGGAGTCCATCAGCGCCAAGAGTCACTTCCTGGCGGTGGAACTTGGCGACATGGGCGTCGGTGCGACCGTGGACGTCAACTACTGGGGATGCGACCTGCGCCGCTTCACCCCGGGCAGCCGGGCCGGGGCGCGGGAGCGGCTGGGCCTGCCCGCCGGCGTCAAGGTCGTGCTGAGCCCCCGGGCCATCCAGCCCCTGTACAACATCGAGCTGATCATCGCGTGCTTCGTCGCGGTGCTGCGCCGCTGGCCCGATGCCGTGCTCCTGGTCATCGGCCGGTCCCAGGCGGAGTACGAGGCGCGACTCGTTGGATTGATCGAGCGGCTGGGCCTGGGATCCCGGGTCCGGATGAGCGGCCAGCAGCCCCTGGAGGCGCTGCCCGACTATTACCGCGCCAGTGACCTCGTGGTCTCCATGGCGGCCAGCGAGGGCTTTCCGAACACCCTGCTCGAAGTCATGGCCTGTGGCGTTCCGGTGCTGGTCAGTGACATCCCGCAGCTCCGGGAGCTGCTGACCGATGGCGTCAATGCCCGCCTGTGCCCCATCGACGCCGGCGCCATCGAGGCCGGGATGCTCGAACTCCTGGCCGACACGGCGCGGGCCGAAGGCCTCGCGGCCGCCGGTCGCGCGACGGCGCTGGAGTTCGGCGACATCGCCCGGAACGGCCAGCGGTGGGCGGCCCGGCTCCGGGAGATCGCGGCGGCGGGACGGATCCAGGGCTTCTTCCCGGTCACCCGTTACCGGCTGCTCCTGCG
Source organism: uncultured Gammaproteobacteria bacterium (assembly GCA_937958785.1). Classification (GTDB taxonomy): domain Bacteria; phylum Pseudomonadota; class Gammaproteobacteria; order Steroidobacterales; genus SHZI01. The sequence goes on along the minus strand of CALGMY010000206.1, from coordinate 219 downwards.
GATCTACCAGGTGGCCCGCACCCTGGGCCTGCGTTCCGCCTAGGCCGCCGGGCGGGCGGCGACGCCGGTCAGTTTCGCAGCGTCCGCTGCAGCACCAGCAGCATCCAGAGCAGGTTGCCGTGATCCGCCGCGCCGGCCCGGTGACGCCCGATCAGGTCGCCGATCGCGGCGGGCGAGAGCCCGAAGTCGCCGAGCGAGGTGCCGGTGCCGCCCGGGGCG
>CALGMY010000205.1 GCA_937958785.1 uncultured Gammaproteobacteria bacterium | reverse complement strand
CGCCTCGTCGGACAGGGTGAGGTGACCCGCCCCGACGCCGAGTCGCTGGCACAGCGCCTGGCCCCGGGGTGAAAAGATGATGCCCGGCTTGCCGAGGGGGTCGGGCCGGACGCCGGAATCCCGCAGCCACATGCCATTGGCGAAGCCCGTGCCGAGGGCCTTGACCACCGCCTCCTTGGCCGCGAAACGCATGCTCAGGAAACGGACGGGGTTGCGCGTGCGGGCAAAGTCGGCGAGCTCCTCCGGCATCAGCAGGTGCCGCACGAAGCGCTCACCAAACCGTTCGTGGGCCGCCGCCACCCGCTCGACCTGGAGGATGTCGGTACCGACGCCGAAGATCATCCGCGCCGCGCATCCCGCATGAGCTGCTTCATGTCGGCAACTGCCGACGCGAGTCCCGAGAAGAGGGCACGGCCAATGATGGCGTGGCCGATGTTGAGCTCCACGATTTCCGGAATGGCCGCGATCGGCCCCACGTTGTGGTAGTTGAGGCCGTGCCCGGCGTGGACCTCGAGGCCGGCGGCCGCGGCATGGCGGGCCGCGGTGGCGATACGGTACAGCTCGGCACCCTGCTCCTCGCCGGTGCGCGCATCGGCGTAGGCGCCCGTGTGAAGCTCGATCACGGGGGCACGGGTGCGCACGGCGGCCGCGATCTGGGCCTCGTCCGCGTCGATGAAGAGCCCGGGCCGGATCCCGTGGTCCCGCAGCCGGCTGCAGGCGTCCGTGACGGCCGCGAGGTTGCCCGCGACATCCAGCCCGCCCTCGGTCGTGAGCTCTTCCCGTCGCTCCGGCACCAGGCAGCCGTCGGCCGGTACCACCCGGCATGCGATGGCGATGACCTCGGGGGAAACGGCCAGCTCCAGGTTGATGCGGGTCTTCAGCAGCGCCTTCAGGAGCGGCAGGTCCGCATCCTGGATGTGCCGCCGGTCCTCCCGGAGGTGCACCGTGATGCTGTCGGCCCCTGCCTGCTCGGCCAGCAGGGCGGCATGCACCGGATCCGGGTACCGGGTGCCCCGGGCCTGGCGCAGGGTCGCCACGTGGTCCACGTTGACGCCGAGTAGCAGGTTGTGGGCTGCGGGGAGCATGGGGGACGCCATTCTAGCCGTGCCGGGGCGGCAGTGCCCGGTCCTGCGGCGACGGTCAGCGGCGCATGGCGGCCAGCACGGTCCGGGTCTTCAGGGCCCGGCCGTCCAGGTGGTGGGAGAGGACCGCCCGGAGCAGCCGCTTCGCGGCCTGGAGGCAGCCCGGATCCGTGAGCTCGCCCCGGCCGATGGCGAGCAGTTCGGCGCCGGACAGGGTCAGCCCGGCGCCCCCCGCTGCGGCCGGGACCGGTCCCCGTTCGAGCCGGTACTCGTAGAGCGCCGCCGGCTCGAGGGGCACCTCGTTCAGCACGTCGTGGTCCAGGATGAGTCCGTAGCCGGCCTCGGCCAGCAGCTCCAGCTCGAAGCGGCGCAGGGCCGGCTCGGGGTCGCCGCCGGCACGGAGTTCAGCCAGGGCACCCGAGTAGGCGATGAACAGGCCGGGATGGGGGTCGCCCCGCCGGACGAAGTTCAGCACCAGCTCGTTCAGGTAGAACGCGCCCATGAGTGCCAGGCCCTCGAGCGCCACGGCGTGGCTCGCGAGCTCGGCTCCCCGGAGCGTGTGCAGGGAACCGCGCCCCGCCCAGGACAGCCGCAGCGGGAGGAACGGCTGGAGCACGCCACGCCACCGGGACGTGGGCCGGCGGGCGCCGCGGGCCACCAGCCCGGTACGGCCGTGATGCACCCCGAGGACCTCCAGGATCTGGCTCGTCTCCTGGTAGGGCCGCGCGTGGAGCAGGTAGCAGTCCTCCAGCTCCACCGGCTGGGCCGCACTCATGACGCGCTCTCGAATCCGAACTGCTGGAGCGTCCGGGCGCTGTCGGCCCAGTTGCTCTTCACCTTGACGTGGGTTTCCAGGTGGAAGCGGCGACCGAAGATCTTCTCGAGCTCGAGCCGGGCCGCGGTGCCCACCTCACGGATGGTGGCACCGCCCTTCCCTACCACGATGCCCTTGTGGGAGTCCCGGTCGGCCCAGATCACGGCATCGGCAAGGACCACGCCAGGCTTTTCCTCGAGGGCGAGGATCTCCACCGCAAGGCCATAGGGCACCTCCTGCCTGAGGGCCAGCAGCAGCTTCTCGCGGATCATCTCGGCGATGCGGAACTCGAGCCCCCGGTCGGTGGCGGCATCGAGGGGATACAGCGGCGGACCCGGCGGCAGCAGGGCCGCAAGGAGGTCGGTCAGGCGCCCGAGGTTGTCATCCCTGGCCGCGGAGATGGGGACGATGGCGTGGAATGGAGCCCGCACCTCGCATTCCGCGAGGAACGGCAACAGGGCCGCCCTGGGCCGGACGAGATCGACCTTGTTGACGGCGAGGATCACCGGAATCCCGGCGTCCGTCAGGTGTTCGAGCACGTAGGCGTCGCCCGCCTTCCACACCCCCGCCTCGATGACGAACAGGGCGGCGTCGGCCCCGGCGAGTGCGCCTTCCACCGCGCGGTTCATCGCGCGATTCAGCATGTTGCGAACCCGGGCATGGAGGCCGGGCGTATCGACGAACAGCAACTGGCTGTCCGGCCGGGTCAGCACGCCGACGATGGCATGGCGGGTGGTCTGCGGCCGCGGCGTGACGATGCTGATCTTGCGGCCTACCAGGGCGTTCACCAGGGTGGACTTGCCCACGTTCGGGCGGCCGACCACGGCGACGAAGCCGGTGCGGAACGGCTCAGCCATGGGGGCCCGCCCCGCCCGCAAGACGGCGCAGCGCCTCCTCGGCCGCCTGCTGCTCCGCCGCCCGCCGGCTGCCACCCTCGCCCCGCACCTCGAGGGCAGGCGATTCCAGGCGACAGACCACCGCGAAGTGCCGGGCGTGGCCCGAGCCGGTGATGGTCTCGACCGTGTAGGCGGGCAGCGGCTCGCCCTGGCCCTGGAGGAGTTCCTGCAGGCGGGTCTTGGGATCGCGCAGGTCGAGGGCGACGTCGAGCGCCGCGAGCCGCGGCGCGAACAGGCGGAGGATCAGGTCCCGGGTGCCGGCCCAGCCCGCATCCTGGAATACCGCACCAAGAACCGCCTCGAGGGAGTTGGCGAGGATCGAGCCGCGCCGGTGGCCGCCCGAACGCAACTCGCCGCTGCCGAGCCTCAGGACTTCGCCAAGGGCCAGTTCCCGGGCCACTTCCTCGAGGGTCTCCCGCCGGACGATCCGGGCCCGGAGCCGGCTGAGCGCCCCCTCGTCCGCGCGGGGGTGGTCGGCGTACAGTGCCTCGGCGATCACGAGCCCGAGGACCGCATCGCCGAGGAACTCGAGCCGCTCGTTGTTGCCCCCGCTGGCACTGCGATGGGTAAGCGCGAGTTCGAGCAGTCCTTCATCCTGGAACCGGTAGCCGAGTGCGCCTGCAGCCCATTCGGCTGCCACGCTCACTGCCGTATCTCGACCGAATTATCGAACTCCGCGGTGAGGGAGAGGTTGGCGATGTAGGGCACGCTGTCCTCGTAATTCAACTCGACCAGGAATCCGCCGTCGGCCTTCGAGATCACGAAGTCCTGCTTGCGCGGATATTCGATCGCATCGATGTCGAGGCGTTTGCCAATCTCGTTCTGAAGCCGGTTGACCGTGGCGTTGTTGCCGTCGTATTCGGCCTTGAGGTCCGTCATGAGCTTCTGGATCTTCATCTGCGTGAGGTAGACCGGGATGAGCCGCAGGGCCCCGTACCCGACCAGCCCTACCAGGACCGCGATGAAGGCGAAGCCTATCGCCGTCATGCCCTTCTGCCGTTGTCGCATGGTGAATCCCTCCCTTGACCACACCAGAGCCGTCATTCGATCCCCTGGCCGATGCGCCCCCAGCGAGGCATCGTGGGGAAATCCCAATTCATCCAGATGCGGACCGCACGGCCCACGATGTTGTCGTCGGGAATCATCCCGACGCCGTCGTAGCGGCTGTCGCGGCTGTTGTCCCGGTTGTCACCCATCATGAAATAGTGGCCCTCGGGCACGATGAAGGTGCCCTCCAGGCTGCCGCGGCCGGGCACGAACATCACCGAATGCTCGTGCTCACCAAGACGCTCGCGGCCGAGTACCGAGCCGGGCTGGTCCGCCCCCATGTAGGGACCCGTGAGACTCACCGGCACCGGCTCCCGGTTCACGAAGATCTGGTTGTTCAGGTACGTGATCGAGTCACCTGGCAGGCCGACCAGCCGCTTGATGTAGTTGGTCGACGGCTCGGAAGGCAGGCGGAAGACCACCACGTCGCCCCGCCGGGGTTCGCCGAGGTCCAGGATCTCGGTGTTCAGCACCGGCAGCCGCAGGCCATAGGTGAACTTGTTGACGAAGATGAAGTCGCCCACGAGCAGGGTGGGCATCATGGAGGCCGACGGGATACGGAACGGCTCGAACAGGAAGGACCGGATGAGGAGCACGGCGAGCAGGATGGGAAAGAAGGACCGGGCGTACTCCACCACCACGGGCTCGGGGACTGCCGCAAGGCTGGGGGTACCATTGCCGCCGGCGGCCGCCAGTCGCCGGGGCCGCAGCCACAGGGCATCCAACGCCCAGATGCAGCCGGAGAGGGCTGTTGCGATGACGAGAATGAGGGCGAAATCCACGGGACAACCAGCCTGGCCGAAACCCCGGATAGCGTAGCACGCGGGCGGCGCGGGAACGTGCGCCGGCCGGCAGCCGGCGCGGGTTTCAGCCGGTCGGCGTCAGTGCCGCGAGAACCGCGTCACGATCCAGCCGGGCGACGCTGAGTTCCCGGTCACCGGCGCAGAGGACGGGGACCCGGTTGCCATATCGTTCCCGCCAGGCCGGATCACCGTCGACATCGAGGATCCGGAGCACCGCCCGTCCCCGGCACAGCGGCACGAGTTCCTCCAGCATCAACTCGCAGAGATGACATCCGCGCCGGCTGTAGACGAGCAGTTCCAGCACGGCTAGCGGCTCTCAGCCGTGCGCTGCACGGAGCGGGCGATCGCCTCGACGGTCCGCGCAGGTACCTCGCCGACGGCGGTCACCAGGTGATCGCCACTGCGGACCGTCCAGGCGTTGGCGGCCCCCACCCGGGACGGGCCCTCGCCCTGCTCCAGGGGCGTGACGCCACCCTCGATGAACACCGACACCGAGGCAACGCCATCGGTGTAGACCCGGTGCTCCAGGCTGCTGCCCGCCGTGCCGGTGGGCTGGGCCCGCACGGCCGCCAGGCGGAAGCCGGGCGGCAGGAAGTCGACCCGCCAGCCCGAGGTACTGGCGGGAGCCGCGGCGCGCAGGGCGGGTCGGGGCCACGACTGGCGGGTGAACTTGTCGAGGGCTCGGGACGGTCGGACGGACGACTCGGGAATCCGCTCCGGCAGGTCGATGGCGGTGAAGAGCAGCTGCTCGACTACCGCCTCGTCGTCACCGGCCACTTGCACCTTGAGGGGCATGGCGGTGGCGTGGTCGAGCCACAGGCGGTAGCCGTAGCGGTAGCTGTCGGTCGGGCGGACGGTCACGAGGCGCGTGTCCCTGCCTACCAGCCGCCCCCCGCTCGCGATGGCGAGGCGATAGAGTCCCTCGTCGAAGCGGGCGTCCCGCGAGAACTGGTCCCGGAGGGGACTTGCGGCAGGCTGCCCGGCCTCCCGCTGCTCGACCATCACCTCCTGCTGGTCAGGCAGGATGCAGGTGGCGCCGTCGCCGCCCCGGATGATCTCCCTGCCCACGTCGTCCAGTGCGGTGATGCGCTCTGCCCGTACACCGTCCTCGACCCGGTGCACTACGTGCATCACGGCCGCCTCCGTGCCGTGCAGCTGCACCAGCGTGCCCTCGTAGTTCAGGTACTCGAGGGCATAGCCCATGCGGTCCAGCCAGCCCCGGGGGTCGTCGGCGGCGGACGCCGGCAGCGCAAGGACCGCGCCGAGGGCGGTCGCAGCGATGCTCGACCAGGCGCGGACGGGGAACGGCCCGCAGGTGCTCATGGCGTGACCGGCGGCGTGACCGGCGGCGTCATCGTCTGGGCCGCCACGGCGTAGGCCCGGTTGTTGACGATGTGCGAGTCGGTGAGCTTCGCTGCGAGCATCCCCGAGTACTCACCGTGGTAGACGAGGTAGTTGGTCAGCCGGCGGGGAGACAGGGACGGATGGGCGGTGGAACTCACCCGCTCGGCCACGAGGAGCCGGGATGCCGGGAGGCTGCCCGTCGGCCCCGCGCTGGCGCCGGCCGCGAGGGTGACCCCGGCCGGCGCGGGCACGCCCGCCGGACGCACCAGTGGCACCAGCGTCACGGCCAGCAGCGCCAATCCGGCGGCGGCGGCGAAGCCGGCCCAGCGGGCCGGCTGGGAGGCAGCCGGCGCCACCTCCCGGTCGAGCGCAGCGCCCACCCGGGCGCGGAGCCCCAGGGTGGCAACCGATCCGGCCGGATCGCCGCCGCGCAGGATGCTCGCAACGAGCCCGTAGCGGGCCACCCTGCCCTTGAGTTCCGTCGAACGCTCCAGCCGGCGGATCAGCATGTCGACTTCCACGACCGGCAATTCGTCGTCGAGCCAGGCGGAACACTGTTCCTCCGGGGTGACTGCGGGATCCTGGCCTGTGCTCATCGTCATGACACCGTGCTCGGGTGGGTTGGCATGGAAGTTACTCAGGGTCTGTCAATGGCCGGATGGCCTGGTCGATCGCCTCGCGCGCGCGGAAGATCCGGGACCGCACGGTACCCACCGGGCAGTCCATGGCGGTCGCGATCTCCTCGTAGCTGAGGCCCTCGATCTCCCGCAGCACGATGGCCGTGCGCAGTTCCTCCGGGAGGGCAGCGATGGTCTCTTCCACCGTGGCTCGCAGCTGCTCCTGCATGGCAATGCCCTCGGGCGTCTCCTCGTCCCGTAACAGGCCATTGCGCTCGGCCTGATCCGCATCCTCCGCATCCAGGTCGTACTCGACGGGCCGGCGCTGCTGGGCAACCAGGTGGTTCTTCGCGGTGTTGATGGCGATGCGGTAAAGCCAGGTGTAGAACGCGCTCTCGCCACGAAAGCCGGGCAATGCCCGGTAGGCCTTCACGAAGGCTTCCTGGGCAACGTCGAGTGCTTCAGTGGGATCCCGCACGTAGCGCATCACGAGCTTCACGATCTTCTGCTGATACTTGAGTACCAGCAGGTCGAAGGCGCGCCGATCACCCCGCTGTGCTCGCTCAACGAGTACCTGATCGCCGCTTGTCCCTGCCATGCCCGGGGTCCCTGGTCGGATCACGGGCGCCGGCAACTCACAGCCGGGTAGACCGGAACCCGTGCTGAAAGTTCGCCCGCGCCGTCAGTCTTGTCCCGCTCCACACCGGAATTGAGAAGCACTTCCAGGACGGTCGGGGTAACGCAGCGCAGCGCCCCCGGCGATTCTACGTGAATCAGCCCCACCCTACCCACCGAGCCGGAGGCGCACCTGCAGCCGCCGCCAGTCAGCGGCGGGCACGCGGTCCCGGAACAGGAGCACGGTGATGCGGCCGCCGGCAGCGGGTCGCAACGCGAGCCCCACGATGTGGGAGCCGAGTCGCCAGGACGACTCCAGGACGGCGGCGTTGGCTTCATCCAGCAGCACGGAGCCCCCGGTGAGGAAACGCAGGCGTCCCGCGCCCCGGATGGATGCGCGCACGAAGGCCCGGCCGCCGGCGAGAAGGACCAGCAGCACACTGGCGGCGGTCACGACGACCGGGAGTTCGGCAAGGCCGAGCGCCAGCAGGGCGAGCCCGCTGGCTGCGGCCACCAGCAGCCGCCCGCGCCCGCAGCCGTTCCGGTCAATGGCGGGACTGGGCCAGGAGGCGCTGGATGACGTCATTGAGGCGGGGATCGTCGGTGACGATGCGGCCCGCCAGCAAGTCGACTATCTCGGGATCCTGCGCGGAAAGGAGCGCCTCGAAGGCCTCCTGGGTCGCTGCTTCGGCCAGCGGCAGTTCCCGTTCCAGGTAGCGCAGCAGCAGGACGTCGAGCTCCCGCATGCCGCGGCGGCAACGCCAGCGCAGGCGCGCGAGGCGGGTGGCGTCCACGGCGCGTTGCCGCCCGCTAGAGCTGGCGTTCCACCAGCATGCGCTTGGTGGCCGCGATCGCCCGCGCCGGGTTCAGGTCCTTCGGGCAGGCGTTGGTGCAGTTCATGATCGTGTGGCAGCGGTACAGCCGGAACGGGTCCTCGAGGAAATCCAGGCGCGAGCCGGTGGCCTCGTCCCGGGTGTCGACGAGCCAGCGGTAGGCGGCCAGCAGCGCAGCGGGGCCGAGGTAACGGTCGCTGTTCCACCAGTAGCTCGGGCAGCTGGTGGAACAGCAGGCGCACAGGATGCACGCGGACGGGCTGTTGATGAGCTCCTGGTCCTCCTTCGACTGCAGGCGCTCCCGGTCCGGCGGCGCCGGCGTCCGGGTCTGCAGCCAGGGCTTGATGGCAGCGTACTGGGCGTAGAAGTTGGTCAGGTCCGGGACCAGGTCCTTCACCACCGGCATGTGTGGCAAGGGGTAGATGCGGACCTCGCCCCGGATGTCACCGATGGCCTGGGTACAGGCGAGCGTGTTCACCCCGTCGATGTTCATCGCACAGGAACCGCAGATTCCCTCGCGGCAGGACCGGCGGAACGTGAGGGTCGGGTCGATCTCGTTCTTGATCTTGATCAGCGCGTCGAGAACCATCGGGCCGCAACGGCCGGTGTCGACGGTGTAGGTGTCGACGCGGGGGTTGGCGCTGGCATCCGGGTCGTAGCGGTAGATGCGGAATGTGCGCAACTTTGCCGGCGACGACACATTGCCCGGGGCCGGGTGGGTCTTGCCCGGCTGCACCCGGGAATTGGCGGGCAGTGTGAACTCGGCCATGGGGGGTACGTCGGCTCCTCTGCTGGGCGGGCGCCTGCGGCGCTAATAGGTGCGCGCCTTCGGCGCGACGGTCTCGACTTCGTCGGTGAGCGTCTCGAGCTTCACCGGGCGGTTGGCAAAGCGGACCTCGCCCCCGGCGTCGATCCAGGCCAGGGTGTGGTTCAGCCACTGCTGGTCGTCGCGCTCCGGGTAATCCTCGCGGGCGTGGGCGCCGCGGCTCTCGTGCCTGCGGGCGGCGCCGGTGATGGTCACCATCGCCTGGCCGAGCAGGTTGTCGAGCTCGAGCGTCTCCATGAGGTCGGTGTTCCAGACGAGGCTGCGGTCGGTGACCGCGACGTCGGCGAAGGACGCATGGCACTGGCGCAGGGCCGCGATCCCATCGGCCAGCGACTGGCCGGTGCGGAACACGGCCGCGTGGGACTGCATGATCCGCTGCATTTCCAGGCGGATCCCGGCGGTGCCGCGGCTGCCCCGCGCGTTGCGCAGGCGGTCGAGGCGGCCCACGGCCGGCTCGGCGGCATCGGGGCGCAACGGCTTCTGGCGTGCCCCGGGGGTGACCGTCGCGGCGCAGTGCCGGGCGGCCGACCGGCCGAAGACCACGAGGTCGAGAAGGGAGTTCGAGCCCAGGCGGTTGGCACCGTGCACCGAGACGCAGGCGGCCTCGCCGATGGCCATGAGGCCCCGCACGGGAACCTCCGGGGCGTCCGGCCGGCCACCGAGTACCTCGCCATGCACGTTCGTCGGGATGCCCCCCATGTTGTAGTGGACCGTGGGCAGCACGGGGATCGGCTCGCGGGTCACGTCGACGCCGGCGAAGATGCGCGCCGTCTCGGCGATACCGGGCAGGCGCTCCTGGATGACCTCGGGGCCCAGGTGTTCCAGGTGCAGGTGGATGTGGTCCTTGTCGGGTCCCACGCCACGACCCTCGCGGATCTCGATGGTCATGGCCCGGCTCACCACGTCCCGGGAAGCGAGGTCCTTGGCGTTGGGGGCGTAGCGCTCCATGAAGCGGTCGCCCGAGGAATTCGTGAGGTAACCGCCCTCGCCCCGGGCGCCCTCGGTGATGAGGCAGCCGGAACCATAGATGCCGGTGGGATGGAACTGGACGAATTCCATGTCCTGCAGCGGCAGGCCCGCCCGCAGCACCATGGCGCTGCCATCCCCCGTGCAGGTGTGGGCAGACGTGCACGAGAAGTAGGCGCGGCCATAGCCGCCGGTCGCGAGAATCGTCTGCTGCGCCCGGAAGCGGTGCAGCTTGCCGGTGGCCATCTCCAGGGCCACGACGCCCCGGCACTCGCCGCCCTCCATCATGAGGTCGATGGCAAAGAACTCGATGAAGAACGTGGCCTCGTGCTTCAGCGACTGCTGGTACAGGGTATGCAGCATCGCATGCCCGGTGCGGTCAGCGGCGGCGCAGGTGCGCTGGGCCGTGCCCTTGCCGAAGTTGGTGGTCATGCCACCGAAGGGACGCTGGTAGATGCGCCCGTCCTCCGTGCGGGAGAACGGCACGCCGTAGTGCTCGAGCTCGATCACCGCGGCGGGGGC
>CALGMY010000204.1 GCA_937958785.1 uncultured Gammaproteobacteria bacterium | reverse complement strand
GGAGCGTGTTCATCTAGCGACCAAGGGGAGCCCGGCGCGGGCGCGGCTGACGCCGCTCCTACGGGCCGAGATCACCCGCGGCGAACTGCAGGATGGCGAGGGCAGCCAGGGGCGCGGTTTCCGTCCGCAGGATCCGCGGACCGAGGCGCAGGCCCCGGAAGCCCGCGTCCGTGAGGATCCGGATCTCGTCGGTGGTGAAGCCGCCTTCGGGACCGACGGCCAGGGCAACGGCCTCGCGCCCGCTGACCAGGTCGCGCAGGCTGTCCGTCGCCCGGGGGTCGAGGGTGAGGCCCACGGTGCCGGGGGAGAGGGCTGCCAGGGCCTCCGGGAGCGATCGGGCAGGCAGGACCTCCGGCAGGACGGCCCGCCCGCACTGCTCGCAGGCGCTGATCGCGATGCGCTGCCAGTGGGCCAGTCGCGACCCGCCGCGCTCTGCATCCAGCCTCACCACGCTGCGACTCGCCAGCACGGGCTGCACCGCCCGCACGCCGAGCTCCGTGGCCTTCTGCACCACCGTGTCCATGCGCGGGCCCCGGCTGACCCCCTGGAGCAGCGTGATTGCGAACGGCGACTCGGCGTGCACGGGGCGCCCGGGCCCGACGTCCGCCGCGACCTGGCTGCGTGATACCAGCGTCAGCACGGCATCGAAGTCGGACCCGGAGCCGTCGAAGAGGGTGATAGCATCGCCCGCGGCGAGCCGGAGTACCCGCAGGACGTGGGCCGCCGCCGACTCGGGCAGTATCAGCGTGGCGCCCGCCCGCAGGGGGCCGGGCGTGTAAATGCGGGGACGTTGCATGGGCGGATCTTACCTATGAGGGGCAACCTGCGCGCTCCGGCACCGCAGCCGCCCCGTCGCCGGCCCCGCCTGCAGCCGTCCGCCGGCAGCGGCCTGGTCCGCGGCGCCCGGCAGGTGCCGTCGCCCAATTGCGATGATCGCCCCGAAGGCGTACTCCCCGAACTCATCGTCATCCATGGGATCTCGCTGCCGCCCGGCCGCTTCGGCGGCCCCTGGATCGACGACCTGTTCCTCAATGCCCTCGATCCCGGGGCCCACCCCTACTTCCAGGGCATCGCCGCGCTGCGGGTCTCGACCCACCTGCTCATCCGGCGGGGCGGGGAACTGGTCCAGTACGTCCCCCTGCACCGGCGGGCCTGGCATGCAGGCCAGTCCAGCTACCGCGGCCGCCCGCGCTGCAACGACTTCTCTGTGGGCATCGAACTCGAGGGCACGGACGACCGGCCCTACACGGCGGCCCAGTACCGGCGCCTCGCAGCGCTCATCCGCCTCCTGCGGCGAAGCGTGCCCTCGCTGGCCACCGCCCCGTTGGTAGGGCACAGCGACATCGCGCCCGGGCGCAAGACCGACCCGGGACCGGCTTTCGACTGGCAGCGACTCCGGGGGTTGCTCAGCGGGCCGGCGAGCCGCGCGCGGCGCAGCCGGTAGACTAGCGGCATGAACTTCCTCGCGCTGCTGCTCGGCCTCGCCCTCGAGCGTGTGCTGACCCACCTGTTCCACCTGCGGGAATTCCGCTGGCTCGATCCGCTGTTCGATGCGCACCTGCGCCGGCTCCGCTCGGCCGGCCTGCGCAGCCGGCGCTGGCAGGCCCTCGTCCTCACCGTCCTGCTGGCTGCCTTGCTGGTGGCGCCGGTGGCCCTGGTGGCGGGCACCGTCCGGGGCGAGCTGCTGCAGATCCCGTACTTCGCCTTCGCGGTGGTGGTGCTGCTGTTCTCGCTCGGGCCACGGGACCTGGACGACGAGGTCGAGGACTACGGTGACGCCCTCGAGACCGGCAACGAGGTGGACCAGCAGCGCGTCGCGGAGGAGCTCCTGGAGCGGCCGCCCCCGGCGTCGCCGGCCGAGCGGAACGCCGCCGTGGAGAGCGCGATCTATGTCCAGGCCAACAACCGGATCTTCGGCGTGGTGTTCTGGTTCCTGGTGCTGGGGCCTGCCGGCGCCTGGGGCTTCCGCGTGCTCGATCTGCTGCGCCACCGTGCCGAGGCCCAGGCGGGCGAGGAGGGCGGGCTGCCGGCCATCGCCGCGGTGCGGGCCGTGCACGGCCTGCTCGCCTGGATCCCCGCCCGATTGCTGGCCCTGGGCTACGTGCTGGCCGGTAACTTCGAGGACGCGATCGAGAGCTGGCGCAGTCCGGGTGCGGAGGTCGACCTGCCCCTGGCCGATGGCACCACGGAGATCGTCGCCCGGGTCGGCGGCGCGGCGTCGGGCCGCGGCGCCCTGGACGTGGGTGACGCGGTCGAGGCCCGGGACCGGATCCGCGCGGCGCGGGCGCTCGTCCTGCGCACGTTGTGGATGATCTGGTGCCCCGTGATCGCCGTCCTGACCCTCTATGACTGGGTCACCTGACCCGCGTCGGCGGGCCTGGGCCCTGCTGCTTGCCACACTCCTGGCCGCCGGGTGCGCGCCCGGGCCGCCGCCACCGCCTGCCAGCGACCTACCCGCAGTCCCGGCCCGGCGGATCATCGCGCTGGCGCCGCACCTCGCCGAACTGGCCTATGCCGCCGGCGCTGGCGATTACCTGGTCGGCACCGTGGCGTTCAGCGACCACCCGGCCGCGGCCCGGGCGCTGCCACGGGTGGGGGATGCCTTTCGCATCGACCTCGAGGCCCTGGCGAGCCTGCGTCCCGACCTGCTGCTCGGCTGGCCCAGCGGCAACTCGCCGGCGGCCCTGCAGCGACTTCGCCAGCTGGGCTACCGGGTTGTCGAGCTCGAGCCCGGCAAGCTGATGGCGCTGGGGGACCAGATCGAGCAGATCGGGCAGCTGGCCGGTACCGGGGAGACAGCGCGGGCGTCGGCGGTGGCCTGGCGCAAGGGACTCGCGGCCCTTGAAGCCGCCCATGGCACCACCCGGGCTGGCCGGGTGTTCTACCAGGTCGCGCCGGAGCCGCTCATCACCGTGACCGGCCGGCATTTCATCGGCGAGGCCATCGAGCTCTGTGGCGGGGACAACGTGTTTGCGGACCTGCCCGGCCTGACAGCCGTCGTCAGTGTCGAATCCGTCCTGGCGGCGGCACCCGGAGTGATCATCGCCAACGATTACACCCGCGGCGCTGGCGCCCCGGCCACCGGCTCGCCGCTGGACACCTGGCAGGCATGGCCCCGTATGCCCGCCGTCCGCGACGGGCGCCTGCACCTGCTGGACCCGGACCTCATGAGCGTCCCCGGGCCACGGCTGCTCGAGGGTATCTCGCGGCTCTGCGCCGCACTCGCGGGCTCGAGCTAGGCGGTGGGGCCGCGCCCGCGGGGCTGCCAGATGACCTCGGTGGCGCCGTCCTGCCGGCAGAGCACCCGCGCCATGACGAACAGCAGGTCCGAGAGCCGGTTCAGGTACCGGACGGACTCCGGATTCACTTGCTCGACCCGTTGCAGCGCGATGGCCCGGCGTTCCGCCCGCCGGCACACGGTCCGGGCGAGGTGGCAGGTGGCGGCGCCCGCGGAGCCCCCGGGCAGGACGAAGTCCCGCAGCGGCGGCAGGTCTGTGTTCAGCCGGTCCAGGATCGTCTCCAGCTCGGCGGTATCCGCGGGCAGGATCACGTCGCGGCCCGGCACGGCGAGCTCCCCGCCCAGGTCGAACAGCCGATGCTGGATCACCGTGAGGCTGGCCCGGATGCCTGGCGGGAGGCCGCCCCCGGCCAGCACGAGCCCGACGCAGGCATTGAGTTCGTCCACGGTGCCGTAGGCCTCGACCCGCGGGCAGTCCTTGGGCACCCGCTCGCCGGAACCGAGGCCGGTCGTGCCGTCGTCGCCGGTCCGTGTGTAGATCTTCGTCAGACGGTTGCCCATGGCGCCCTCCGCATCGCGGGGTCCGAGTGTAGCGTCTCCCGGCCTGCGGGGTCCGCTCAGGCCGGCAGCAGCGCGCTGCCGCCGCGCTCGCCCACGTAGCGCTCGTAGGGGGTCTCGAAGAGCCGTTCGAGGTTGGCGGGGGTCAGCGCAGCCCGCGCCGCATCGAGCAGCCAGGTGCCGTCGCGGAACAGCAGCAGGGCGTGGGTGGCGAAGCGCAGCGCCAGGGCCGGATCGTGCAGGGTGAGCACCACCCCGTGGCCTCCCCCGGCGAGTGTCGCCAGGTGCCCCAGTACCGCGAGCTGATGCCGGGGATCCAGGTGGTTCACCGGTTCGTCCAGCAGCAGGACGCCCGGATCCTGGGTGAGCAGCCTGGCCAGGGCGAGCCGGCGTCGCTCCCCGCCCGAGAGCGTGGCGACCAGGCGGTCCTCGAACCCGGCAAGTTGCATGGCGGCGAGCGCCGCCTGCGTCCGGGACCGGTCCTCAGCCGATTCCGGCCCCATGCCTGAACCGTGGGGATGGCGGCCCATCAATGCGGTGGCGAACACCGTGGCGGGAAACGACTCGGTGTCGTCCTGCAGGAGCAGGCCGAGCCGACGCGCCACCTGCCGGCGGGGGAGTCGCTGGAGGGGTTCGCCACCCAGGGCGACCGAGCCGTGCGCGGGCTGACGCAGTCCTGCCAGGGTGTGAAGGGTCAGCGACTTGCCGACGCCGTTAGGGCCCAGCACGGCAATCACGTCCCCGGCGGCGAGGTTGAAGGTGAGGTCCCGGACCAGCGGGCGGTCGCCCGCCCTCACCACGAGTGCGGAACAGGTCAGCATGCGGCCGAAAGCTTACCGGCAAAAAAAAACCCCGCCAGTGGCGGGGGCATACGGGTTTTTGTTGTTGTCGCGAATCCGGTCTCGGTGCGTGCGTCAGTCTGTGGTGGCTTGTTGTTGTTCTTTTGTCCAGCCGCTTCTACTTCTGATTGTTGGTTTGTTCTTCTTCTTGTGGGCTGCTTCTGGCTTCGATGTCTGGTGACAGATGTCGAGCTTTCCTTCCGCGCGGCAAAGAGACCTTTTTTGTGCGCACCCGATAGGTAGCAAACCCCGTGCCAGCAGGGAAAATATCCATTGCAGACAATCCACTGTGTGCCATTAGTCGCTTGAATTGGGAGGCTCCCGCCAGCGATCGTAAGGAATCCCGACGGTCAGGCCCCGCCAAGCCACCCGGCCCCGGGCCGGTCCCCGGCACTCGAATCCAGCATTTCCGCGGCGTTGCGTGGTGACCGGCCGAAGTCCGGGGGGAGCAGCCGGTTTGAATAGGCCCTGAACGGCGCGGATTCGGTCCACAGGCCGCCCGGCACCCTGTAAAGGAATCCAACGATCCCGGGCGGGTCGCCTGTTACCGGGCTGGCAGACCGGGTACTCTCGCCCGCGCCATGGATCTCGAACAACTGCGCGACCAGCTGTCCGCCATCGATCGCCGCATCCTCGAACTGGTCGCCGAGCGCCAGCGGCTCTCCGGGGAAATCGGCGCCTTCAAGCAGGCCACCGGCCGTCCCACCCGGGACTTTGCCCGGGAGAAGCAGGTTCTGGACCGGGCCCGGTCCCAGGCCGCCACACTGGGCCTGTCGCCAACCATCGCCGAAGCACTGCTCAGCCTGCTGATCCGCTCCTCCCTGGCGAACCAGGAGCAGGCCAGGGTCCGGGCCGAGGGACAGGGCTCCGGCAAGCCGGCGCTGGTCATCGGCGGCAGCGGCAAGATGGGGCGCTGGTTCGCGGAGTTCCTCCAGTCCCAGGGCTTCAGTGTCACGATCGCCGACCCGGTGCCCGCCGCCACCGGGTTCCCCCAGGTGGCCGACTGGCGGGACACGCCCGACGAATTCGCCGTCACCGTCGTCTCGGCGCCCATTCCTCTCACTGGGGACATCCTCCGGGAGCTGGGCCAGCGGCGCCGTCGAGGCCTGATCTTCGACATCGGGTCGCTGAAGACGCCGTTCGTGCCTGAACTCAAGGCGCTGCGGGAGCTGGGCTTGCGGGTGACCTCGGTGCATCCGATGTTCGGGCCCGACACCGAACTGCTGTCCGGCCGGCACGTGCTCTTCCTCGACGTGGGCTGCCCGGAGGCCACGGCCGAGGCGACCCAGCTGTTCGCTTCCACCATGGCCGCGCGGACCTGCATGGACGTCGACGAGCACGACCGGCTCATTGCCTACGTGCTGGGACTGTCCCACGCCCTGAACATCGCGTTCTTCACCGCGCTTGCCGAGAGCGGCGAGTCTGTCCCGCGCCTGGCCGACATCTCCAGCACGACCTTCGACGCCCAGCTCACGATCGCCGGCCGGGTCGCGGAGGAAAACCCGCACCTCTATTTCGCCATCCAGGCGGAGAATCCGTTTGGCCTGGCGGCCCTGGAGGAACTGCGCCGGGCGGTTACGCGCATCGCCGACATCGTGCGGGACGGGGACGAGACCGCCTTCGTGCGGCTGATGGAGCAGGGCCGGGCCTACCTCGCAAGCCGGCGCTAGCCGCGTCCAGCCCGGCTGCCCCGCACGCTCCGCCGCAGCAGGTAAAGGAAGGCCGGCACGCCCACCGCCGCGGTAATGGCGCCCACGGGCAGCTGCCTGGGCGCGAGGGTCGTCCGGGCCAGGGTGTCGGCCAGCACGAGCAGCGTGCCCCCCGCCAGTGCGGCGCCCGGGATCACGAACCGGTGGTCGCTGCCGCCGGCCAGGCGGACGAAGTGGGGCACGATCAGCCCCACGAACCCCACCACGCCCGCCGTGGTCACCGCCAGCGCCGTGAGCAACGCCGCGAGGCCATAGATGGCTGTCCGGGCCTGGCGGACCTCGACACCCAGCAGGGCCGCCTGCCAGTCGCCGGTGCCGAGCACGTTCAGTGTCCGGGCGAATACCAGGCAGGCGGCAGCACCGGCGCCGGCCACGACCAGGATCGGGCCCGGGTTGTCGACGTAGGAGAAGTCGCCCATCAGCCAGAAGAGCAGCCCGCGCAGGCTCGCCTCGGGACTGGTGGCCAGCAGCAGGCTCACGACGGCACTCCAGCCCGACGCCACGACGACTCCGGTGAGCAGCAGCCGGCTTGCCGCGCCCCCGTCGTACCCCCGGCCGTCGTTCCAGGGCCCGCCGGATCTCGCGAGGACGAACACGACCGCGGTGCTCAGCAGGGCACCGCCAAAGGCCGATGCATCGATGGCGAGCCCCGTGCTGCCGGCGAGCATGGCGCCGAGGGCGCCCACCGCCGCCCCACCCGATGTGCCGAGGACGTAAGGGTCGGCGAGCGGGTTGCGCAACAGGACCTGCATGAGTGCTCCCGCGAGCGCGAGCGCGCTGCCCGTGCCGAAGGCGGCGAGGGCCCGGGGCAGGCGCAGGCGGAGGAGGATGTCCGCCTCGAGTGGGTCCGCGGCACCGGTGAGCAACCCGCGCAGGGTGCCGGGCCCGGCCGGGCCGCTGCCAGCGCTCACCGCCAGGGCCAGCGCCGCGATGGCCAGCAGGAGCAGGATGAGGAGCAGGCGACGGGATCGAGGCGGCATGCAGGAGGCCGCCCCTGGCGGCTGGACCCGGATTCCCGCGAGTTTACGTGAGGGATGCCCTCCACGGTGACAGTACCGGGAGCCTGTGGAAGAATTCGGGCGCAATCAGGGGTGCCGCGTGGATCAGATCGACGAAGAAGGCTTCCGCGCGAACGTCGGCATCATCGTCTGCGATGCCCGCGGGCAGGTCCTCGTCGGTGGCCGGGTCGGGCAGGAGGCCTGGCAGTTTCCCCAAGGTGGCATCCGGCGCGACGAATCCCCGGAGCAGGCCATGTACCGCGAACTCCGCGAGGAAATCGGCCTGCTGCCAGCTGACGTCACCATGCTTGGCAGCACCGGTGACTGGCTGCGCTACCGGCTCCCCGAACAGTACGTGCGCCGTCGACGGCGTCCCTTGTGCATCGGCCAGAAGCAGCGCTGGTTCCTGCTGCGCCTCCTCTCGGACGACTCCCGGCTGAAGCTCGACACGACGAGGACGCCCGAGTTCGACCGCTGGCGATGGGTGCATTACTGGCAGCCGCTCGAGGACGTGATCTTCTTCAAGCGCGACGTCTATCGCGCCGCGCTCCTGCAGCTTGGCCCGCTGCTGTTCCCGGACGGGGTACCGGCCCCGCCTGACGAGCCCGCCTCCCGCCATGGTTGAGCGGCGCCGCCGCGGCCCGCCGCCGGCCCAGGACGTCCTGGCGTCCGTGGACCTCGGCTCGAACAGCTTCCACATGCTGGTGGCCCGGTTCGCCCATGGCCAGCTCACCGTGATCGACCGGCTGCGGGAGATGGTCCGCCTGGGTTCGGGCCTGGATGCGCGGGGGCGCCTCACGGAGGCTAGCCAGGCCCGCGCCCTGGCCACCCTCCGGCGCTTCGGCGAGCGCCTCCGGGACATGCAGGCGGGTCGCGTCCGGGTGGTCGGAACCAACACCCTGCGCAAGGCGAAGTCCACGGGGCGCTTCTTGCAGCGGGCGGCCAACGCCCTGGGCCATCCGGTCGAGATCATCTCCGGGATCGAGGAGGCGCGCCTCATCTACCTCGGCGCCAGCCACAACTTGCCGCTGGTCGACGGCCCGCAGATTGTCGTGGACATCGGCGGAGGCAGCACCGAGATCATCGCGGGCAAAGGCTTCGATCCTTCTGCCATGGAGAGCCTGGCCGTGGGCTGTGTGTCACTCAGCGACCGTTGCTTCCCCGGTGGCAGGCTTTCACCGAAGGCCTTCGAGCGGGCCCGGCTCCAGGTGCGGCTCGAGCTCGAGCCCGTCCGCTCCCAGTTCCGCAAGGTGGAGCCCGCCCAGATCGCCGGTACGTCTGGCAGCATCCGGGCCGCCCACACCGTGCTGGCAGCCCTCCGCCGGGCCGACCAGGGGATCACTGTCGACGGTCTCGAGTACCTGATCCGCGAGATGATCGCGGCAGGCAGGGTGGAGGAACTGCGACTGCCTGAGCTCTCCGCCGAGCGGGCAGACGTCTTCGCCGGCGGCGTCGCGATACTCATCGAGGTCATGCGGGGCCTGGGCCTGCCCCGGATGCACGTGGCCGACGGGGCCCTGCGCGAGGGGCTCCTCTACGACATGATCGGCCGCCTCACCGACGAGGATGCGCGGGTGCGGACCGTGAGGGCAATGGCCGCCCGCTTCCAGGTCGACCGGCCCCAGGCGGAACGGGTCGAATCAACGGCCCTGTTCCTCTTCGGGCAGGTGCGCGAGGACTGGGACCTCGGCAGTGACCAGCAGTTGCTGCTCGCCTGGTCCGCCCGGCTCCACGAGATCGGCCTCGACATTGCCCATGCCCACTACCACCGGCACGGCGCGTACGTGCTGGCCAATGCGGACATGCCCGGGTTCCCGCGGGAGGAGCAGCAGGTACTGGCCTGCCTGGTGCAGGCCCACCGGCGCAAGTTCGACCGCGCCGTATTCTCGGGCCTCCCGCCGGAGTGGCAGAGGCCCGCCATCCGCCTCGCGATCCTCCTGCGCCTGGCTGCCCTCATCCATCGCAGCCGGACGGCGGGCACCACGCCCGACCTGAGGTTGCGGGTGCAGGGGCGTTCCCTGCGCCTGCAGGTCCCCGCAGCCTGGTTGGAGAGCAATCCCCTGACGGTTGCGGACCTCGATCGTGAACGGGACTACCTGGGCGAGGCCGACTACAAGCTGCAGATCCAGCGGCGCACGGCCGCCAGCTAGGCCCTGGCCGGACTGACTTCGCTGAGCTGCCGCAGCAGGTGGCCCTGGGACGAGATGGAGTCCTCGCCGAGCGCCGGGTTGACCAGGCGGTAGCTGCCGTCGGGCCGCAACTCCCAGGCCTGGGTATTGTCGGAGAGGTAGAGGTCAAGATCGGCGATCACACGCGCTTTCAGTGTCTCGCCGAGGATCGGGAAGCAGACCTCGACGCGCCGGAAGAAGTTGCGGTCCATCCAGTCCGCGCTCGAGCAGAAGATCAGCTCTTCCCCGTTGGCATGGAAGTAGTAGACCCGGGAGTGCTCGAGGAAGCGCCCCACGATGGAGCGCACCCGGATGTTGTCGGAGACGCCCGGAATGCCGGGCCGCAGGCAGCAAATCCCGCGCACCACGAGGTCCACCATCACGCCAGCGCAGGAGGCCCGGTAGAGCGCACGGATCACATCGGGCTCCACCAGGGCGTTGAGCTTGGCAATGACGTGCCCGGCACCACCGGCCTCGACGTTGCGGATTTCCTGGTCGATGTGGTCGAGGATCTGCTGGTGCAGGTTGAACGGGGCCTGGTACAGGCGTCGCAGGGGGGGCGTCTGCATGAGGCTGGTGAGTTGCAGGAAGACGTGGTGCACGTCCTCGGCCAGGGCCTCGTCGGCCGACAGCAGGCTGTAGTCCGTGTAGAGCCGGGCGGTGCCAGTATGGTAATTGCCGGTGCCGAGGTGCACGTAGCGACGAAGTTGGCCGCCTTCCCGCCGCACGACCAGTGCGAGTTTGGAGTGGGTCTTGAAACCCACCACGCCGTAGACGACGTGGGCGCCGGCCTCCTGCAGCCGGTTCGCGAGCTTGATGTTGGCGGCCTCGTCGAACCGGGCGCGCAGCTCTACGCAGACGGTGACTTCCTTGCCGGCCTGGGCTGCCGCGACGAGTGCATCGACGATCGGGGACTCGGGCCCCGTGCGATACAGGGTGATCTTGATCGCCAGCACGTCCGGATCGTTGGCGGCCCTGCCGATGAATTCTATGACGGGGCCGTAGGACTCGAAGGGGTGGTGAAGGAGGACGTCGGACGCCGCGATCGCGTCGAACAGGCTGTCGGCGGCCATGACCGCCTTCTGCTGGCCCGGAGTGAACCCGGCATCCCGCAGGTCGTCGCGCCCGGTTAGCTGGTGCACCGCCATGAGGCGGTTGAGATTGACCGGTCCGTCCACGGGGTAAAGGTCGTCGCGATCGAGCTCGAACATCTCGAGCAGGTAGTCCATGTGTTCGGCCGGGCAGTCGTGGGCGACTTCGAGGCGTACGGCTTCTCCATATCGCGCCGAGATCAGCCCGCCCTCGACGGCTCGCATCAGGTCATCGACCTCCTCCGTCTCGACGTACAGGTCGCTGTTGCGCGTGACGCGGAACTGGTGGCAGCCGGTGATCTCCATGCCGGTGAACAGTTCCTCGACGAAGGCGTGGATGACCGAGGACAGGAATACGAAGTCGTTTGGCCCGGTGTCGGGCAGCGACGGATCGAGCCGGATCAGCCGTGGCAGGGTCCTCGGGGCCTGCACGATGGCCCGCTGAACCGGGCGGCCGAACGCATGCGTGCCCCTGAGGCCGACGATGAAGTTCAGGCTCTTGTTGAGGATTTTCGGGAACGGCCGCGCCGGATCGAGCGACGTGGGGCTGAGCAGGGGCTCGATTTCCCGGTGGAAATAGTCCCGCAGCCAGTCCCGGTGGGCGGCCCTCCAGCGGGTGCGACGCACGAAGCGGATGCCCTCGGCTTCGAGGGCAGGAATGAGCTCGTCATTGAGCAGCCGGTACTGCTCTTCCACCAGTGCATGAACGCGGCGGCTGATGTCGTTCAGTACCTGGCGGGCTCCCAGCATGTCAGGACCCTGCGGTGGCAGGCCCAGTTCGAGCCGCTGACGCAGGCCGCTGACCCGGATCTCGAAGAACTCGTCCAGGTTGGTCGAGACGATGCAGAGGAACTTCAGGCGCTCCAGCAGCGGGATGGAGGAGTCCTTCGCCTGGTGCAGGACGCGCTGGTTGAACTCCAGCGCGCTGAGTTCTCGGTTGATGAAGTAGTCCGGCAGCTTGAGGTTGGGCGTGTCCAAGGAGGCAGCCTGTGGAACCGGCCAAAAACTATAGCAGCAGCTGGGCCAGGGTCCCTGCTGCGGCCGTCACACTTGGGGGGGCTGCCACGTCCCGGCAGGGGCCGACGGAGGTTTCGGGAGCGTTAACGCTCGTCGACGGGGCGGTTGGCGGCCAGCATGGTGGTGCGGGATTCCAGGCGCTGCAGCAGGGGCTGGGCGGTGTTCCGGAAGGCCGTCAGGGCCTCGCCCCGCAGGGGCTCGGCATTCGGCAGGATGACGGTGCGGGGGTTCAGGTGGACCCCGTTCTTGCGGTATTCGTAGTGCAGATGCGGGGCGGACGCGAGCCCGGTTGCGCCCACGTAGCCGATGACCTCGCCCTGGCGCACCCGGCTGCCATAGCCCCGGTTGGCGAAACGGGAGAGATGCCCGTACAGGGTGGTGACGTTGCCACCATGCTGCAGGATGATGGTGTTGCCGTAGCCGCCCTTCCAGCCGCGGAAGATGATCTTTCCGTCCCCCGAGGCCTTGACGGGCGTCCCCTTGGGCGCCGCATAGTCAACGCCCTGGTGGGCCCGGATCGTGTTCAGGATCGGATGGCGGCGACGGGGATTGAAGTCGGAGCTGATGCGGGTGAAGGACAGCGGGGCGCGCACGAAGGCCTTGCGCATCGGCTGGCCGTCGTGGGTGAAATAGGCTGGCCGGCCGTCACCTTCGTCGAACCGGACGGCAGTGTAGCGGGCGCCCCGGTTGATGAACTCCGCGGCGAGCAGCTCGCCCTCGCCGAGCTTGGTGTTGTCCCGCCAGAGTTCCTCGTAGACCAGCGCGAACTCGTCGCCAGCCCCGATGTCCCGAACGAAATCGATGTCGTACTCGAAGACCTGGGCGAGATTCATGATGAGCCGCTCGGATATCCGGGCTTCCTGGGCGGCCTCGAAGAGCGAACTGCGGATCTGGCCGCCGACGGTGACCAGCCGGTGTTCGATCGGCAGGGCGACGACCTCGGACTCGAAGCCGGTGTCCCCACGACGGACCTCGAGCTTGGACCGGATGTCGAGTTCCCGGCTGAGTTCCAGCACGGCGCCGTCGTCGTGCCGAACCAGCAGCACATCGCCAGGGCGGAGCACCCGCAGGTGCTGGCGGGCCTGGTCCAGCTGCAGGATCTCGGCGAGGTCCACGAGGCTCAGCGCCGTCGCCCGGAACAGGCTGTCCAGGGTATCGCCGGGCTGGACCTCCAGGGTGAGTTCCTCGATGGGGTCCGGGGCCGGCTCTGGGGCAACGGTGGCCGCGAGCGCCGGGGTGGCGAGGCTAGACGCCTGGGCAGGTTCGAAGGCCCGGGTGAACTGCGCCGACAACTGCCAGCCGGCGAGCAGCGCGACGGCCGTGGAACCCATCGCGAGGAGGGCCGTCCGGAACGGATGGAGGGGGCGCAAAAGGGCGCCTCCAGCCGGCTTGCGCCGGAACGTGTTTCCATCCATTTGCAGTCGGTCCTCTCCGTCTTCGGGCAGGCGCTCGGGTCGGACCGGACGGGGCGGTGCGAGCACGCTGCAAGTCTTTGATTTGAATGCGGGGCCTTTGTACCAGCCCCCACCCTTGAGGTCAACCGAACAATCCCGTGCCCCAGGGTCCACCGACCCGCCGTGACCCTGCCCGGTGAATCGTTTATCTTCGGCGGCCCCCGGTGCCGTGATCCCCGTCGCAACTTGGCTCCGGAAGCGATCCGGACCCGCCGTTACCCCTTTAATCTTTAGGCACCAGGCCCCGCCATGCAGTCCCCACCCCGTGACCCCCCGGCCCAGGACGCCGCCGTTCATGCCGGCGGGGTTCAATCGCCGGGGGTCCGGGACCAGCTGGCCGAGATCCGCCGGGGCACGGACGCGATCCTGGTCGAGGCCGAGCTGGCTGCCCGCCTCGCCACTGGCCGACCCCTGACGATCAAGGCTGGCTTCGATCCCACGGCGCCGGACCTGCACCTGGGGCACACCGTGCTCATCAACAAGCTGCGGACTTTCCAGCAGCTGGGCCACGAGGTTGTCTTCCTGATCGGG
Organism: uncultured Gammaproteobacteria bacterium; assembly: GCA_937958785.1. Classification (GTDB taxonomy): domain Bacteria; phylum Pseudomonadota; class Gammaproteobacteria; order Steroidobacterales; genus SHZI01. The sequence goes on along the minus strand of CALGMY010000204.1, from coordinate 1,541 downwards.
GATTTCACCGGCCTGATCGGTGACCCTACCGGCCGGAATGTCACCCGGCCGCCCCTGACCCGGGACGAGGTCGCCGCCAACGCGGCCACCTACGAGCGGCAGATCTTCAAGATCCTGGATCCCGACAGGACCCGCATCGAGTTCAACTCCCGCTGGATGGGCACCATGGATGCGGCGGGGCTCATCCAGCTCGCCGCCCGGCATACGGTCGCGAGGATGCTGGAACGGGACGACTTCCAGCAGCGCTACGCGGCCAACAAGCCCATCGCGATCCATGAGTTCCTCTATCCCCTGGTCCAGGGCTACGACTCCGTGGTGCTTCGGGCCGACGTGGAGCTCGGTGGCACCGACCAGCGCTTCAACCTGCTGGTGGGTCGCCAGCTGCAGCAGGACTACGGCCAGGCGCCCCAGGTGGTGATCACCCTGCCGCTGCTCGAGGGCCTGGACGGCGTGAACAAGATGTCCAAGTCCCTCGGCAATTACGTGGGCATCACTGACGCGCCGGGCGAGATGTTTGGCAAGCTCATGTCCGTGTCGGATGAGCTCATGTGGCGCTATTTCGAGCTCCTGAGTTTCCGGCCCCAGGCCGAAATCCACGGCCTCCGCCAGCAGGTTGCCGGGGGGCTCAATCCACGGGATGCCAAGTTCGAGCTGGCCCGTGAACTCGTCTCCCGGTTTCACGGGGCCGGGGCCGGAGAGGCGGCCCAGGCCGATTTTGTGCACCGCTTCCGGGACGGGGGTATCCCCGAGGACCTGGAACTCGCCGAGCTGCTCGTCCCCCCCGCTGGCCTGCCGGTGGTCCACCTGCTGCGCCAGGCTGCGCTGGTCGGCAGCAACGCCGAGGCGGTCCGCATGATCGAGCAGGGCGCGGTCCGCGTGGACGGCCAGCGGATCGCGACCCGGGACCTGGTGTTCCGAAACGCCGCCGACGTGGTCGTGCAGGTGGGCAAGCGGCGCTTCAAGAAGGTCCGGCTCCGGTCCGCCGACTGAAAAAATCCTCTGCAGGTGTATTGACCGACCTGCTTGCCCCTGTATACTTGCGGGCCCGCCCACCTTGAAGTGGGCTCGTTCTTTAAGACTGCCGAAAACAGGTAATTTGTGTGGGTACTCGCGTCAACGGGCCGAGTCATCGGTCCATAACGTCAGGTAACTGACGTCGAGTAACTGGACTACTCACCGACGTTGAGGGCTTGCCTTCAACCGATGGTGAAGAGTTCGGATCTCTCTAAAGCTCAAGTCATTTAAGAAGGCTTGAATTGAAGAGTTTGATCCTGGCTCAGATTGAACGCTGGCGGCATGCTTAACACATGCAAGTCGAACGGTAACAGGTGTAGCAATACATGCTGACGAGTGGCGGACGGGTGAGGAATGCTTGGGAATCTGCCTGTTAGTGGGGGACAACCCGGGGAAACCCGGGCTAATACCGCATACGCTCTACGGAGGAAAGCGGGGGACCGTAAGGCCTCGCGCTAACAGATGAGCCCAAGTCGGATTAGCTAGTTGGTGGGGTAAAGGCCTACCAAGGCGACGATCCGTAGCTG
>CALGMY010000203.1 GCA_937958785.1 uncultured Gammaproteobacteria bacterium | reverse complement strand
GCAGCGTGGCGCAGGGGCCCGTGCAGGTGCGGTTGGTGAGCTGCAGCGTGGTGCCGACCCAGCTGACGGTGTTCATGCCGTTCAGGGAGGCGATGGTCTGCTGCGTGCCGATGGAGCCGTCGTCACCGCCCAGGATACGGGAGGCGGACGTGCCCGGACCGTAGGTCAGGGTCGACTCGTTGACGAAGTTGGCGCCGAAGTTGTAGTTGCCGCAGATGCTGGCGCCGACGCCGCCGCCGAAGTTGCCTTCCTGGCAGACGTAGGTCGAGGCCGAGGCCGCGCCGCCGTTGCCGATCACGAGGCCGGTGGTCAGCGCGCGATACAGCGTGCTGGTCGGGGCCGTCGTGAAGCGGGCGTTCAGCGTGCCACCCGTCTGGGTGATCAGGTTGGTCACGTCGTCGTAGGACCAGGTGGCCGTGGACGAGCTGATGTTGCCGTTGGTGCCGGCGGTGCCGTTGTTGCTGTACACCGCGTACTGGGTCAGCGTGGCGGTGTAGACCGTGGCGGCAGCCTGCTGGCTGACGCCACCGATACCGGCGGCCACAGCGACAGCAAGAGCCGTCTTTTGCTTGTTATCCATTCAGAGAGTCCTCCAGAGAGTGTGATTTCTAAGAGCTCTTAGACACGTCTGGAAGGTAGTAACCCGGCCATCTCCCCCCTCCTCGTCGCCGGCATGGCTGGCGACGTGAAGCAAGACCCGAGGCTTTGCGTCCCAGGTTCGCACCTGGTTTGCCCGTTCCTTCTGAGGTCGAACTATACGGAAAGTTAATGCACTGGCAATGGCTTCCTTTACATAACGGCGCGCCATTTCGACGCCCGGTGCAGCCCGTCCCAAGTCACTGGCTGACTTAAAAAAAGGAAGGGCCACCGCAGTGGCCCTTCCCGGGTCGTCGTGAGCACCGGCGGCGCCAGCCGCCGGGCGGTCAGCCGCGACGCACTCGCCGCCGGCCCCGGGCGAGCCCGAGGAGTCCCAGCAGGCCGAGCATCAGGCCATCCGCCGAGCTGCTGCCGCTCTTGGCCCGCGGCGTGGCACTCGAGAAGGCATCCGAGACCCCGCCCACCGTGAGGGTGGTGGTGACCACCGTGCCGCTCGCGTCCGCGCTGGTATGCCGCACCCGCACCGACTGACCGTTGGTCACGGTAGCCGGGGCGGCCGTGAAGGCCCCGCCGTCGATCGAGTAGGTGCCGTTCGTGACGCTGATCGGCGCCGCACCGTTGATGCCGGTGATGGTCACCGGGTCGGAGGTGATCTCGGTGTCGAAGTCCACCCCTTCCTGGTCGGTGAAGGTGAACTGGTCGGGGGTGAGGTCCGCCGCAACCGCGCCCGTGGTCACGACGAAGTCCGCCGAGACGCCGCCGATGGTCACGGTCGCCGTGGTGGCCGTGGTGGCATTGGCCGAGCTGGTCTGGCGCACCTCGACCGTATCGCCGTCATCGACCGTCCCGCCCGCGGCGGTGAAGGCCCCGCCGTTGATCCGGTACTCACCGCCGGTCACCGAGATGTTCGCGGGGGCGTTGATGCCGGCGACGGTCACGGCGTTCGACGTGTACGCGGTGCTGGTGGTGGCGTCATTGACCGCCGTGAAGCTGAAGGCGTCGGGGATGGTGTCGGGAAGCTCGGTAGTGCTGGTGAAAATGTCGAAGAACGAGCTGAACCCGCCCACGGTAAGGGTGGTGTTCGTGGCGGTGTTGGGCGTGGCGGAGCTGGTGTGGCGAACCACCACATCCTGGTTGTTCTGCACCGTGCCGGCAGCGGCAGTGAAGGCGCCGCCATCAATCGAGTACTCGCCGCCCGTGACCGATATTGGCGTGGCAGTAGAAATCCCGCTGATGGTAATGGGCGCTGAGTTCACCACCGTGCTTAGCGGAACGCCGGTCTGGTCGGTGAAGCTGAAGTTGGCCGGCACCGTGTCCTCGACGGTGACCGTGACCACGGCCGTGTCGGTGAGGGTGCCGTCCGTCGCCTGGTAGGTGAAGGTCTCGGTGCTGGAGAAGCCCGGGGCCGAGGTGTAGTTGATGCGGATGGCCGAGGCGTTGCCCGGCGAGCCCGTGACCGTGGCGGTGCCGCCCTGGTCCGGGGCCACCGAGACGGTCACCGTGACCGGGTCGGTATAGCCCGTGTCGTTGGCCAGCACATCGATCTGGGTGAGCACGCCCGACTCGGCCTCGGCCTCGTCGTCCACCGGGCCGGGGGCCGCGACGACGGTCAGGTTGTTGAAGGACCACTGCACGCCGCCGTTGAAGGCGCCGACGGGCAAGGTCGCGCAGGGGCCGGTGCAGGTCTTGTTGGTGAGCACCAGGGTGCCATCGCCCGGGGGCGGGTCGAAGGACAGGGTGGTCATGCTGTTCAGGGACGCGATGCTCTGCTGGGTGCCGATCGAACCGTCGTCGCCACCGAGCGTGCGGGCGACGGACGAACCCGGACCATAGGTCAGTGTGGATTCGTTCAGGAAGTTGGCGCCGAAGTTGTAGTTGCCGCAGATGCTGGCGCCGACGCCGCCACCGAAGTTGCCTTCCTGGCAGGTGTAGCTGGTGGCGGTGGCCGGCGAGGAGTTGCCCATGACCAGGCCCTGGATGATGGACCGGTATAGCGTGCTGGTGGGCGCGGTGGTAAAGCGTACGTTGAAGGTGCCGCCGGTCTGCTGGATGAGGCCGGAGACGTCGTCATAGGTAAAGGTCGCGGTGGAGGACGTGATGTTGCCCGCCGTGCCGGCCGTGCCGTTGTTGCTGTAGGTCAGGACCTGGGTCAGCGTGGCCTGGTAGAGCGTGGCGTCGGCGACGCCTGGCACGGCGCCAACGGCCGCGGCCACGGAACCGGCGAGAATGCTCTTGGCTTGGGTCTTCATGACTGGTGGGTACTCCCTGGAGTTGACCGAAAAACCACGCAGGCGCTGGCCAGACTCCGCCGTCCCTGGCGCCCGACGCCGCCCCCCTTGGCAGCCGCGGGGCCAACATAACCACGGGCTATCGCAAATGGCAAGGAAACCGGCAGTCGGTTAGACGCCCCAGTCCGCCCGGCGGACGGCCGGCGTTCAGGGCACGATGAACCGGGCCACCGCCTCGCTCCAGGGTTCGGGCAGCTCGTCGATGCAGTCGATGGTGCCCCCGGCCAGTTCGGTGTAGGCCAGCCGGGGCCAGCGCTCCCGGGCCCGCTGGGACAGGTAGTAGATGGCATCCCCGGTGTTGGCGAGGAGGAGGCAGGGGCAGGTGAGCCGCTCGATGGCCTCCTCGTGCCGGTAGGTCATCACCGCGTCGTGGGCGTACCAGACCGTGCGCCCGGCCAGCAGGCCATGGATGAAATTGGCGTGGAAGGCCTCCAGGTCGGTCCAGGCGGGCTGGGCCTGGAAACGGAAGTCCCAGAGTTCCTTGAGGTGGCTGCCGTCCCAGGCGAGGTTCCACTCCTTCTCCCGGGCGAGCAGGGCCCGCCACTGGGCCCGTTCCTCGTCGCTCATGGGCAGGGGGCCGTGCAGGACCACCCGGTCGACCCGGTCCGGGTGCCGGAGTGCTGCCTCGGTGACCACCACGGCGCCGGTGTGGTGGCCGAGCAGGCTGGCCCGGGCCAGGCCGAGCGCATCGAGCACCGCGGGCACGACGTGGGCATAGTCGGTGATGGCCGGCGGGGCGTCCGGCCCGGTGGAGCCGCCGAAGCCCGGCAGGTCCACGGCGATGGCGCGGATGCCCCGGCGCGCCAGGGGTGCCATCACCCGGGCGAACTGCACGCTGTCCGTGGGTGACTGGTGGAAGAGCAGCAGGGGCACGCCACTGCCGCACTCGGTGTAGTGGATCTGGCCCCAGCGGCCGTCGGCGTAGCCCTTGCGGAGGATCATCTGGCGAGTCATGGCACGGCCCCTGGCAAGAAACGGACGCGAGTGTCGCACACGGGGACCGGGCCGGACTTATGTCGCATCGACCATTGCGCGAGGGATTAATTTTCGTCAATCTCGCCGGCAGAGAACGGGACCGTGGATCCGGGCGCGAGAACCCCGGGCAGCGGACATCAAATAGCCGGCATAACCGGCCTGCGATCAACCATTTGAGTGGGGAATCTCCAGTGAAGAAGTATCTGCTGTCCGCGGCGGCCCTGCTGCTGCTCTCGACCGGCGCCCAGGCGGCCACGACCTACGTCCTCAATAACATCACCTACGACAACACCTTTGGCACGGCGCCGGTGAACTGCGTCGGGTGCGGCACCGGCACGGCGGTGGACGATGGCGCAGGCAATATCACGCTGACGGGCCTCGCCTGGAGCTTCAATTCCGGCGGCAGCGATTACTCCGCCATGATCAACGGCACCACCACCCTCGCCCCCACCTATACCCCGGTGACGAGCCCGGCCAACGCCCTGCCCGCCGGCAGCGTCATCGTGGGCAATACCGGCTATTGCATCACGGTCACTTTCGCCTCGACGGACCCCTGCAGCAGCGTTGGTTACCGGTCTAGCTACAACATGAGCTCGTTCTACACCGGCCTGACCAGCGCGGCGTCACCGGGCACCTGCGGCCAGGCGGCCAACCTCGCCAACACGGGCGCCATCAACCGCTGCCGCGTAGACCTCTCCATCCTCGGCAACGGCAACCTGCAGCTGGAACTGAAGCGGGCCCTCTCCGAGAGCGCCGGCACCACCAGCTTCGGCCGCCTGACCTTCACCTTCACGCCCCAGGTGGTGCCGGTCCCCGGCGCCGTGTGGCTCTTCGGCTCGGCGCTCGGCCTGCTCGGCCTCGCCCGCCGCAAGTTCGCCTGAACCAGCCCGGGAGCACGCACCATGCGCATCCAGTCACTCCTCGCCGTCATCGCCCTCTGCGCCGCCGCGGTGCCCGTCAATGCGGCCCTGCTGGCCCGGGACCTGAATGGCAGCCCGGGCAGCATCGAGGCGTATTACGACACCACCCTCGACATCACCTGGCTCGCCAACGCGAACCTGGCCCTGACCAACAACTTCGGCGTCTCGGGCATCAATGCCCAGGGCCGCATGGAGTGGGCCACCGCAGTGGCGTGGGTGGCGGCGATGAACAGCGCCAACTACCTCGGCATCAGCAGCTGGCGGCTGCCGGCGATGTACGACATCGGCAATGACGGCTGCACCGTCAACTCGCTGGTGTCCTACAGTGGGGGCGACTGCGGCTACAACACGGTGAGCACCGGCCCCCAGGCCGCGGAACTGGCCTCGCTCTTCTACGACACGCTCGGTAACTTTGCCGCCTACACCCCGGCCGGGGCGCTGTGCACCACGTACCCGAATCCTTGCCCCCGCTGGCAGAACACGGCCCCGTTCACCAACCTGGGTGCCAGCAACTTCTACTGGTATGGCCAGGACACGACCACGGACAGCACGGGCATCGACTACGGACTGCCGGCCTTCTACGCCTGGTATTTCGGCCCCTCGGGCGCCCAGCGTCCCCAGGACAAGGAAGGCAGCTTCTACAACGCCTGGGCCGTCGTGGACGGCGACGTGCAGGTGGTGCCGGTGCCCGCGGCCGTCTGGCTGTTCGGCTCCGCCCTCGGCCTGCTCGGCCTCGCCCGCCGCCGGAACGCCCTGTAGGAGCGCCTTGTAGGAGCGCCTTCAGGCGCGATCCACGATTCCCGCCTCCGACCGGAAACCCCCGCCCCGCGCGGGGGTTTTCGTTTCAGGGCGCCGGGACAGCGCCCCGCGCCGGGAAGCTCTCCAGCGCAAGGCCCACCACCCGGGCCACGGCGGCGGCGTCCAGGCTGCGCTGCCCGGCCTTGTCGGTCACGCTGCCGTACCAGAGCTCCTGCTTGCGGGCGGCGTCGTACACGTGGATGACGAGGCGGCCTTCCTGGTAGGTCTGGATGTCCGGCGTGCCCATGCTCACCGAGCCGCCCACGTTGCCGCCGAAGCTGCCCATGCCGATGCCGATGCGGAACGGACTGGAGCGCACCCGGTCCTCCTGGGCGATCTCGTAATCCACCCGCAGCTCGGGGGCGTCGGCCACCTCGGCATAGCCCCGGCGGGTGAACTCTTCCCGGAGGGCGTTGCGGATGTGGGTGTCCAGGATCCGCAGTGGCGCGTCATCGGCGCCCTCGCCGGGGGGCAAGCCGATCGCGAAGGTGCGGAAGGCCGCCGGGTTGGCACCCGGGGCGAGCACGGACTCCTGCCGGGGCGGCGTGGCACATCCGGCAAGCAGCGTGAGGAGCAGGCAGGCGATGAGTGGCTGGCGCATGGGGTCCCTCCGTTGGGCCCCATGCTAGCTCAACCCGCGGTCGGCGCGGCGCCGAGCCGGCGGCCGATGACCCCGACCACCAGGGCGGTACCGAGCAGCACGACGGCGCCCCCGGCCAGCATGTTGGCGGTCACGCGCTCGCCGAGCACCAGGGCGCCCCAGAGGATGCCGAATACCGGGATCAGGAAGGCCACCGACATGGCCTTGCCCGGGCCCACCCGGAGCAGCAGCCGGAAGTAGTAGATGTTCGGGATCGCCGTGCATGCGACCGCCAGCACCAGCACGGTCAGCCAGGCCCGTCCCGAAGGCGGCGCCTCGGGCCAGGTGAGCACCGCCAGCGGCGCGAGCAGTAGGGCGGCGAAACCGAAGCTGCCGATGGTCGTGACCCAGGTGTCGACCCCGGCCAGGTGCCGTTTCACGAAGCTCGCGGAAACGCCGTAGAGGAAGGCCGCGAACAGCGACCCCGCGATGGCCAGGTGGGCGCCGGGCCGCGCCTCGGGCAGGCCGCCCACCAGCAGCACCACGCCGGCGAAGCCGATCAGCAGGCCGAGGAAGCCCCCGGGCGTGATGCGGTCCTTCAGCCAGATGCCGGCCACCAGCGCGGCGAACAGCGGTGCCGTCGCGTTGATGATGGAGGCAAAGCCCGCGGTGACGAACAGCGTGGAGTAGGCGAACAGGGGGAACGGCAGCGCGGCGTTGGTAATGCCGAGCACGAGGAGCTTGCCGGTGTTCTCCCGGAACGCCCTGCGCCAGGCGGGCCGGAACAGCACGACGGGCAGCAGGCACAGCGCCGACACGGCCACCCGGATGGCGATGAGCGGCACGGCCCCGAACTCGGGCGTGGCGATGCGCAGGAACAGGAACGAGCCGCCCCACACGGCCGCCATGGCCAGGATCTGCAGGATGTCAGCGGGCGCCATGGGGCCGGCATGGTAGCGGTTCTCATCCGGCACGGTCAGGGGGCCCGCGGGTTAAACTTCGGCCATGCCTCCCCCGCCCCATGCCGAACGCCATGACCACCGCGCGCGCTTGATGCGCGCCGCGACCTACGCGTCGGTAGGCGTTGCGCTGGCGCTCGTGCTGGCCAAGGCCTGGGCCTGGCGCACGACCGGGGCGGTCTCGGTGCTGAGTTCCCTGGCGGATTCCTTCCTGGACATCCTCGCCTCCACGCTGACCTTCTGGGCGGTGCGTTTCTCGCTCTCCCCCGCCGACGTCGAGCACCGCTTCGGCCACGGCAAGTCCGAAGGCCTCGCGGCGCTGCTGCAGTCCGTGATCATCACGGGCTCGGGTTGCTACGTGGCGTTCGAGGCCATTCAGCGGCTGCTGGCCCCGGCGGCACCCCGGGAGCCCCTGGCCGGCATGGCGGTGATCGCCGGCTCCCTGGCCGTGACGCTCGCCCTGTACGCCTTCCAGCGCCACGTGAGCCGGGAGACCGGTTCCGTGGCCATCGCGGCGGACGCCGTGCATTACCAGTCCGACCTGCTCACCAACGCCGGCGTGGTCGCGGCCGTGGGGATCGCGGCCTTCACGGGCTACACGTGGGTGGACCCGGCGGTGGGCCTCGCCGTGGCCGCCTACCTGGTCTACAGCGCCTGGCAGATCGCCGCGCGGTCCCTCGACATCCTGCTCGACCGGGAGATCCCCGGGGACGACCGGCGCCGCATCCGGGACCTGGCCCTGCAGCACCCGAAGGTGCTCGGTTTCCACGACCTGCGCACCCGGCATGGCGGCGCGGGCTACATCATCCAGTTCCACCTGGAGCTGGACGCGGGGACCTCCCTCGTGGATACCCACCGGATCCTGGACGCGGTCGAGGACTCCATCATGGCGGCCTACCCGGACTGCGAGATCATCATCCACCCCGATCCGCAGGGCTTCGCCGAGCGGCGCGACAGCTTCGAGGATGCCCCCCGCGGACCAGCCCTCAGGCGCCCGCCGGCGGTGGCGGATAGAGCACGGTAAAGCGCTGGTAGACGATCGGCAGGTCATCGCTGTAGGCGATGCCGCGGGCCGCCAGCACGGGCTCCCAGTAGCTGCGGTGGAAGCGGCGCCACGCCGCGAGGTCCCGCAGCGCCGGGGTCTCGATCGCGAGGTGCGCGGGACCCACGTCACCGAAGCGCATGAGCTGGCACTCATCGTAACGGACCAGGCAGCGCGGCTCGTCGCTGAAATTCGTCAGCACCGCGAACTCGCCCGGCGCCGGCAGGCGACCGTCGGCAAAGTCCTCGGGCTGGGAGAACACCCCGGTCTTCTGCCGGGCGAGGATGTAGCCGTTCAGGCGCTCGCAGAGTTCCGGTGTCCGGCCGAGCCGGCGCGTCGGCAACGCTTCCAGCACGACACCCGGCGGCAGCAGGGACCCACAGGCGGTACGAAAGCTCTCGGGGAAGGCCACGACGAACTCCTGGCTGGCTGCATGATAGATTCCGGCGATGCGCCTTGATCTTATCGCGGGCCTGGTCGCCGCGGGACTGTTAGCGGCGGGCCTGACGCCCGCCGGGGCGTTCGCCGCCGGGGCGAGCGCGCGTTTCGAGCTGGACCTCGTGGCCGGTGCCGCGCGGTCACCCGCGCGCATCGTGGTCACGCAGGGCGACGGGGCGCTTCGGGAGCTGGTGCTGGATGGCACGCGGCTCACGCGGGTCTCGGGCGACGGGGAAGTCATGGTGGACGCGGGCAAAGTGCGCTGGCGGCCGCCGCCTGACGGGGGCACGCTGCGTTACCAGGTGCCCCTCACCCACCGCCGCCAGGGACGAAACTCCGCCGGGAATGACGCCTACGTCGGTGACCGGTTCGCGCTGTTCCGGGGTGACGACGCCTTCCCCGTGCAGGCTTCGCGGCGGGCGGCACGGAGCGCGTTCGCCGGCGAACTGGCCATCGGCCTGCCGAAGGGCTGGTCCCTGGTGACGCCCTACCTGCCGGATGCCCGGGGTCGCCTGGTGGTCCGCAATCCGGGCGGCCGCCTCGCCCGCCCCATCGGCTGGGTCATCGCCGGCGACATCGGCACCCGTCGCGAGGTCATCGCGGGCCTGGAGGTCACCGTGTCCGCGCCGCGCGGGCTGCGGATGGAGCGCCTCGCCATGCTCGGCCTGCTGCGCTGGACGCTGCCCGAGCTGCTGCCTGCCCTCGGCGCCGACGGGCCGGGCAATCTGCGCTACGTGAACATCGTGGCCGCCGCGGAACCCATGTGGCTGGGCGCCCTGTCGGCACCCAATTCGATCTACGTGCATGCCGCCCGCCCCCTCATCAGCGAGAACGGCACCAGCACCATCGTGCACGAGATGGTGCACGTGCTGCTCGCGGACCTCACGACGCCCGCCGACCAGGACTGGATCGACGAGGGCCTGGCCGAGTACCTGTCCCTGCGGGCGCTGAAGGACTCGGGCACCATCTCGCCCGACCGCTTCGCCGGGACCATTGCCGACCTCCGCCGCTGGGGCAAGCCCGTGCGCAGCCTCCGGACGCGGAGCTCCACGGGGCCGGTCACCGCCCGTGCCGTGGTGGTCTGTCACGACCTGGACGGGGAACTGCGCCAGGCGAGCGCAGGACGCGAGACGCTCCTCAAGCTCGTCGCCCGCCTGCTCCAGGGCGACGAAACGGCGAGCCTCGCCTCCCTGCGGGCGGCCTCGGCCCGGGTGCTGGGTCGCCCGGCCCGGGCCCTGTCGGCGAGCGCAGTACCGGGCTTCGACTGAGCGCCCCTGCACAGACGGAGCGCGACCGATCCGGCAGACTCCATCCTCCATCCCGGGGGACCTGCGGCCGTGACCACTGCCAGGACGCGCACCACTGCGGGACGCGGCGCCTTGCGCCGGGTCTGGCTGCCGGCAGCCCTGTATGGCGCCCTGCCCTGGCTCTACGCGGGCCTCGGCGCCGGTGCCCTCGCCTCCGCCCTGTTCCTGCCGGAGCCGGCCTGGCGCGCGCCCTACCTGCTGCTGCTCGCCGTCGGCTGCCTGCACGTCGGGATCGCTGTCGCCGCGCTGCGCCGTCGCCATCGTCTCCGGCATCTCCGCGCGCAGCGCGCCGCCCGGCCGCCGGAGCTTTCCAGCGTCCGCCCCTGATGGGACACTAGCCGGGTGAGATCCCCGGTGCGGAACCTGGTCGCTTTCGTCGTCCTCGCAGTGGCAGGCGGGCTGCTGCTGCCGGTGGCCAGCTACGTGGCGGGCAAGCGCCTGATCGGCGCCTACGAAGGCAAGCTCGGCCTCAGCGACTACCTCTCGAGCGTGTACGCGGCGGCCGGCCGGGGCGAGCCCCTCGCCTGGTGGCTGCTGCTTGCCCCCACGCTGGTCGTGTTCGTCTGGTACCTGGTACTGCGCCTCGGCGGGTCCTGGGCGCCCCGGGATTCCGACTGAAATAATTAACAATTTCAGTGAATTGAGTTCTCATTTTCACGTTTATGTCAGCTTGCCGGCCGGCGGCCGGCAACGGGCCTTATAGTCGGGCCAGGCGAACAAAACCGGTCCCTCAGGCCGGCCAATAATAAATGCCGATTCCCGTGAGACCCGCCAGCAGGGCCGCGAGGGGCCAGCGACGCCAGGACGCCACCCGGAGGGAGCCGATGAAGGCGAAGGCCGCGATGACCGTCACGATCGTGAACAGCACGGTGGCCCTGGCCAGCTCCGGGAGCTCGCTGGCAAAGCGGGAATCCTCCGCCTGGCGCATGCCGAAGATGAACCAGACGATGGCAAGCCCAAAGGCAATCGAGAACACGCTGCCGAGCACAATGCCGAGGATCACCGTGAGCGGCTGCATGAATGTCCGGTCCCTGCGCTTGCCTGATTACGGACCCAAGTCTAGCCTAGGTGGGCAGTACGCCCGCCGCATCGTCAACCTGCCACTGCCCCGGAAATCATGAAGATCGCACGTCATCCAGCCTGGAAGTCCGTCCACCTCGCGGCGTTGCTCGTCATCGCCACGGTGGTCCTCGGGCCGGCCGTGCCCGTCCTCGCCAAGCAGACCGGCCCGGTCGCGCCGACGGTGCTGGAAACCACGCCCCGGGAGCGCCAGGTCGCGCGGCTCGTCACGCGGTTCGTGGAACGCGCCCATTACTCCCGGGTGACGGTCGATGATTCCCTGTCGGAAGCCACGCTGAAGACCTACCTCGAGACACTCGACCCCAGCCGGCACAATTTCCTGCAGTCCGACATCGCCTACTTCAACCGCTACCGGACGACGCTCGACGATTCGCTCCGGCGCGGCGACATGGAACCGGTGTTCGACATCTTCCGCATCTACCGCCTGCGGGCCCAGCAGAACATCGCCTACGCCATCAGCCTGCTCGACCAGCAGCCGGACTTCACGGTCGACGAGGACTACGTCTTCGCCCGGGAGAAGCTCCCCTGGATCGCGACCCCCGTCGAGATGCAGGACCTGTGGCGGCGGCGGGTGAAGAACGACGCGCTCAGCCTGCTGCTCGCCGACAAGGACTGGAAGGAGACCGGCGACATCCTGCGCAAGCGCTACCAGCGCGTACTGGACCGGGTGAATGGCCTGGACAGCGACGAGGTCTTCGAGACCTTCATGAACTCCTTCGCCCGGACGCTGGACCCCCATTCGAGCTACCTCTCACCGCGGCAGTCCGAGGAGTACCGGATTCAGATGAGCCTGTCCTACCAGGGCATCGGCGCGTCCCTGCAGCTCGACGAGGACTTCGTGCAGGTGATGAACGTGATACCCGGCGGACCTGCAGCCATCGACGGCCGGCTGAAAGCCAGCGACCGGATCACCGCGGTGGGCCAGGGCAGCGCCGGTGAACTGGTCGACGTGGTCGGCTGGCAGCTGGACGACGTCGTGCAGCTGATCCGCGGCCCGAGCGGCAGCAAGGTGCGGCTGCAGGTTGTCGCCGGGGATGCAGCGCCGGGCGCGCCGGAGACGATGCTCGAACTCACCCGGGACAAGATCAAGCTCGAGGAGCAGGCTGCCAAGAAGTCGGTCGTTCCCGTGAAACGGGGTGGCGAGACCGTGAACATCGGCGTGATCACGGTGCCGAGCTTCTACCAGGACTTCGACGCGCGTAACCGGGGCGAGAAGGATTACATCAGCACCACCCGTGACGTGCGCCGGCTCCTCGGCGAGTTGCGCAAGGACCGGGTCGCGGGCCTCGTCCTCGACCTGCGCGGCAACGGGGGCGGGCACCTCGACGAAGCGACCGCCCTCACCGGGCTGTTCATCGACCGTGGGCCGGTGGTGCAGCTCCGGGCGACCAGCGGGGAGATCCAGGTCCTCGAGGACCCGGTGCCGGCGGTGGCCTACAACGGACCGCTGGTGGTGCTGGTCGACCGGTTCAGCGCCTCGGCGTCCGAGATCTTCGCGGCAGCCATCCAGGACTACCGCCGGGGCATCGTCATTGGCCAGCAGACCTTTGGCAAGGGCACCGTGCAGAACCTGTATCCGCTCGACCAGTACGGGTCCCGCAGCGGCACCGACCAGGGCCTCGGCCAGCTCACGCTGACGATGGGCAAGTTCTACAGGGTCAACGGCGGCAGCACCCAGCACAAGGGGGTGATCCCCGACATCGAGCTGCCCTCCCCGATCGACTCCAGCGTCATCGGCGAGAGCAGCAGGGACCGGGCCCTGCCCTGGGACCAGATCGCCGCCACCAGTTTCCGGGCGGGAACTTCGCTCGATGCAGCGATCGCCGCCCTGACCCGGTACGAGGATGCGGAACTCTCCGGGACGGCGGACATGAAGTACCTGGAGGCCGGCATCGCCGCGGCGGACCAGTCCCGCGCACTGGAGCGGGTGTCGCTCAACCTCGAGGCGCGGCGCAAGGAACGGGAGTCCGAGCGACAGGCGGCCCTGGCCCGGGAGAACACCTGGCGTAAGGCGCGCGGCCTCGCGACGATCAGTGACGTGGCTGATGCGGCGCCGGACGAGACGCCCGACCCGCTGCTGGACACGGCGGCCAGCATGGCCCTCGAATACTCCCGCCTGGCCGGCGGCAAGCAGTTGGTCACCCAGGCTACCAGCCCCGCCGACGGCATGACGTCGAAGGACTGAGAGGCGCCCCGGGGGCTAGAGCAGCAGCACCCCGTAGACGTCCCAGTATTCGTCGGCCAGTACGTTGACGCCGAGGGTCGCGCCTCCGGCAGGCCGCGGCTCGCCGTCACCGGTCAGCTGGAGGGGAATCGACGCGAGCCCCGCGGGGTCCGGCACGGTGTCCCCGTCCCGGCGGTAGCTCACGGTGGCCCGCAGGTACTCCGCGCGCCGCCGCGTGCGGGCGGGCAGCTCGTCCAGTGCCTCGACCTGGCGCAGGACGGCCTCGATGCGGCGGCTGAATTCCCGGCAGGCGGCAAGGTCACCGTAGTCCACCTCGGTCACCTGGCGCAGCGACGCCTCCCGGGCCAGGGTGGCAACGTCATGCGCGCTGAAGGCCAGCAGCAGTTCCTGCGCCAACGCGATTACGGAAAGATTGACGACACGCCGGCCATCGACGCCGATGGCATCCGGTAGCGGCGCCTCCTCGCGAAGCTTGTCGTGGCGCGCCCGCTCGTAGCGGGCGACCTGCTCGTCCACCGACTCCCGCGCAGCGACCAGCACGGCCTGTTCAGCGTCGAGGCGGCGGCGGGTGAAGTAGCGCCAGAAGCCCGTGCTCTCGTAGCGCCGGGCCCGGACCGTGGTGAGCTCGGCCTCCAGGGCCGCCCGGCGCTCCTCCAGTGGCTGCAGGCGCTGCTCGATGGCGCGCAGGGCAGCGGAGCGGTGCTCCTCGAAGCGTGCCGCCTCCCGTTGTCCCTCCCGTTCCTGCTGCCGGGTAGTGAGGTCCCGGGCGAGCCGCGCGAGCCGGCGCCGGCTGTAACCCCAGACGCCGCGCAGCTGGAAGTAGACCGCTGCGCCAGCGGCCCGCCCCGGGTCTGCCAGCAATCCCTCCAGCTGCTCGAGGCGCTGCTGGGCCCGGAGGATGGCGCCCTCCTGCTGGCGGAGCTGGTCCACCATGAGCTCCCGCTCCCGCTGGGCCTTGGCGAACTCGCGCTTGAGCTCCGCCCGGTTCCAGAACAGGCGGAGCAGGCGGTCGTCCTCGGCCGGGCGGCGCCGGGCCAGGAATTGCTGGGCTAGGGCTAGCACGGGATGAATTTAACGAAGTGTGCCCGGGCCGCCGTTGAAGCAATCGACAGTTGGCGGGCGGCGGGGGCGGCCCGGCCGTGACGGCCGTCACGGGGCCCAGGGTCACGCCCCGAGGCGGTGACCTCGTTCAGCCAGGTAATCAAGCCACTTCCCGAGCATGATGTTGCGGGACCAGCGGCGGTCCAGCTCGCGGCCGCCGGTCGCGGCGAGCTGCCGGAGAACTTCGTGGCGGTGGGTGATCGCCCAGCTGATCACCTCGACCATGCGGGCATCCAGGTATGCCCGCAGGTGCAGGTCAGGGTCGGCCGACGGGCCCGCGGCATCGTCGAACACGTAGGTGAGGCGCAGGTCGACCGTATAGCGCGTGATGGCGTCCACGTGCAAATGCAGGTCGAGGTCGCCCGACGCGCGGGACACGGCCTCGTTGCCGGAGCCGGCGAAGGGCGTTGCCGTGGCCAGCGCGGGAATGAGGGATGCCAGCTTGATGAAATTGCCTTCGTAGAGGGCCATCAATGCGCCGAGCGTGCGCGGCAACGCATTGCACTGGGGAACAATGTAGCTGTCGGCTAGCACGCTTGGACTATAGCACAGCGTTTCGGGCACACTTTCCGCACTACTGCCAGGAATTGTGAACGTGTCCGCGCTTGACATCATCGACGTGCACTGCCCCGCGTTCACCGACCAGAAGCCCGGCACGGCGCGCATCTATGGCCGCGTGCGGCTGGACGGCGCGGTTTACAAAGACGAATCGCTGCTGCTGATCGGCGGCAGCTTTGGCGGCTTTGCGGCCAACAACACACGCACCGACGCCGAGGGCAAGTACGAGTTCCGCAGTGTGCCGCTGGGCGTCTACCAGATCGCGCGCGGCGGCGGCCGCGGGCCTTCGCTGGTGCGCCAGCGCGTGCGCGTGGAC